>NZ_JBEPEH010000061.1:0-63717 GCF_040300725.1 Dactylosporangium sp. NPDC000244
TTCCACGAGCGCACAACAACTCTTCCGGATACCCGGCCGAGTGTCGTAGGCTGTCGGCAGAACGTCCGCTGCGGCTCACTTTCGTGACCCGCGGTCTTCGTCCGTGTCCCTGCCGAGGACGTACGTTACCCGCTCCTCGCCCGACATCCAAATCGTGTCTGTCGGCCGTTCTACAGGCACGGATACTCCCTGGTCACACGGCTTGATGATCGTCTGGGCTTTGGCAGGACGACTGCCGCGACGCGACTTGCGCTCCGTAGCCGTGCGCCGACCGGCGGACGATTCGCCGCTCACGTGTGACCGTGCGATCGGCCCGCGACTCGACGTCCTCCCAGCATCCCGGCCACGCGCATGCCGGCAGCCGCTCCCCGCTGGCTAGAGGCGGCCTCAACCGGACCCTGCCGAAAGCGGATGTGAAGGAGACCGTAAGCGCGCTCGGCGATGGTGTGGGCATGGAGATGTACTTCGAAGACCACGGCCCCCTCGACACCCGCCCGCTCGTGCTCGTGCACGGCGCGCTCTCCGGCATCGGCACCTCGTTCGGCTCGCTGCTGCCGCTGCTGGCCAAGTCCCGCCGCGTGATCGCGGTCGAGCTGCAGGCCCACGGCCGCACCCCCGACATCGATCGGCCGCTGACCGTCGAGCACTTCGCCGCCGACATCGTCGAACTGCTCGACCGCCTCGGGGTGGAGCGGGCCGACGTGCTCGGCTGGAGCATGGGCGGCGCCGTAGCCCTGCGCCTCGGGACCGACCACCCCGATCGCGTCGGCCGGCTGGTGCTGGCGTCCATGAGCTTCCACAACGGCGGGATACACCCGGGGCTGCTCGACGGCATCGCGGACCTGCAGCCGGAGCACCTGCACGGGTCGGAGTTCCACGAGGAATACGTGCACACCGCTCCGGAGCCGGCCGGCTGGGCCAACCTGGTGACGAAGATGAAGGTCCTCGACGCCGACCTGCCGCAGTGGACACCGGAGCAGATCCGCGCGCTGGCAGCCCCGACGATGGTCGTCCTCGCCGACTCGGACATCATCCAGCCCGAGCACGCGGTGGAGCTGTTTCGCCTGCTCGGCGGCGGCGTCGCGGGCGACCTGACCGGCCTGCCCACCTGCCGCCTGGCGATCCTGCCCGGCACGACCCACACGACGGTGCCGCAGCGCGCCGACTGGATCGCCCCGATGGTGCACGAGTTCCTCAGGTGAACTCCACCCGGCCACCGCTCCACCACCACGCGCGCCCGCCCGGCAAGAACGCACACCACCGCGCGTGGCCGCCCAGCAAGAACGCACACCACCACGCGTGGCCGCCCAGCACCATGCACACCGCCCCGCGTAACCGACTGGCACCACGCACACCACCGCGCCGAGGCGCACCGACGCACACCGACAGGACTGCCGGGCGGCGGGATGACGACCTGACCAGCATGCCTACCTGCTCGCGGTCCGGACGCCCGGCGCGCACCACGATGCCGCCGCACGCCGACGTCGGCCCGCGGCTCCGGCGAGCACCGCGCACACCGCGGTGCCGGGGCGCGGTGGTCGGAGCCGTCGATCGTGGGCGAGTCCGTGGGCTGGGTGGGCGAGGGCCGGTCTACTCGGTGCCGGCGGTGACCAGGCCCAGGTCGGGCGGGAGCTGGCGGACGGCGATCGCCACGGCGTCCTCCGCGGTCGTGCTCTCGCCGATCACGTCGCCCAGGTAGCGGGAACGGACCACGAAGGCGTCCTCGGCCTCGGCCCACAGGCTCAGGCCCACGTCGCGCAGGAAAGGGCGGGTGGTGGATGAGAACTTCAGGACCCAGTGACTGGTGTATGGGTACAGGCGCCGCAGTGCGGGTGCCGCGTAGGCCGCCTCGGTGATCAGGCGGAGGCGGGGCAGGCCGGCGCCGGCCATCTCGGTGCGCACCGCCTGCCACTCGGACTCGGCCAGGGCCACCGGGTCGCCGTCCGGCACCTCGAAACGGCCGGTGGGCTCCATGAAGGGGGCGCGCTCGCAGATGCCGGACAGCGGTAGACCATCGCGCCAGGCCTCGGCGACCACGGCTACCTCGCGCAGGTCGTGGGTGTAGCCGGAGACGAGCGGCAGGTGCTGGTGTGCCTCCCCGCCGACGACGGAGAACTTGCGCTCGTGCTGGAAGGCGCTGACCTCGAGGCCGTTGCGATGCCCGACAGGCGTCACGACCGTCGCGCGGTGCAGCGGGTTGCGCTCGTCCGCGACGGCGTCCAGGCCGTGCTCACGCAGCAGCTCCGCGAGACCGCCCGCGGCCACGACGTCCGGATAGAACTCGCTCATGCCGCGACCGTATCCGGCGCCGGACACGCACAACCATCGCACCGCCCCGAGCCGCGACAGATCACGCCAACGCGTCGACGCCCTGGGCGCGAGACCATCGCGACAGCCGACCATCGCAACGGCCCGCTCGCGACAGAGCACGGCCGCGCGTCAGAGTGCTAAGCCGAGACCATCGCAATATCCAACAGGTCGTGACCGACGTGCGGTTCAGTAGAGTCCGCTCCCCCGCCACGGCGTCCGGATCTCGTTCAGGCGACCGATCCGCAAGGCCGCGCGCGGGCACGAGGTCCGGATGGCATTCGCTCTTGCCGCGGTCGCAGCTGGCGGCGGGTACCGTGCGGCCGCTTCGAGACGTTGGCGTTGGGCCGGGCTACCGCTCGCCCCAGGCCAGCAGCGCGGCGGTCGGCAGGATCAGGTCGCCGTTGTTCAGGAAGGGGGCCGCCAGCCGCTCGTACTCGTGGCGGGCCCTCGTCCGGGTCTGCTCGTCGCGGCCGGCCAGGGCCTCGCCCAGGGCGCCCATGCCGTTGGCGGGGCCGATCCACCACGACTCCAGGTCGGTGTGGTGGCTCCACTCGATGGTTTCGCTGGACATCTTGCGCAGGCCTGCCTTCGACAGCAGGGCCGCGACGCCGGCGGGAGTGCGGGGGAAGTTCAGGGGCTCGGGGACGATCGACGGGGCGGGCTCGATGTCGAGTGCGGCCAGGACGTCGTTCCACAGCTGCTGCAGGGGCGGGGCCGGGCGGGGCCAGACGGTGATCGCCACGCGGCCGCCCGGTTTGGTGACCCGGGCCAGGTCGGCGACGGCGGCGGCCGGGTCGGGGACGTGGTTGACGACGAAATTGGCGACCACGGCGTCGAAGGTGGCGTCGGAGAACGGCAGGTCGGGCAGGCGGCCGAGGCGCACGTCCGCCTCGGGTACGGACTCGGTGGCCAGCGCTACCATGCTCGGCTCGGCGTCGGCCGCGGTGACCTTCGCGCCTCGGGCGATCGCCAGGGCGGCTACCGTGCCGCTGCCGGTGCCCGCGTCCAGCAGCGTCCGGCCTGGAGCCGCGCCCGCGGCCTCGAGCAGGGGGCCGGCGGTGTGCGCGCACAGGTGTGCGTAGCTGTCCGCGAACGCCGTCGCGCGGCCGGTCCACTTCGCCGCAGGGTCAGCCATGCCGAAAAGCCTATGCCCGGCAGCGGACACAGGCGCCCCGAGGCCCGCCGCGACCCAGCGACACCACACTGAAGACGCGACCCAGCGACAGCACGCTGAAGACGCGACCCAGCGACAGCACACTAAAGACGTGGCCCAGCGACAGCACACTAAAGACGACGTGGCCCAGCGGCACCACGCTGACGAGGCGACCGAGCGGCACCACGCCGACAAGGCGCGGCCCTGACACACGCCACGACAGCGGTCGTCGGGCACGAAAGGGTAAACCAGGTGCCGAAGCGGCGGACGGTCGTTACGCTGCCCGCCGTGTTGAAACGGCTTCGGCATCTGCGCATGGACCTCCGGCCTCTGCGGCGCCGCGACTTCCGGCTGCTCATGGCCAGCGGGGCGATCACGATGTTCGGCAGCTTCATCACCATCGTGGCGGTGCCGTTCCAGCTCAAGCAGCTGACCGGCTCGTACGTCGCGGTCGGGGCGGTCGGCATCGTGGAGCTGGTGCCGATGGTGCTCAGCGGTCTCTGGGGCGGGGCGATCGCCGACGCGGCCGATCGGCGCAAAGTGGTGCTGATCTGCGAGTTCGCGATGGCCCTGTGCACCGCGGGGCTGCTGGTCAACGCGATGATGCCGCGCCCGGCGGTGTGGCCGTTGTACGTCGTCGCCGGCTCCGTCGCCGCGCTCGACGGGCTCCAGCGGCCCTCGCTCGACGCGATGACGCCGCGGCTGGTGCCCCGCGACGAGCAGACCGCGGCGAACGCGATCTCCAGCGTGCGCTGGCAGATCGGCGCCGTGGCCGGGCCGGCGGTCGGCGGGGTGCTGGTCGCGCTGGCCGGCGTCCGGCTGGCCTACGCCGTGGACGTGCTCACGTTCCTGCTCTCGATCGGGCTGCTGTGGGCGCTGCGCCCGGTGCCGCCCTCGGCCCAGGCCGAGCGCCCCAGCCTGCGCGGGATCGCGCGCGGGGCGCGGTACGCGTGGTCCCGCCCGGAGCTGCTGGGCACCTACTTCGTCGACATCGCGGCGATGTTCCTGGCGATGCCGGTCGCGCTGTACCCGTTCATCGCCGACGAGCTCCACGCGCGCTGGGCGCTCGGGTTGCTGTACGCCTGCATCCCCATCGGCGCGATGCTGGTCTCGCTCACGAGCGGGTGGGCCTCGCGGGTGCACCGGCACGGGCTCATGGTGCTCATCGCGGCCGCGGTGTGGGGGCTGGCCGTCGCCGGTTTCGGGCTCGCCTCGAACATCGGGATCGCGATCGCGCTGCTCATCGTGGCGGGCGGGGCGGACATGGTCAGCGGGCTGTTCCGCTCGACGATCTGGAACCAGACCATCCCCGACCACCTGCGCGGGCGGCTGGCCGGGATCGAGCTGCTGTCGTACTCGATCGGCCCGACCGCCGGTCAGATGCGCGCCGGGCTCATGGCGGGCGCGGTCGGGCTGCGGGGCGCGATCGCGGCCGGCGGGCTGCTCTGCACCGGCGCCGTCGCCCTGTGCACGGTCTTCATGCCCGGTTTCACCCGATACGACGAGCGGACGTCACCACACGCCCAGGCGGCGCGGGCCGATCAGGAGCTCCAGCCGGCCGCGCCGTAACACGACGTGGTGACGACACCGTTGCTGACCGTGAAGTCGAGCACGCTGCCGACGCCGCCGACCTGCACCGTCCAGGCACCGCCGGCGGTGGGGGTGCCGAGGACGCGGATGCGATACCCGTCGATGCCGGCGCCGGCCAGCTGCCGGTAGTCGCGGTCGCTCAGCCCCGCCTTGAGCACGCCCAATACGGCGGCGCGCTGCACGGCGCTGAGCGAGTCCAGCGACAGCCCCGGGCTGGCCAGCGCCGGCCGCTGGTCCTCGTCGAGGGTGCCCATCAGGGCCTTCGTGGCGTCGAGCACGTCCTCGGGCGCCACGCTGGTGCCCGGCATCGGCGCGGCGCAGGCGCTCACGTTCGCGGCCGGAGTCGGGGTCGGCGCGTCCGCCCCGGTGCCACCCGCCGGGGCGCAGGCGGCCGCGACCGCCAGGGTCAGGCCGAGCACGAGCAACGAACCACGCACAAATCGCCACTTTAGCCCCGCATCGCCGCCGTGTCCTGCGCGACGGTCCTGAGCAGGCAACCACGCGCGGGCCTTGATCGTCTGGAACGTCATGGAACGCCGTCAACGCAGGGTGGACTTCGCGTGGATCGACGGGCTGGTGCGGCGCGACGGGCCGGCGGCCGCGGAGGCCGCGCTCGCGGGCTCCGACTGGGCCGAGGCGGCGGCGCTGCGCGGGGTGCTCGCCCGCCACGCGCACCTGCTGCAGCCGCTCGAGCCGGCGCACTCGGTCACCGACACGCTGATCGGGCAGGCTCGGGCCGTACCGGAGCTGCGGGAGGCGGCCGACGACTTCGCCGCGGCGCACGAGCGCGGCGGCGCCCGGCTCGTCCAGACGGTCCGGCGGCCCGAGTCGCCCGCCCCGCGCCGGGTCATCGCCTCCGGTGGGCCCATCACCGGAGTCGCGCTCGCGCCGGACGGGTCGTGGCTCGCCGTCGGCGGGAACCGGCGGCCGCTGGAGGTGTGGGACGTCGCCACCGGGCTCCGGCGGCCCCTGCCCGCCGCTCCGACCGGCCTGAGCCGCCTCGCCGTCGCGCCCGACGGGACGTGGCTCGCCGGGGTCGGCGAGGACCGCGTCGTGCGGCTCGTCGACGTGGACTCCGGGCGGGTCCGCGGCGAGCTGCCCGAGGTGTTCCACTGGCCGCAGTCGATGGCCGTCGCGCCCGGCGGGGACTGGCTCGCCGCCGCGCGCTGGGACGGCGTGTACCGCTGGGACCTGCAGGCCGGCCGGGAGCTGGCGCCGCAGCGGTACCCGTGGCCGCTCAACGCCGCCGCGATCGCCCCCGACGGGAGCTGGATCGCCGCGGCGTACCGCGACAACGGGCTGCGCGTCGAGCTGCGCGACACCGGCTCCGGGGCCACGCGTGCGCTGCTGCGCGGGCCCGCCGCGACCGTGAGCCGCATCGCGGTCGCGCCCGGCGGCGGGTGGCTGGCCGCCGGTACGAGCGAGGGAACGGTCGTGATGTGGAACGTCGGCGGAGCCGAGCCGCGCGCGGTGCTGCACGGCCACACCGGCGCCGTCAGCGACGTCGCGGTCGCCCCCGACGGCAGCTGGCTTGCCAGCACCTCGCACGACCGGACGCTGCGGCTCTGGGACAGCCGCACGGGCCGCTGCCGGGCGGTGGTGCGCGTGCCCGGGTTCGGGCTCAGCCGCGTGCGCATCGGGCCCGCCGGCGACTGGCTCGCCGTGGTCGCCGTGCAGGACCCGGCGGTGCGGATCTGGGCCGTGGCCGACCTGCTCGCCGAGGCCGGCGGCGACGAGGCGCCCGAGCGGATCGCGGGCCTGGTCGCGGGGGCCGACCGGGTCTGGGTGGGCACGCAGGTCCGCGACGTCGACACCGGCAAGTCCGTGCACACGCTGGAGGCGGCGGAGCCGGTGCGGGCCCTGGTCGCGGCGCCCGACGGGTCCTGGTACGCCGGCAGCGAGAACGGCGCCGTGCGGATCTGGGACACGGGCGGGGACCCGCCGCGCACGATGCCGGACGCGGAGGGCCGCGCGTCCCGGCCCCGGGCGGTGTCGCGGGACGGGCGCCTGCTCGCCGCGATCGCCGATGCCGTCGTGGTCGTCTGGCACGTCGCGACCGGCAAGGTGCTGTGCCAGGTGCGCATCAACTGCAAGCAGGTGCACGGCCTCGCCTTCGGCGCCGACGGCCGATGGCTCGCGCTGGCCTGTTCCGACGGGCGGCTGCGGATCGTCGACGTCGCTACCGGCCGCAACCGGCGGGTCATCCGGGCCCACGCGCACGCCGTGGCCGCCGTCGCCCTGGCGCCCGACGGGACGTGGCTGGCCACCGCGGGCTGGGACCGCACCGTGCGGACCTGGGACGCCCGCACCGGCAAGCCGCGCACGGTGCTGTTCGGGCTGACCGACTGGCCGGCCGCCGTGGCGATCGCGCCGGACGGCGAGTGGATCGCGGCGGGCGGGCACGGCGGCGTCCTGCACGTGTGGGAGGTGCGCACCGGCGAGCTGAGCGCGTCGGCGCGGGTCGACGCCCGGCTGCTCAACGGCTGCCGTTGGTCCGGCGACGGTACCGCCCTGAGCGCGACCGGCGGCGGCGAGTCCTACGTGTTCGCCTTCCACCCCGCCCAGCGGACGAGGCGGTCTCAGTAGCCGATCGCGGCGGCGGCCACCGAGCGCAGCGGCGCCGCCTCCGCGGCCGGCAGGTACAGGTCGGCCAGGTCCCGGGGCGACTCCTGGAACACGATGCCGAAGATCGTCACCGCGTCCAGGTACCGCGCGGCGTCGGTCGGGTGCTTGCCGTCCGGGACGATCAGGTAGGACGCGCCCCGCTCGGCGATGACGGTCTCGAACTCGTCGCCGATCGGGGCGAGCAGGTTCGGCAGGTCCAGCGCGGCGGAGAGGCCGGCGTAGTGCTCGTCGATCGCGGCCTTCGCCGCGGCGCGGGACGGGAACGGGGCCGGGTCGGCCAGCGCCCAGTTCTTGAACAGGACCACGCGGCCGCCGGGCTTCAGCACGCGCCGCAGCGCCGGGGCGTACGTGTGCAGCAGCGTGTCCGTCGCCGCCCCCGGGTCCGTGGCGACCAGCGTGCTGTACTCCTGCAGCACAACGTAGTCGTAGCGTTGCGTTGCGCCGATCGCGCTCGCGACCAGCCCGTCGTTCCAGGTCTGTCGCAGCGTGTAACCGGAGTGCAGGACCTCGGTGACGTCGATCGGCCGGCCGGCGGCGGCCGCGAGCCGGCGCACCAGGGCGGGCGTGTTCTCGCCGGTGGCCTTCGTGTAGCTGCCCAGCAGGCTGTTGCCCACGAACAGCACACTGATCGGGGCGCGGGCGGCCGGCGCGGTGGTGACCGAGTAGTGGATCGCCTCCCCGTCGTCCGTCACGGTGTACTCACCCGGCGCGGTCGGCACCGCGACGTCCGCGTGGTCGTCCGCGCGCAGCGCGAGGCGGTGGCCGGCCAGCCGGGTCAGGTCGATCACGGTGCCGTCGGTGAGCGGGCTCAGGCCGAGCACCGGGCGGCCGGTCGCCTCGTCGACGACCGCGACGCCGTTGACGAGCGCGGCGGCCGCGGGGATCTCGGCCGCGACCCTCGGGGTGGCCCAGCCCAGACCGGCCGCGACCGCCACGGCGAGGGTCAGCACGGCGGCGATCCACAGGCGGTGACGGTACGGCATCCTGTGGTGACTCCTCGCGCACGTGACGGACGGCTTGGTCCGCCCAGAGTCGCCATCACGGAGCGTGGTGTCAATCAATCGCGTGGCCGCAATGCCCCGCCCGGGTGTCGGACAGGCCCCGCACCACGGGGGCATCAGCTCGGGCGCTCGGGGCGGTACCGGACGTTGACGACAGTGCGTGACCCGTCGACTCCGGACAGCCGCACGGGCCGGCCGCCGGGATTGTCGAAGAGCCGGATGCCCTGCCCGAGCAGCACCGGCGCGATGTGGATGTCGATCTCGTCGATGAGCCCGCGCTCGAGCAGCTGCCGCCCGATCGTCGGGGAGAAGACCTCCAGGTTCTTGCCGCCGGCCGCCTCCAGCCCGATGCGCACCGCCTCGGCGACGTCGCAGCTGAGGAACGTGACGTCGGCGGCGGGCCGCGCGTCCTCGGGGTGGTGGGTGAGCACGAACAGGGCGCCCTTCCAGGCGCCGCCGTACGGCCGCACCTCGTCGATGGTCGCGTCCCACCCGCTCCGGCCGCCCAGCACGGCGCCGGTGGTCTCGACGTACTCCTCGACCAGCCCCGGCCGGAAGGACATGTCGCCGCTCATCCAGGACATGTCGTGGTCCGGCCCGGCCACGAACCCGTCGAGGGACATCGTGAAGTGCCAGAGAACCTTGCCCGCGGCCGTCTGCCGCTCGGTGTCGTCACTCATGCCCGTCGAGACGAGCCGCGCCGTGCGAACTCATCGGTTCCCGCACGGCTTCCTTCAGGTGCCGGACGGTTGCTCCGTTTCCGGCGCGCCACCCGCCCCGGGGCTAGGGTTGTTCGATGGCGCAGGGGTGGATGCAACTCGGCGAGCTCGGGCTCGCGCTCCTGCTGTCGGCGATCGTCGGCCTCGAGCGGGAGATCCGCCAGAAGAGCGCCGGGCTGCGCACCCACACCCTCGTCGGGTTCGCCGCGGCCCTCATCATGCAGGTCTCGAAGTACGGCTTCGCGGACGTCGTCGGCGGTCACGTGGTCCTCGACCCGTCCCGCATCGCCGCCCAGATCGTGTCCGGCATCGGCTTCATCGGCGGCGGCCTCATCTTCGTCCGCCGCGACGCCGTGCGGGGTCTCACCACCGCCGCCGTCATCTGGCTCACCGCCGCGGTCGGCATGGCCGCCGGCGCCGGCCTGTGGGTCCTGGCCATCGCCGTGACCGCCGGCCACCTGCTGGTCCTGCTCGCCTTCACACCGCTGGCGGCGCTCCTGCCGCGCTCGAAGTACGCCCCCTGGCGCCTGCGCCTCACCTACCTGGACGGCCACGGCGTCCTGCGCAACGCCCTCGCCGCCTGCACGCAGCGCGGGTTCACGGTCGCCGAGCTGCACGTCGAGCAGCCCCGCGGTGACGAGGAGCCCGCGGTCGTCGCGGTCCTGCTGACGCTGACCGGCAACCGGGACCTGGCCCCCTTGACCGCCGCCCTGGCCGGGCTCGACGGCATCCTGGCCATCACCCCCGACGACCTGTCCACCTAGCTCGGGCGGTTGTTTCCGGGCCCGGGTCACGGGTAGCGGCGGGAGGTGACGACCGTCGCGAATGTCCCCGCCTCGACGTGGAGCCCGCTGCGCATCGGCGTGTTCCGCGTGCTGTGGCTCGCCGTGCTCGGCAGCCAGGTCGGCACCTGGATGCAGATGGTCGGGGCGCAGTGGCTGCTGGTCGACCAGCCGGGCGCGGCCGTGCTCGTCGCGCTCGTGCAGACCGCGGGCACGCTGCCGGTGGTGCTGCTGGCGCTGCCCGCCGGGGTGCTCGCCGACTCGCTGGACCGCCGCCGGCTGCTGATCTGGGTGCAGCTGTTCATGCTCGCGGTCGGCGTGCTGCTCACCGGGCTGACGATCGCCGGGCAGATGACGCCGGCGCTGCTGCTGGCGCTCACCTTCGCGCTCGGCTGCGGCACCGCGATGACCAACCCGACGTACCAGGCGATGATTCCGGAGCTGGTGCCGCGCGCCCAGCTGCCCTCGGCCGCCGCGCTCGGCTCGATCAGCGTGAACCTGGCCCGGGCCGTCGGGCCGGCCGTGGCCGGGGTCCTCATCGCCCACACCGGCGTCGCCGCCGTGTTCGGCATCAACGCCGCCACGTTCCTGGGCTTCGCCGTCGTACTGTTCCTGTGGCGGCGGCACCCGACACCGGATGACGCGCTGCCGGAGCCGTTCCTCGCCGCCCTGCGCGCCGGCGGCCGGTACGTGCGCCATTCCCCCGCCCTGCGCCGGTTCCTCTTGCGCGTCGAGCTGTTCATCCTCCCCGCCGTCGCGCTGTGGGCCCTGCTGCCGCTGGTGGCCAGCCAGCGGCTGCACATGGGCGCGGGCGGCTACGGCCTGCTGCTGGCCGCGCTCGGCACCGGCGCGGTGCTCGGGGCGGCGGTGCTGCCGCGGCTGCGGGCGGCGCTGTCGGACAACGCGATGCTCTGGGGCGGCAGTCTCGTCTAC
The DNA here is from genome assembly GCF_040300725.1 of Dactylosporangium sp. NPDC000244. Taxonomy (NCBI): domain Bacteria; kingdom Bacillati; phylum Actinomycetota; class Actinomycetes; order Micromonosporales; family Micromonosporaceae; genus Dactylosporangium; species Dactylosporangium sp. NPDC000244. The sequence continues at coordinate 11,114 of NZ_JBEPEH010000061.1, forward strand.
GCGGTCGCGCTGGCCGTGGTGTCCGTGGTGCGGGTGCCGGCGGTGGCCGTGCTCGCGCTCGTGCCCGCCGGGCTCGCGTGGATGGCGGTGCTGTCCAACATCAACGCCGGGCTGCAGCTGTTCCTGCCGCACTGGGTGCGGGCGCGCGGGCTCGGGGCCTACCAGGGCGCGTTCTTCGGCGGGCAGGCGGTGGGCGCGCTCGCCTGGGGGCTGCTCGCCGTGCGCTTCGGGCTGGTGCCCGCGCTGCTGGCCGCGGCCGCCGTCACCGCGGCGGGCGCGGCGACCGTGCGGTTCTGGCCGCTCATCGAGACGCGGCATCTCAACCGGGAACCGGCCCGCCCGTGGCCGCAGCCGCAGCTGACCGTCGAGCCGGAGCGCTTTGCCGGGCCGATCGTGGTCGAGGTGACGTACATCGTCGCCCCCGGCAACGAGCCGGAGTTCCTGGCCTCGGCCGACGCGCTGCGGCGCACCCGGATGCGCACCGGCGCCGTGCAGTGGGGCCTGTTCCGCGCCGGGGAGGTGGCCGGCGAGATGGTCGAGGTCTACGTGGTGCCGACCTGGGACGAGCATCTGCGCCAGCACACCGGCCGGCTCACCGGGTCGGACGAGGAGATCGACCTGCGGGTGCAGGCGCTGTCGGAGCGCCCGCCCACCGTGGTGCACCTGCTGCCGGCCGACGTCAGCCGCTGACCGTCTCCTCCGCGAGCGCGGCGAGCGCGCCGGGCAGGCCGTGCTCGGCGGCGGCGCGGCGCTGGCGGTCGGCGCCGGTGCCGTGCTCGCGCAGGTGGGCCAGGCCCGCCTCGACGTCGGGCCGGTCGCCGTGGCGGTCCAGGGCGTCGCCGACGGTCGCCACGAGGTCGTCGATCAGGTCCCAGGCCGGGCGGGGCGCGTGGGTGCGCAGGTCGAGCAGGGTCCCGCCGAGGCCCGCGCGGGCGGCGTTCCAGTGCGCGGCGCGCAGCAGGTGCTCCGGTGGCACCACGGGCTCCCGGTCCGCGGCGATGCCGGCGATGGCGGTGGCGACCACGGCGCGGGCGAGCCCGGCCACGACGACGGTCTCGGCGGCGGTCGGGCCGACGTCGGCCACGCGGATCTCCACCGTCGGGTAGCGCGACGACGGCCGCGCCCACCACAGCACCATCGACGCGTCGAGCAACACGCCGGTCGCGACCAGTTCCCCGACGACGCGCTCGTAGTCGGCGGACGAGTCCAGGTACGGCGGCGGGCCGATGCTCGGCCAGCGCTCCAGGGCGATCCCGCGCCAGCTCGCGTGGCCGGTGTCGGCGCCCGCGGTGAACGGGGAGTTCGCGGTGAGGGCCTGCAGCGCCGGCAGCCAGGGCCGGATCGCGGTGCACACCTGGATGGCGAGGTCACGGTCGGGCACGCCGACGTGGACGTGGAAGCCGCACAGGGCCGGGTCGTGGGCGATGGGGCCGTAGTGGCGGGCGATCGCGCGGTAGCGGGGGGTGTCGGCGACCTCAAGGTCGGGCTCGCCGACCGGGGTCGCGCCGACCGCGACGAGCCGCGCGCCGACGGACTCGGCGGCGGCCGCGGCGGCGGCTCGGTTCTGCCGCAGCGCGCGGTACAGCTGCCGCAGTCGCGTGCAGACCGGGCTCACCATCTCCAGCATGCTGCGCCGGAACTCGACCCGGCTGCGCTCGCGCAGGTCGGCCGGCAGGGCGTCGCGGGCGGCGGCGGCCAGCGGCGCGTTCTGCCACGAGTCCGGGTCGAGCAGGAGGAACTCCTCCTCGACGCCGACGGTCAGGGTGAGCCCGGCCGCGCTCCGGGCGACCTGGGCCGGGCTCAGGGCGGTCAGCGTCATCGGCTCGCCCCCGCCGGGCGCGTCGCGGGGAGTCGCTTGGCGACCGCGACGGCGGCCGCCCCGCCGCCGGTGCCGATGTCGGCGACCCGGGCCGGCCGGTCCGCGGGCAGGGCGTCGCGGTCGGTCGTGGAGGTCATGAGCTGCGACTTCCCCGAAATCTCATGCTTAACCGAAGTTTGCGCGGGCAGATGATCACCCAGCGGGCCGGTGTCGGCCGCCCTCGCCGGTCGCCCGCGCGGCATCCCCCACGTCGAGGCGAGCGACGCCGGCAGCAGCGGGCCGTCCTCGCAGGGCGTCACGGAGGCGGTCTCATCCATACGGACGCAGTGCCCGCGTCGAAACGACGCCGGGCCGAGCGCTCGCCCATGGCCGTACCATGTGCGGCGGAGGTGATGCGGCAGTGACCGACGCTGTCACCGTCCGCTACGCGTTGACGGGCGGCCCGTTCGGGGCAGCCGAGGAGCGGGCCGCCGTCTACGAGCTGCAGGAGCGGCTCACCGCCGCGCTGGCCGGCCTGGACGCCGGCGAGCTGTCGGGCAACGAGTTCGGCGGCGGCGAGGTCGCCGTCTACCTCGACGGCCCCGACGCGGACCGGCTCTACACCGCGGCCGAGCCGGTGCTGCGGGCGTTGCCGAACCGGCCGGCCCGGGCGATCCTGCGCTACGGCGCGCCCGGTGACCCGGCCTCCGTGCGCCGCGAGGTCGACCTCGACGTCGGGCTCGTCGGGCCGCCGCCGGCCCGCCCCAAGCCCGGCAGACGCACGAGGATCGTCGCGGCCGAGGGCGATGTGTTCCGGATCCCGATCGACGACGCGCGTTCGGTCTACGGCCAGCTCGTCGCGCTCGCCGGTGACTACGCGCTCGTCGTGGTCTTCGACGCGCTCGGCCTCGACGCAGTGGCCGGCGCCGACATCCTGCTGCTGGCCAACACGTTCGACGACTGCCTGGCGGACGGCGAATGGCCGATCGTCGAGCGTCGCGCCGTCCGGGCCGACGTGCCGTGGCCGGTCTACAAGTTCTGGGGCTCGTCGACGCCTCCGGTCCTCGTGGACCACTTCGGCAACGTCTTGCGCGAGGCGACGCCGGAGGAGGCCCGGAGCCTGCGCGGCCGCACGCAGATCTCCCCGGGCGCGGTGACCGGTGCCGCGCGGGCCGCTTTCGGGGTCGGGGACTGGCTCGACTACTACGACGCGTTCCTCCCCGACGACAAGGCGACCGTCGCGTGGTTGGGTCGGGGCTAGGCTCCTGCAAATGCGGATGCTGCACCTCGGCCTGCGGGTGACGGACCTCGGACGCTCGCTCGCCTTCTACACGGCGCTCGGCTACGACCAGGTCGGCGTCGTCCCGGAGACGGGGTTCGGGAGCCTCACGATGCTGCAACTGCCGGGCGACCCGTTCGTCAGCCTCGAGCTCGTCCACGACCCGGCGCGGCCGGTCACCGACACCAGCGCCGTCAACCACCTCGTCGTGCAGGTCGACGACCTCGCCGCGACGGTCGCCGATCTGTCCGCGCGCGGCATCGCGGCCGAGCCGCCGGCGGACCTGGGAGCGGGGATGTTCACGTCGTGGGCCACCGATCCCGACGGGTACCGCATCGAGCTCGTCCAATGGCCGCCCGGCCACCCCGAAGGCATGTCGGCCGCCGACTTCGCCTGACGCCATGGCGCTGCGCATCGATCCCGTGCGGCCGGACACCGTCCCGCTGTGGCGCGAAGTCCACAACCTCGTCATCCCGGCCCACCAGCTGTCGCTGGACGAGGTCCGGGAGCGCTCGGAGCGCAACCGCCTGACCCTCGCCCACGACGGCGGGACGCTGGTCGGCAACGCCACCATCCGGCCGCCCGGCCCGGATTCCCGGACGGCGACGGTGATCGTCCGGATTCTGCCACGGTACCGGCGGCAGGGCCTCGGCACGCAGTACCTCGACGCGCAGCTCGCCGACGCCCGCGCGCTGGGGGCGGAGCGCATCGAGACCGTCGTCCTCGCCGCCAACCGCGACGGCCTGGAGTTCGCGCGGCGGCACGGTTTCGTCGAGTTCGACCGCTACACGCTCGACGGCGACGACGCGGAGTACGTCGACCTCTACCTCACGTAGGCGAGCCCTGCATCTCACCCCGGACGGCGTCCGGCAGGTCGTCGCCCCGTGGCTGGCCCCGCATCGCGCCGGCCTCGCACCGGGGGCGCAACGCAGCATCGCGGGCCGCGTGCCGAAGGTATGGCCGTGCAAGCGGTACGCAGTCGGCTGGCCTCGGCCTACCTCGCCCTCGCCGGGCTGATCCTGGCGGGGTTCCCGATGGTGCCCGACGGCAGCCTGGCCCAGACGGTATGGCAGGTCGCGTGCGGCTGGCTCGGCGCCGCGGCGATCGTCGTCGGCGTCCGGCGGCACCGGCCCGCCGCCCCGGCCGCGTGGTGGCTCGTCGCCGCAGGGGTGGCCGGCAACGCCAGTGGCATCGGCGTGGAGGCGATCCTGACCAGGACCATGGCGGAACCGGGCTTCCCCTCGTGGGCCGACGCGGCCTACCTGTCGCTGTACCCGTTCGCCGCGGCCGGCATGTTCCTGCTCATCCGGCGCCGCAGCCCGCTGCGCAACTGGTCCACCGTCGTGGACGCCGGGACGCTGACCACCGGCATCAGCCTGCTCGCGTGGATCTTCATGGTGAAGCCGGCGGCGTCCGACCCCGACATCGGGCTGCTCGGGCACGTCGTCAGCGTCGCCTACCCGGTCGGCGACATCGTGCTGCTCGCCATGACGGTGCGGCTGCTGCTCGACGGCGCGGCGCACAACACGTCGTTCCGGCTGCTCGGCACCGCCCTGATCGCCTTCCTCGCCGGGGACACCGCGTGGGTCGTGGTCAACCAGCTCGCCCTGGAGCCGGGTCCGATGGCGCACAAGCTGCTCGCAGACGTGTACCTGGTCGGGTTCCTCGCGTTCGGCGCCACGGCGCTGCACCCGGACGTGCGCACCATCGCCCGCCCCGCTCCGCCGCGGCCGGTGCGACCCAGCCGGCGCATGCTCGCCGTGCTGGCCTCGACCTCGCTCGTCGGCCCCGCGCTGCTGCTCGCCGAGGCGCTGACCGGAGACGTGAGCGATGCCGTGGCCATAGCGCTCGGCTGCGCGGCGCTGTTCCTGCTCGTCGTGACCCGCATGTCCCAACTGCTCACCCAGCTCGACATGCAGTCGCAGAAGGTCCGCGAGCTCGCCGTCACCGACGACCTCACGGGGCTGGCGAACCGGCGGGCCTGGAACGCCGAGGTGCCGCGGGCTGTCGAGCGCGCGCGCCGGACCGGGACGCCGCTCGCGGTCGCGCTCGTCGACCTCGACCACTTCAAGCGGTTCAACGACAGCTACGGCCATCCCGCCGGCGACCGGCTGCTCAAGGAGGCGGCGGCCGCCTGGCAGCACCACCTGCGCTCGGCCGACCTGCTCGCCCGCTACGGCGGCGAGGAGTTCGTCGTGCTGCTGCCCGGCGCCTCGGCGGACGAGGCCGGGCGCGTGCTCGACCGCATGCGCGAGGCGACGCCGCTGGGCCAGACGTTCTCGGCGGGCATCGCGATGCTGGCCGACGGCGAGGGCTCCGACGAGCTCGTCGCCCGGGCCGACGCGGCCCTCTACGCGGCCAAGCGGGCCGGGCGGGACCGGGTCGCGCTCGCGGCGGGCCGGGCGGGCTGACCGCGCGGGATCAGGGCTCCTGCGGGCCGTACACCTCGTCGAAGACCGGGCGGTTGGAGCGGATGCGCGGCAGGCGGGTGAAGTTGTGCCGCGGCGGCGGGCAGCTGGTGGCCCACTCGAGGGAGTTGGTGTATCCCCACGGGTCGTTGCCCTCGACGACGCGCCCGAAGCGGTACGAGGACCACAGGTTGTAGAGCAGCGGCAGGATCGACACCCCGAGGATGAGCGCGCCGATGCTGGAGATGGTGTTGTACGTCGTGAAGCCGTCCGAGGGCAGGTAGTCCGCGTACCGGCGGGGCATCCCGCGCGTGCCGAGCCAGTGCTGGACGAGGAACGTGGTGTGGAAGCCGACGAACGTCAGCCAGAAGTGCGCCTTGCCGAGCCGCTCGTTGAGCATCCGGCCGGTGATCTTCGGAAACCAGAAGTAGAGCCCGCCGAACGCGGCGAAGACGATCGTGCCGAACAACACGTAGTGCATGTGGGCGACGACGAAGTACGTGTCGCTGACGTGGAAGTCGACCGGCGGCGAGGCCAGCAGCACCCCGGACAGCCCGCCGAAGAGGAACGTCACGAGGAAGCCCAGCGACCACATCATCGGGGTCTGGAACGTCAGCTGGCCGCGCCACATGGTGCCGATCCAGTTGAAGAACTTCACGCCGGTGGGGACGGCGATGAGGTACGACAGGAAAGAGAAGAACGGCAGGAGCACCTGCCCGGTGACGAACATGTGATGCGCCCAGACCCCCATCGACAGGATGGCGATGGCGATCGTGGCCCCGACCAGGCCCTTGTAGCCGAAGACCGGCCGGCGCGCGAAGACCGGCAGGATCTCGGTGACGATGCCGAAGAACGGCAGGGCGACGATGTACACCTCGGGATGGCCGAAGAACCAGAACAGGTGCTGCCACAGCAACGCCCCGCCGACCGCCGGGTCGAAGACGTGCGCGCCGAGCTTGCGGTCGGCCTCGAGCACGAGCAGGGCCGCGGTGAGCACCGGGAACGCCATCAGCACCATGATCGCGGTGATGAAGATGTTCCAGGTCAGGATGGGCATCCGGAACATGGTCATGCCGGGCGCCCGCAGCGTGACCACGGTGGTGATCATGTTGACGGCGCCGATGACCGTGCCGACGCCGGCCACCACCAGGCCCATCGTCCACAGGTCGCTGCCGACGCCGGGCGAGCTCGGCTCGCTGTTCAGCGGCGCGTAGGCGAACCAGCCGAAGTCGGCCGCCCCGCCGGGGCTCGCGAACCCGGCGATGGTGATGAGGCCGCCGGTGAGGTACAGCCAGTACGCGAGCGCGTTGAGCCGCGGGAAGGACACGTCGGCGGCGCCGATCTGCAGCGGCACCAGGAAGTTGCCGAAGCCGAAGACCAGCGGCGTGGCGAACAGCAGCAGCATGATCGTGCCGTGCATCGTGAACAGCTGGTTGTACTGCTCGGTCGACAGGAACTGCAGCCCCGGGCGCGCGAGCTCGGCCCGCATGAGCAGCGCCAGCACGCCGCCCAGCAGGAAGAAGCCGAACGACGTCACGAAGTACATGACGCCGATGCGCTTGGCGTCCGTGGTCGCCAGCAGGTCCACGACCCGGGAGCCGGGCAGGGTGCGGCGGCGGGGACCGGGCAGGTTGGGCGTGTGCACCGGATCGATCGGCAGCACCGCGCGATCGGTCATCGGCGGTCTCCTTCGGCTCCGGCATCGGCGGTCTTCTTCGCGCCGGCTTCGGCGGTCCCCGTCAGCGCCGGCTGGCCCGCGCCCACGCGCTGCATGCGCTTCGGCACAGCCCATCCGGCGTACGGCAGCGGCAGGGCGTCAGCAGGGGCGAGCGGCTGCTCGATCTCGCGGTACTCCCCGTCGGGCATGCGGACGACCACGCCGGTCTCCAGCCCGTGCGCGAGCCGCTGGCGGTCCTGCTGCTGGAAGCCCAGGCACACCCGGCGGGCGACGTAGAACGCCAGCGGCGGCAGCAGCACCGCGCCGATGCGGCCCGCCCAGATCATCGCGTTGAGGCTGATGTGGAACTTGTCGGCGATGATGTCGTTGGCGGCCGACACGGTGAGCACCAGGAAGAACGTCACGGCCATGGCGGCGACCGCGGTGCGGGTGGGCGCGTCGCGGGGCCGCTGCAGCAGGTTCTGATAGCCCTCGCCGGGATGCCGCCGGGCGTGGCCGAACGGGTAGCCGATCGCGAGGACGGTCAGCAGGCCCGGGAGCACGACGCCGGGCCAGAAGACCGGGGACAGCGTGTAGCCGAAGGCGCGGATCTCCCACGGGGGCATGAGCCGCAGGCCGCCGTCGAGGAACATGACGTACCAGTCGGGCTGGCTCCCCGCGGAGACCACGGCGGCCTCGTAGGGGCCGAACAGCCACAGCGGGTTGATCTGCACGAGGCCGCCGAGCCCGGCGATCACGGCGAAGACGATGATCGCCAGCCCCGTGGAGCGCCCGGCGAAGCCCGGCACCATCCGCTCGCCGACGACGTTGACGTCGGTGTGCCCGGGGCGGGGCCACTGGGTGTGCTTCTGCTTGACGATCAGGCCCAGGTGCACGCTGATGAGCGCGATGAGCACCCCGGGCACCAGCAGGACGTGCACGATGTACAGCCGGCCGATGATCAGCTCGCCCGGGAACTCGCCGCCGAACAGGGCGCTGGACGCCCAGGTGCCGACGATGGGCAGCGCCTCGATGATGGTGCCGGCGATGCGCAGGCCCGTGCCCGACAGCCCGTCGTCGGGCAGGGAGTAGCCGGCGAACCCCTCGATGAACCCGAGCCAGAACATCAGGATGCCGATGACCCAGTTCGCCTCGCGCGGCTTGCGGAAGGCGCCGGTGAGGAAGATCCGGCCCATGTGCACGACGATCGCGGCCATGAACAGGTTCGCCGACCAGTGGTGCATCTGCCGCAGGAACAGCCCGCCGCGGGTGTCGAAGGTGATCCGCAGGGTGGAGTCGTAGGCGGCCGACATCGGCATCCCGCGCAGCGGCGCGTAGGAGCCGTCGTAGCGGACCTCGCGCATCGACGGGTCGAAGAACAGCGCGAGCATGATGCCGGTCAGCACGAGCATGACGAAGGAGTACAGCGCCAGCTCGCCGAGCATGAACGACCAGTTGTCGGGGAAGACCTTGTTCAGCATCCGCCGCAGTGGCGTGGCCGCCTGGAAGCGCTCGTCCGCCGCCCGGGCCGCCCGCTCGGCGCGGGGCGGACGCCGGCTCACCGCGACTCCGGGGAGCCGGCGTAGAACTCGTACACCAGGCCGGCGATGGCCAGCAGCGAGGCGATCACGGCGGTGCCCAGCAGCCACCACTGGCTCAGCGCGATCCCGACGGCCCCGGTGGCCACCGCGATCGCGATGCCGAAGGGCCAGAAGCCGGGCGGGGCGAAGTACCCGACCGTCCCGGCCCCGTCGGCGATCTCGGCGTCCGGGCGGTCCTCGGGCCGCGGCGGCATCCGGCGGGCGACCAGCGCGAAGTAGCCCGCGCAGAGCGTGCTCATCAGGCCCGACACGACCAGCGCGGTGCCGCCGGCCCACTCCGTGTGAGCGACCGCGCCGCTCCCGGTCCACCACAGGTACACGGCCGCGGCGGCGAACATCAGCGCGGCGATGATCCCGAACACCTTCGCCTCCGTGCGCACCGCGCCCCCTTCACCCGGACGGGTCGTCCGGCACCGCAGCGCCACCTATCCCGCCGGGCAGGGTTCAAACGCCTTCGCCGCGGACCGCCACCTTCCACGTCAACCCGTATCGGTGGGCCCGGCGGATCTGCCGCCAGGCCGCCGTCACCTCCTCGGCGACGAGGAACGGCACGGTCAGCGAGATCGCGGCCGAGAGCAGGCACAACGTGCAGAAGGTGCCCACGACCAGGGCCTGCACCAGGATCAGGCCGATCGCCGTGAGCGCCATGGCGGCGGCGGTCAGGCCGAGCAGGAGGACCAGCCACGGCCGGCGGCGCCAGCGGCGGGTGCCCCCGGAGAGCTCCAGCACCATCTCCAGCAGGTAGGCGGCGGCGCCGAGGGCCGCGTCGCGCACCGGCAGGGACCGGGAGAACGCGGAGTCGAGCACGCGGACGCTGCCGTCGCCGAACCAGGGCTCCCAGACCTCGCCGGTCACGCCGTACTGGAACAGGGCCAGCCGCAGCGACACCGCGAAGCCCATCAGCGCCAGCGCCGCGACGATGATCCGCACCGGCCAGGCCGACGGGCCGTCGAAGGCGAGCCGCCACCACTCGGGCATCGAGGCCGCACGCCGGGTCATGAACCGGCTCCTCGTCGCCACCGCCGGGACGGAACGCGGCGCCACCGGCGCCTGGGGTCACTGCGCACCCGAGTCACCCTCTGCCGGTTCCCCCGCGCGGGCGGCTCACACATCCCGGGCGTTTGGCCGTCCCGTGGCCGGGTACCGGGGCGGCCCTCGTCCGTGCCGGTCCGCGGCCGGTCAGCATCCGGTTGGAACCGATGTCCGGCGCGGCGAGTCTCAGATATGGGCGAGCCACCTTCCGGGGTCGGCCGGACCGGCGAAGCCCAGTGGCGGCGATCAAACTTCGCGCCGGCGGGGTACCAGACGGTCCAGGGGTCGTCAGCTCGACGAGAGGAGGTCCATCGCTTGCTCGACGAGTTCGCCGTGCGGGTCGACGGCGGCGCCGACACGGCGACCGTCGCGGTCATCGGCGTGGTCGACCTCGACACGGGCAACCGGCTCTTCGACGCGATCGCGGCCGTGCTCGGCCGCGACGGGCTGCGGCGGGTCGAGGTGGACCTCGGGGCGGTGACGATGCTCGACGCGGCCGGGGTCGGCGTGCTGCTGGCCGCGCGCAACCGGGCCCGCACGGTCGGCGTGCGGTTCCGGGTAAGCAACCTCAGCGAGCCGGCCCGCGAGGTGCTGAAGATCGTCGGGCTGCTCGGCATCGCCGCCTGACGGGCGCCGCCGACGTCAGGCGTCGCCCATGACGAGGCCCTCGATGGTGTGCTTCTGCTCGATCGGCACCAGCGTGCCGACCACCGCGCAGGTCAGGTGGTCGCGCACCACCGCGGGCAGGGCCGCGTGGTAGTCGCGGATGACCGCCATCGCGTGCCGCTCGTCGTTGCCGGCCCCGGGCACGTCGAAGCCGAGCTCCACGATCTGGTACCGCGGACCGAGCACGGCCTCGCAGACCGCCGTGACCCACGGGTGCGACGCCAGGTCGGCGAAGCCGCGCAGCTGCTCGGGGTGGATCTCCACGTAGTGGCGGTTCGGGCCGCGGCCGACCGCGCCGCCGGGCCGGGCGAGCGCCTCGGCGAGGGCCGCGTCCATGTCCTCGCGCATCCGGTCCGCCCACTCGACCGGAAACGCCCCGCGGCACGCCGTGATGCCGTCGCGGTAGATCTCGTCGTAGGCCTGCATGCGCTCAAGCTTGCAACGTGGCATGCAACGTTGCAAGTGGTGCCGTACGATCGATTTGTGGGAGCGAGCCTCAAGGACGTCGCCGAGCGGGCGGGTGTGTCGATCCGGACCGTGTCGAACGTCGTGAACGACTTCCCGCTCGTCGCCGCCGGCACCCGCGAGCGCGTCCAGCGGGCGATCGACGAGCTGCAGTACCGGCCCAACGCCGCCGCGCGCAGCCTGCGCGGCGGCCGCTCCGGGCTCGTCGGGCTGGTGCTGCCCGAGATCGCCTCGCCCTACTTCGGCGAGCTGGCCGCCCTGGTGACCCGGGCCGCGGAGCGCCGGTCGTGGACCGTGCTGGTCGAGCAGACCGACGGCGATCCGGAGCGCGAGCGGCGGCTGCTCGACGGCGGGCGGGCGCCGGGCGGGCAGGTCGTCGACGGGCTGCTCATCAGCCCGTGGGCGCTCAGCCCCGCCGACCTGCGCCCGCACCCGGGCGGCGCGCCCGTGGTGCTGCTCGGCGAGCAGGACGGCGGCGGCCGCTTCGACCGCGTCGCGATCGACAACGTCGCGGCGGCCGCGGACGTGACCCGCCACCTGCTCGCGACCGGCCGGCGCCGCATCGCCGTCGTCGGGCTGCAGCCGCACCTGGCCAACGGCACCGCGGAGCAGCGGCACCGCGGCTACCGGGCCGCGCTCGCCGAGGCCGGCGTCCGGCCCGATCCCGCGCTGGAGGTCCCGGTGCGGCGCCTGCACCGCGCGGACGGTGCCGCGGCCCTGGCGGGGCTGCTGGACGAGGGGCGCAAGTTCGACGCGCTGTTCTGCTTCACCGACCAGCTCGCGCTCGGGGCGCTGCGCACCGCCGGCGAGCGCGGGGTGGGGGTGCCGGGGGACGTGGCGCTGGCCGGGTTCGACGACATCGAGGACGGCCGGTTCAGCACGCCGTCGCTGACCACGGTCGCGCCGGACAAGGCGGCCATCGCGGAGGCGGCGCTGGAGTGCCTCGCCGACCGTCTCGGCCGCGGCACGGCCGCCGGTCCGGCACGCTGCGTGGTCGTCCCGCACCGCTTCGTCGCGCGGGAGAGCTCCGCCTGAGGGAGACGGTGCTCACATCGGTGGCGGGTGCCGCACATCCGCCGGTCGTCCGGGAGGATGTTCTGGTGATGCAGTCGCGTACGGAGCTCGTCGAGGACTTGATGGGTCGCTTTCCCCACGTGCCGAGGGAGGCGGTCATCAAGGAGGATCTGCTGCGCGGCGGCATGGCCTTCGACGACTCGGCCCTCACCGACAACGAGGGCGGGGACGTCAAGCCGAAGTCGTACTTCATCTTCTCCTTCGACCACCGCACCCTGCCCGACCTCGGCACCGCCGCGCTGCGCCGGCCGCCGGAGGAGATCGTGCTCACCGGCGGGCCCTACGATCTGCGCCGCACCGTGGTCTCCGTGCGGATCAACCCCAGCTCGCCGTACCGTGTGAAGACCGACGAGGACGGCCGGCTCCGGCTGCACCTGGACGACCGGCCCATCGCCGACATCGGGCTCCCGCCGATGCCCGACTACTACCGGCACACCCTCGCGAACGGCAAGTCCGTCATGGAGGTCGCGCCGACCATCCAGTGGGGCTACCTCATCTACCTGACGGCCTTCCGGGTGTGCCAGTACTTCGGCGCCAAGGAGGAGTGCCAGTACTGCGACATCAACCACAACTGGCGCCAGCACAAGGCGGCCGGGCGGCCGTACACGGGCGTCAAGCCGGTGGACGAGATCCTCGAGGCGCTGGCCATCATCGACAAGCACGACACCGAGCGGGCGTCGAAGGCCTACACGCTGACCGGCGGCAGCATCACCTCCCACGTGGGCGGCAAGGCCGAGGCGGACTTCTACGGGCAGTACGCCCAGGCGATCGAGGAGCGCTTCCCGGGCCGCTGGATCGGCAAGGTGGTCGCCCAGGCCCTGCCCCGCGCCGACGTGCAGCGGTTCAAGGACTACGGCATCCAGATCTACCACCCCAACTACGAGGTGTGGGACAAGCGGCTGTTCGAGCTCTACTGCCCGGGCAAGGAGCGCTACGTCGGCCGCGAGGAGTGGCACCGCCGCATCCTCGACTCGGCCGAGGTGTTCGGCCCCCGCAACGTCATCCCGAACTTCGTGGCCGGCGTGGAGATGGCCGCCCCGGCCGGATTCACCACCGTCGACGAGGCGATCGCCTCCACCGCCGAGGGGCTGGAGTACTTCATGTCCCGCGGCATCACCCCGCGGTTCACCACCTGGTGCCCGGAGCCGACCACGCCGCTGGGCAAGGGCAACCCGCAGGGGGCGCCGCTGGAGTACCACGTCCGGCTGCTGGAGTCCTACCGCGCGATCATGGAGGCCAACGGCCTGACGAGCCCGCCCGGCTACGGCCCGGCCGGCCCCGGCCGCGCGGTCTTCTCGGTGAGCTCGTTCATGGACAGCCTGCCCGCCGCGCCCGACGCCGCCTAGCGCTCACCGCCGGCCGGTCGTCACGGGGTGCGGCGCAGGCGGCCGGCGCTGTAGGCCTCGTCGTTCACGCCGAGCCCCCGCAGCCCCCCGCGAGGTGCTCGGCCACCCCCGTCAGCTCCAGGGCGCTCAGGACGATGCCGTGCGCCCCCGTGATCCGGAACTCGCTCCCGGCCACGTCGGCGTCCCGGCGGGCGTGCAGCAGCGTACGGATGCCCGCCGAGTCCAGCAGCCGCACCTCACGCAGGTCGACGACGAGCCGGCCACGCGCGGGCAGCTCCGCGAGCGCGGCGCGGATCCGCTCGTCGAGCGCCGGCGCCGTCTGCAGATCGATGACGCCGGACGGGGCGATGGTGACAGCGTCGGGAACCACAGCCCCTCCCCCCGGCCCATGCGGTATGAGCCGTCGAGGTCAGGCCGCCCGGCCGTCGCCGGTCACACCGTGCTGTCGAGGCTGTCCAGGTCCACCGGGGCGGTCTTCGGCGCGGCCTTCGCGGCTGCGCGCTTGCGCGGCTTCGGCGCCGCGGTGCTCGCGGGCGTGGGCGTGGGCACCGCCTCAACCGGCGTGGGCACCGCCTCAACCGGCGTGGGCACCGCCTTCGCCGGCGTGGCCGCCGCCGGGGCGGGCGCGCTGAACAGCTCCTGCACGGTCTGCACGGCCTGCCCGGGGGTCGGGTTGGCGCGCAGGCGGCCGGTGCTGGCCACGATCTGCTCGTACTTCTCCCGCCCGGCCCGCGCGCCGAGCACATAGCCGACGGCCGCACCCGCGGCCAAGGTCAGCAGACGCATCTGTCTCTCCTCATCCCCGCCGGCGGCGGACTGCGTACACGATGACGATCACGGCGGCGGCCGCCCCGGCGATCACGGCCCACGGCAGCGGGCGGCGCGCCTCGGCGGCGAAGTCGGTGTCGCGGACGGTGTCGCGAACGGTGTCACGCACGGATGTCGCCGCGCCGGTGGCCCGGTTCGCGACGGCGCTCGCAGCGCTGCCGGCCTTGTCGGCCACAGTGCTGGCCGCGGCGCCGACCCGCTGCTTGGCCCCGTCGACCGCCTCGGCGGCCGCTTCCTTGGCCCGGCCCTTCACGTCGGCCTTCGCCGCGAGCCGCTCGGCCGTCTCCGCGAGCTCGGCCCGGGTCGCGGCGATCTCCGCCCGCAGCCGGTCCGCCTCCTCGCTCTGGGTGCTCATCCTCGTCGTCCTTCCCGCACCGGGCCTTCACGGTGTCCACGCTGCTCCGCGGCCCGCCGGACGAGCTCGGCCGTCGGCGCGTCATCAACCATTGCGGCACCCTCCCGAAATCGCCGTCAACATTCCCTTGCCATTCGGCAATCAAACGTCCGAATAGGCCGATTCAGTGATCCAGGGCCAGCTCCAGCCACACGTCCTTGCCGTCGTCGGGGTGGTCGCGCACGCCCCAGCGCGCGGCGATCGCCTCGACCAGCAGCAGCCCGCGGCCGTGATCGGCGTCGGCCGCGGGCGCCTGCACGGCCACCACCGGGGCGGCGACGTCGTCGTGCACCGAGATGCCGAGGACGCGGTCGGTGCAGTACACGTCGATGTACCTGACGCCGTCGGCGTGCAGCAGCGCGTTGGCGGTCAGCTCGGAGACGAGCAGCTCGACGTTGTCGCACAGCCGGGCGGTCGCGGGCCGGGCCAGCAGCCGGGGCAGGACGCCGAGCACCCACTCGCGGGCGGCGGCGGCGACGGACACGTCGCGGCCGTTGCGGGGTCGCCAGCGCACCGAGCGACCCTCGGCCTCGCCGCCGTCCTCGTCGTCCATCAGATTCCCCCGCGAATCGCTCGGGCCACGCGTTGGGGGGATACCCCGATATCGACGCGGCACACACGGGCCCGGTCCCGCGCGCCCGATTCGCGTCAGGCGAGGGGCAACATCGCCCGGGCCGCGTCGTACGACCACTCGACCAGCATCAGCGTGGCGTCGTCGGACGGGGGCCCGTCGTAGTGCGACAGCGCCGCGTGGCAGAGCCGGCGCAGCGTCTCGGGCGCGGGGAGCCGGCCCGCGTCGCGCCGGACGAGCCCGGCGAGCCGGTCCACGCCGAACGCGGTGCCGTCGCGGTCGCGCGCCTCGGTGATGCCGTCGGTGTAGAGCAGGATCCGGTCGCCGCGCCGCAGCATCTCCTCGCCGACCTCCCGCCCGGCGTCGTCCAGCCCCAGCCCCAGCGGCAGCCGGCGGCCGCCGGTGAGCCCGTGCACGAGCCGGCCGTCCCGCACGAGCAGCGGCGGCGGGTGCCCGGCGTTGACGTAGCGCATCCGGCCGCTGTCCAGGTCCAGGTGCGCGAGGACCGCCGTGGTGAAGCGCAGCTCCGGAAGGTACGCCTCCAGCGCCCGGTCGGCCGCCCGGGCCAGCGCGTCCAGGTCGTCGCCCGCCCGCCGGGCCGCCCGGATCGCCGACATCACCGCGGCCGTGCCGAGACCGGCCCGCATCTCGTGCCCGGCGGTGTCGAAGATCGCGAAGAACAGCGACGTGCCGTCCGCCGCGTAGTCGAACCCGTCGCCGCCGACCTCGTAGCACGGCTCGAGGATCGCCGAGACCACCGCGCGGTGGCACACGAACGTCAGGGGCGGCAGCAGCTGCCAGAGCAGCTCCGAGGCCTCCGACATGCGCCGGGCGCGACGGACCTTGAGCAGAGCGTCACCGTACGGGACCTTGGTCGCGATCAGGTGCCCGACGAGCTGGCCGAACAGGTCGCAGCCGGCGAGAAAGGCCTCGTCGCCGGGGTCGGTGCCGGGGTCGCCGCGGACGACCACCTCCAGCACGCCGAGGCGTTCGTTGCCGTCGAGCATGGGCATCCACAGCCGGGCGGGCCGCCCGTCGCCGGCCGGCACCGGCTCGCTCGACACCGTCATGAACACCCGGCCCGGGACCGTCGAATCGACCGGGATCGGCTCGATCGGCTCAGTGTCCGCCGCGCCCGGCCCGGGCACCGGGCGCAGCGTGCGCTGCTCCTGGTCGACGAGGTAGATCGTGGTCTCCAGCCCGAGCGGCAGCACGGCCGCGGCGACCTCGGCGGCCAGCTCGTCGGGCTGGGCCAGCCTGGTCCGCGCGAGCAGATCGACGATCGCCGCCCGCCAGGGCCACGGTTCGTCGGGGGTGCTCACCGGCCGACCTCCTCGCTTGCTCCACGCGACGACATCACCACCATCTCGCACCCGCGCGCGGTCCGCCCGCCGTCCGGCGCGGATAAGCTCACGATCGTGCGATCCTCATTCCTGGGCGACGGCGGCAAACCCTCCGATGCCGTGACCGTGCAGGTGCTCGACGGCGATCCCGTCGTCGTCCGCGTGACCGGCCGGCTCCTGTTCGACACGCTGCACCCGCTCGCCGAGACGCTGCAGGGGCTGACCCAGGCGGGCGGTTCCCGGATCGTCGTGGACCTCGCCGAGGTGCCGATGTGCGACTCCAGCGCGCTGAACCTCCTGGTCCGCACCCGCTCGGCCCTGGACGAGACGGGCGGCTGGCTGCGGCTGGCGACCGCGCAGCCCATGGTCGCCAGCGTCCTGGAGATCACCAACCTGACGTGGATCCTGCCGGTCTTCGCCACCGCCGAGGAGGCCGCCGCGCAGACCTGAGCGGCCCGGACCACGGGTCGGTGTTTCCCGCGGCCTCAACGGTGGTAGTCGGCCCCGGTGCGACAGTATCGGATGGACCACAGCCAGGCACCGCTGCTCGAGGCGCTCGAGGAATATCACCGCCTCGACCGCTACGGGTACACGATCGCCTCCCCGGGGCTGGACGACCGTTCCTCGTCGAACGGCTACCTGGCACGGGCCGGGGAGCTGATGGCCGACGGCGCCGACACGCGGCTCGACACCGTGCGGGTGGTCGCATGAACGCGAACGTCACGGTCGTCGGGCAGCTCGCGCGGGACCTGGTGCTCGTGCTGGACGGCGGGCTGCCGGAGGCGGGCACCTCCGGGGCCGTGCGGGAGCGGCGGGAGCAGCTCGGCGGCAAGGGCGCCAACCAGGCCGTCGCGCTCGCGCAGCTCGGGGCGCGCCCCGCGCTCGTCGCGGTGGCCGGGGACGATCCGGCCGGAGACGTGCTGCTGGAGCAGGCGAGGGCCGACGGGATCGACGTCTCCGCCGTGGTGCGCCGGCCGGGGACGGCGACCGGGCTCATCGTCGAGGTGCTGCAGGAGCCGAACCGGTGGCGCTACCTCGAGCATCTCCCCGAGCCGGTGCTGCTGTCCGCGGGCGACGTCACGCGCGCCGATCGGGCCTTCGGGACGGCCGAGGCGGTACTGGTACAACTGCAGCAGCCCGAGGAGGCCGTCCTCGCCGCGGCTCGGCGCGCCGCGAACGCCGACGCCCTCGTGGTGCTCGACGGCGCCGCCCCGGCCCGCGCCCGCGACGAGCTGCTCGCCCTCGCCGACGTCGTGCGGGCCGACGCGCACGAGGCTTGGCTGCTCACCGGCGCCGACTCCCCGCAACTGCTCGAGGCCGCGGCGGCCGACCTGGTGCGCGCCGGGCCGCGGGTGGCCGCGCTCGCGTTCGCCGAGGGCAACGTGTTCGCCTGGCGCGGCCCGGGCCCGAACGTCGAGACGCTCACGCTGCCCCTCGGCGACGAGAAGCTCGTCGACACCACGGGCGCCGGCGACGCGCTCGTCGCGGCCCTGACCGTGGCCCTGCTGCGCGGCGACCCGGTGCCGGACGCGGCGCGGTTCGCGGTGGCCGCGTCCGGCGCGACCGTCGGGCACCCGAGCGGCCGGCCCGCGCTGCTGGGCCTCGGGTGAGCGCTCCGGCCCCGGATCGTCACACGGCCCGGCTCGTCACACGGCGGGTCGGGTGATGTCGATGTCGTCCACGTAGCCGCGGAAGAGGCCGGTGCCCGTGGGCCGGTCGTAGCCGATGCGGATCTGGTCGACGGTGCCGCCCGCGAGCGGGGTCAGGTTCACCGTGACCCGGTTCCACTGGTTCGGCACCAGGTGGCCGCCCTGGCCCTGGAACTGCGGGTGCGCGCGGACCCCGAACTGGTCCACGGCCCCCGAGTCGCGCAGGCTGCGCCCGTCGGTCAGGAACAGGTCCAGGGCCACGTAGGTGCCGTTGGCCTGCTGCGGGTAGATCCAGTACGTGAGCGTCGTGCCGGCCGTGAGCGCGACGTGCACGTTGTAGAGGCGGTTGTACGAGTACGAGCCGGACGCGCTCATGTCGTTGCCGGAGTACATCAGCGCGTACGTCCCGCCGTGGGCGAGCTCGGCCCGGCGGCCCGACTCCATGCTCGTCAGGCTGCAGCAGTAGCCGCCGACGTTCAGCGACGACTGCACCGTGTCGGTCCACGTGAGCTGCTGCACCGTGTTGCCGAAGTCGGTGCGGAACACCGGCCAGGCCCGTCCGGCGCCGAGGAGGGGCTGCAGCGTGGAGTACCACACATTGGCGAGCTTCGAGTAGCCGTCATCGGTCGGGTGGATGCCGTCGGGGCCGATGTCGGCGAGCGTCAGGTTGGCGGCGAAGTCGGCGAGCCGCACGCCCTTGGACTGGGCCAGGGCCGGCAGCTTCGCGTTGAACGCGGTCACGCGCGCGTTCACGGCCGCGTCCCGGTTGGGCACGAGGGTCGACACGACCACGGTCGCCGCGGGCGCGTCGCGCCGGATCTGGTCGATGAGCGCGCCGAGCCGGGCCGGCGCGTTGGCCACGTCAAAGTTCTGGATCATGTCGTTGGTGCCGGCGTTGATCAGCACGAGATCGGGTTTCGCGGCGGCGATCCAGGCGTCGGTACCGGCGGCGACCTGATCGATGCGATAGCCCGGATGGCCCTCGTTGTCGCGGTCCGCGCCGTTGCCGGACTGCTGGGAGCCGACGAAGTCGACCGCGATCCCGGCGTCGTCGGCGAGATGGCGGCGCAGCTCCCCGCGGTAGCCGTTGCCGTCGGTGGAGGCGGTCCCCCACGTGATGGAGGCCCCGAGCGGCATGATCCGCAGGGGCGTGGCGGCCGCGGCCGGGCCGGCGGCGAAGACGGATGCGGTGAGCGCGGTGGCGGCCGCGCACAGGGCAGCGGAAAGCCGTCGAGGCATGGTCCCTCCCCAGGCGATGCTTCGGTACGGCAAGCAAAGACGACCGTCGATGAATTGTCAACGGTTGACAGAACGTCGTCCGGCGAGCCTGCCACACCGAGCGGCCCCGGCCGCGCCGCCACGCGCGCCGGTGGCGCGAACGGGCAGCGAAACTAGATCCGGCGCAGGGCCAGCAGGGCGATGTCGTCGCCGGCCGGCTCGTCGTTGAGCATCGCGGCCATCACGCTCGTGCACAGCTCGTCGGGGTCCGTGGCGGTGACGGCCCCGGCCAGGCGGTCCAGCCCCTCGCCGATCGGCCGGGCCCGCCGCTCGACCAGGCCGTCGGTGTAGAACAGCAGCGTGCCGCCGAGCGGCAGCGGGAACTCGGTGTTGTGCCGGGGCCGGCTGATGTGGGTGCCCAGCGGCAGGTTCGCGCGGACCGGGAGCAGTTGCGTGGCGGCGCCGGGCGCGGCCAGCATCGGCGGCGGGTGGCCCGCGGCCGACAGGGCCATCGTGGCCAGCGTCGGGTCGATGACCGCGTAGATCGCCGTGGCCATCGCGCCCGGCTCGAAGCGGTGGATCTTGCGGTCGAGGCGGGTCAGGACGTCGGCGGGGTCGTCGCTCTCCAGGGCGTACGCGCGCAGGGCCGAGCGGATCCGGCCCATCACCACGGCGGCGCGCAGCCCGTTGCCGGCCACGTCGCCGACGGCCACGCCGATGCCGCCCGAGGGCAGCTCGAAGACGTCGTACCAGTCGCCGCCGACGCCGACCTGCGCGCCCGGCACATAGCGGACCGCGACCTCGAGGCCGGGGATGTCCGGCGGGCGGCTCGGCAGCAGGCTGCGCTGCAGGGCGTAGGCGGTCGCGCGGTCGAGGCTGTGCAGGCGGGCCTGGGTGGCGGGGGCGATCCGGTCGGCGACGAGCTGGAGCAGCTCGATGTCGCCGGGCGTGAACGCTCGCGGGGTGCGGGCGCCAACGTACAGCACCCCGATGACCCGCCCCGCGGTGATCATCGGCACGCCGAGCATCGCGGCGATGTGCTCGTCCAGCAGTACCGGACTCACCACCGTCGTCGCGTCGACCCGGTCGATCGCGACCGGCTGGGCACCCGCCGCGACCACGCCGGCGAACCCGCGGCCGAGGGGCACGCGGATGCCGAGGTTGACCTCGCGCTCGAGGCCGCTGGCGGCGGTGGCGACGAGGTCGCCGCTGTCCTCGTCGAGCAGCATGACGGTCGCGGTGTCGGCGTGCAGCAGGTCGCGGGCGCGCACGAGCAGCTCGTGAAGGAGGTCCTCGACGCCGAGCTTGGACAGCGCGGCGTCCGTGATCTGCTGCAGGCGCCGCAGCTGCTCCAGGCTGTCGTGCGGGTCCGTCATGCGCCGGCGTCCCCCGCCACGACCTCGACCGCCGCGAGCTGGTCCAGGCCGCTGAAGGTCAGCAGGGCCTCGTTGAGCGGGCTGATCCGGATGTCGAGCCGCTCGGCGTGCGCGAACAGGGTCGCCAGGGCGGCGCTGTCGAGGTACTCGACCCGCGTCAGGTCGACCAGGAGCCGCCCGGCCCCGTCGCCGAGCGCGTCGCGCAGCCGGGCCGCGAACTCGGCCGCGTTGGTGAGGTCGATCTCGCCGACGGCGCTGAGCCGGGCGACGCCGTCGACCGCACGACCAGTGGTGATGTGCAGCGGAGTGGTCATGGCGTGATCCTCGTGGACATCTCGACGGTGGTACCGGTGGCTCCGGTCTGGAGGTCGACGTGCTGCATCAGTGCCCGCATGAGCTTGATGCCGTGGCCGCGGTTCGGGTCGGGCTCGCTGCGCTCGGGCCGCCAGCTGCCGTTGTCGGTGACGGTCAGGTGCAGGTCGCTGCCCATCGCCCGGACCAGCAGCCGCACCCAGCCCTGCCCCTCGCGGTGCCCGTGCTCGATGGCGTTGGCGCACGCCTCGCCCGCCGCGACGAGCACCTGCTGGGCCATGTAGGTGCCGATCCCGGCCCGGCCCATCCAGCGGCGCAGCGCGGCCCGGGTCGGGGCCAGCTCGCTGCTCCTGGCCGCGAAGGACAAGTCCAGGGGGGCCGGGTGGCGGTACAGCAGCATGGCCACGTCGTCGCTGGCCCCCTCGTCGCCGATCATCTGCTCCAGGACCCGGTCGGCGAGCTCGTCCACGGGCAGGGCCTGGTGCGACTGCACCGCGTCGGCGGCGTTGCCGATGCCGACCGTCAGCGGACGCCGGCGGCGTTCGACCAGCCCGTCGGTGTACACCAGCAGCACCCCGCGCGGGGGCACCGTGACGCTCGCTTCGTTGCGGACCTCGCCGCGCGGGACGCCGATCGGCAGCCCCCGGGCCACGGTGAGCAGCTCGCTCTGCCCGTCCGGCAGCGCGAGGATCGCGGGCGGATGGCCGGCGCTGGCGTAGATCAGCCCGCCGTCCTCGGGGTCGAGGATGGCGCAGAACGCCGTCGTGCACACGGCCCCCGGCAGCAGGGCCGCGAACCGGTCGAGCGCGGTGAGCACCTGGCCCGGCCCGGTCGCCTGCAGCAGCAGGGCGCGGGCGGCGCTGCGCAGCTGGCCCATGACCGTCGCGGCCTCCAGCCCGCGGCCGACGCAATCGCCGACCATGATGCCGATGCGCCCGTCGGGCAGGTCGACGGCGTCGTACCAGTCGCCGCCGACCTCCAGCGGGCGGGTCGCCGGCTGGTAGCGCACCGCGAACCCGTCCGGGAGCACGACCGGGCCGAGGATCGAGCGCTGCAGCGTGACCGCGACCTCGCGCTCCTGGTCGAACGCGTAGGCCCGGTGCAGGGCCTGGGCCACCGACCCGCACAGCAGCAACAGCAGCGTCTGGTCCTCGGTGCCGAAGCCGCGGGCCGGGTCGAGCGCGATCCGGATGCCGACCGCCCCGAGCGGCGAGTCGAGGCTCGTGCCCGCGCCGACCGGGCGGCCGCCGGCCCCCATCTCGATGAGGATCCGCGAATGGCCGAGGTCGAGCAGGCCGTCGAGCACCGCGGGCGCCTGGGCCTCGCCGGCCGCGTCGAACACGGTGAGGGCGCCGGCCCGGGCGGTCACCCCGGCGGCGTGCCACTGGCGGCGCAGCTGCCCGACGGCGGCCTGCAGCACCTCCGGGACGGTCCGGGCGTCGGCGAGCCGCTCGTTCATGGCGTTCAGGGCGGTCTCGCGCTGGGCGGCGGAGCGCTCGGTGGTGATGTCGCGCAGGGTGCCGACGAGCATCGTGGAGCCGGCGTCGTCGTGCACCGAGTTGATCGTGACCGCGGCCCAGAGCCGGTGCCCGTCGCGGTGCTGCAACGGCAGGACCATGTTGCCGTGCCGGCCCGTGACGACCTGCCGGTACTGCTCCATGACCTCCTCGTGCGAGGTCGGATCGGCCTGCGGGTCGGGCCACCACGGGTGCGGCGCCGGGTAGGGCACCCCGTCGGCCGGGTAGCCGAGGATGTCGGCGAAGGCGGCGTTGACCTCGACGACCGCGCCGTCCTCGTCGGCGACGAAGAACCCCTCCTGCAGCGAGTCGATGAGCGCGGTCCGCCACCGGGCGTGGTGGTTGCGCAGCCGCGCGAGATCGACGTTGGCCCGGACCCGGGCCAGCAGCTCCTGGGCCGCGAACGGCTTGACCAGGTAGTCGTCGGCGCCGGCGGAGAGCCCCTCGACGGCCGCCTCCTGCCCGGCGCGCGCCGAGAGCAGCATGACCGGCACGCCTGCGGTGCGCGGGTCGGCCCGCAGCGCGGCGACGAGGGCCAGGCCGTCCACGCCCGGCATCATCACGTCGGAGACGATCAGGTCCGGCGGCTGGGCCCGGGCGGCGGCCAGTGCGGCGGTACCGTCCGCCACGGTCGTCACCTCGTACGCGGAGTCGAGCAGCCGGCGCAGGTAGTCGCGCATGTCGGCGTTGTCGTCGGCGACGAGCACCCGGGCGCGGGGTCCGTCGCCGGGCACCGCGGGCACCACCGGGCCGGCGGCCGGGTGGTCCTCCTCGGCGCCGGGGAGCCAGCGCAGGGCCTCGCGCACGAACGGCTCGGCCGTCTCCGTGACGGTGTCGCTGCCCGTCGCCGCCGCGAGCTGGTCGGGCGGCAGGTGCGCGGCGCCGAACGGCAGCCGGATGGTGAACGTGGTCCCGGCGCCGGGGGTGCTCTCGGCCTCGATGGTGCCGCCGTGCAGGGTCACCAGCTCCTGCACCAGGGCCAGGCCGATGCCGCTGCCCTCGTTGGAGCGGGCACGGGCGGTCGCGATGCGGTGGAAACGCTCGAACAGCCGGGGCATCTCGGCGGCGGGCACGCCGATGCCGGTGTCGGCGACGGTCACCACCGCGTGGGTGTCCCGGGCCGCGACCGCGACGCGGATGCCGCCGTCGAACGTGAACTTCAGCGCGTTGCTGAGCAGGTTCAGGACGATCTTCTCCCACAGGCCGCGGTCGAGGTGGACCGGCTGGGGCAGCGGCGGGCAGTCGACGTCGAACGCGAGCCCGGCCCGCTCGACCGCGGCCCGGAACACGCTGGCCAGCTCGGCCGTGAACAGCGGCAGGTCGACGGGCTCGTAGCGGGCCTGCATCCGGCCGGCCTCGATGCGGGAGAAGTCCAGCAGCGTGTTGACGAGCTTGCCCAGCCGCAGGCCGTTGCGGTGGATGACCTCGACCTCGTCGCGGGAGCGCTGGTCGTCGGGCGGGAGGTGGTCGCGCAGCTCCTGCAGCGGGCCCATGATGAGGCTGAGCGGGGTGCGGAACTCGTGGCTGATGTTGGAGAAGAACGCGGTCTTGGCCCGGTCGAGCTCGGCGAGCTCCTCGGCGCGCCGCTGCTGGGCCTGGTAGCTGCGGGCGCTGGCGATGCCGGTCGACACGTGCCCGGCGGCGAGCTCGAGGAACCCGCGGTACCCCTCGTCCAGCAGGCGGTACCGGTTCAGGCCGGCGACGAGGAAGCCGTATGGCGTCGCGCCCTGCTGCAACAGCGGCAACAGCAGCGCCTGGGTCGGCGGCTCGGCCCAGTCCCCGGTCGGCAGCCCCTCGAGGCCCCGCAGGTCGATCGGCATCGGCGAGCCCGCGATCGACCACGGACCGGCAGTGTCCCCGGGGGCGATGTCCCCGGGGGCGATGCGCTGCGGCGCGGCCGGGTGCCCCGGGGCGAGCCCGGTCGCGGCGGCCAGCTCGGCGCCGCCGTCGTCGTCGAAGAGGTAGGTCAGCGTGAAGGGCAGGTCTCGGCCGTTGCGCTCGAGCTGCTCGGCGGCGAAGGCGAGCATCTCCCGCTCGGTGCGCACCACGCTCGGGTCGGACCCGAGGTCGCGCAGCGTGGCCATGCGACGCTCGCCGATGACGCGCTCGGTGTCCTCGTTCACCACGCACAACATGCCGGTGAGCGCGCCCTCGTCGTTGTGCAGCGGGCTGTACGAGAAGGTGTGGTAGGACTCCTCGCGGTATCCGGACCGCTCGAGGAAGAGCAGCAGCCCCTCGTCCCACGTGGCGGTCCCGGTGGCCAGGACGGACTCGATGCGCGGCCCGATCTCGCCCCAGATCTCCGCCCAGACCTCGCGGGCCGGGCGCCCGAGCGCCCAGGGGTACTTGCGGGCGAGTGTGTCGCGGCGATATGCGGCATTGCAGAAGAATGTGAGCTCCGGCCCCCACGCCATCCACATCGGAAAGCGCGAGGCCAGCAGGATGCTGACCGCGGTGCGCAGGCTCTGCGGCCAGCCGCCCGGCGCTCCGAGCGGGGTCGCGGCCCAGTCCACCACGGCGAGGTCCCGGCCGACCTCGGCATCCACGGCAAACACGTCCACGCCGTCGGGATGCCTCCCTTCGGACATACCGCCCCCCTGCTCCGCTCGCGCCACGATCGTTTCGTTACCCAAAGGCCTACCAGAACTACCGTGCGGCCGCTCGGTTCGGGGCGCGGGGATGGTCAACCACACCGCGGCCGGGGGACGCCGGCATTCGGGTGCGCCGATGTGGTTGGCGTCAGACGGCCAGTCCTTCAGGCGGTCGTGGCCGCCACGATGAGGAAGTTCGGCAGGTGGATGTAGGCCTCGACGGCGTCCGGGGTCTCGGGCGGCAGGCCGGGCTCGGCGACCTCGGTCAGCCGGCAGCCGAGGGCCGCGAGCTGGTTCAGGTACGCCGACAGCGGCCGGTGGAAGTTGGCCCCGCTCGGCCCGGGGATCTCGTACTCGGCCAGGTAGCGGCGCGTGCGGTACTCACCGTGGGCACGCCACGTCGGGGCCAGCTGCTCGAAGCACGGATGGTTCACCGTGAACACGAACAGCCCGCCCGGCCGCAGGTGCTCGACGCACGCGCGCATGGCGCCGGTCCAGTCCGGGATCACCGGCAGGACCATGCTCGACACCACCGCGTCGAACCGGTCGCATAGGTCGGGCAAGTCGCACAGGTCGGGCAGGTCGCACAGGTCGGCCCGCACGTAGCGGATGCCCTGCGGCGCGGTGGCTTCCCGCTCCGCGGCGAACTCGAACAGCGATCGCCCCGGCTCGACCCCGACGACCTCCGCGCCGCGGGCGGCGAGCATGCGGCTGAGGTAGCCGCCGCCGCAGCCCGCGTCGAGGATGCGCCGCCCGGCGACGTCGCCGAGGAGCCGCAGCAGCACCGGGTTGACGAGGTGGCGCTTGGCGTAGTCGCCGTCGTGCGCCATGTCCTCGAGCAGCTTCCGCGGCATGGTGCCCCACCGCTCGATCGCGCGCTCGTTGGTCCACTCGCTCACGCCACCCAGGGTAGCGACACCGATGGATTCGCCGCCGCCCCGGCATCAGGCCGGGAACCACGGGTGTCAGGGCATCAGGACGATCCTCCCCGGCGCATGGGGGCACTCGCTCAGCTCGTGCGCCGCGGCCGCGTCGGCCAGCGGGAACCGCGCCGCGATCGGGATGCGCAGGCGCCCGGACGCGGCCAGGTCCACGGCAAGCGGCAGGGCGTGCGCCGCCAGTGGGTTCGGGTGGGACATCGGCACGCCGTGGGTCGCGGCGGTCAGGTCGGCGATGGTGACGACGCGCGACGGGGTGCCCGCGATCGCGATCAGGTCCGGCAGGGTGCCGCCCGCGCAGTCGAGCACCGCGTCCACGCCGCCGGGGGCCAGGGCTCGCACGCGGTCGGGCAGGCCCGGGCCGTACACCGCCGGGATCGCGCCCAGGGAGGACAGGAAGGCGTGGTTGGCCGCGCGGGCGGTGCCGATGACCGTCGCGCCCCGGGCCGTCGCCAGCTGGGTCGCGACCGAGCCCACCCCGCCCGCCGCGCCGTGCACCAGGATCGTCTGGCCCCGCGCGAGGCCGAGATGGTCCAGGACCCGCGTCGAGGTCTCCACCGGCCCGGCGGCGGCGCCCGCCTCGGCCCAGCTCCACGACGGGGGCTTCGGGGCCCAGGCGACGAGGACGGCGTGGTCCGCGTTGGCGCCGCGGGAGGCCGGCGCGACCCAGCCGAACACCTCGTCGCCGAGCGCCGTGCCCGTCACGCCGGGGCCGAGCTCGTCGACCACGCCGGCGGCGTCGAAGCCGGTGCGGAACGGGAACCGGGTCGCGACGGCGTCGCGCAAAGCGCCCGAGCGGATGCGGGTCTCGCCGGTCGAGAGGCCCGACGCGCGCACGGCGACGCGCACCTCGCCGGGGCCGGCATGCGGCTGCGGAACCTCGGCGACGTGGACGACCCCGGGCGGGCCGAAGGACGTGAACTGGACGGCTCTCATGCGCCGGACCGTAACGGAACACCCCGTCCGGTTGGCTAAACTGGGAGCGGTGGCGACGGAAGTGAGACAGCGCTCGGACGCGCGCGACAACCGTGCCCGCATCCTCGCCGTCGCGCGCGCGGCGTTCGCGGCCGACGGGCTCGACGTGCCCATGCGCGAGATCGCGCGGCGGGCCGAGGTCGGGGCGGCAACGGTGTACCGGCACTTCCCGACCAAGGAGGCGCTGTTCGCCGCGGCGTTCGCCGAGCCGATGGCGCTGTGCTCGGCCGTGGTCGAGCGGGGGCTGGCCGAGGCCGACCCGTGGCTCGGGTTCTGTCACGTGGTCGAGGAGCTGATGCGGCTGCACGCCCTCGATCGCGGCCTCTCGCGCACGTTCACCTCGCGACTGCCACGGGCCGAGGAGCGTCTGCGGGCCGATCGCGACCGGACGGTACGACTGCTGCTGCGGCTCATCGCGAACGCCAAGGCGTCCGGGCACCTGCGGCCCGACCTCGAGCTCGAGGACGTCATCGTGGCGCTGATGGCCAACGAGGGCATCCGCGCCGAGTCGCCCACACTGCGCTCGGCGGCGTCGCGGCGGTTCGCGGCCCTGATGGTCGAGTCGTTCCGGGCCCGGCCCGGCGCGGCCCCGCTGCCCCCGCCCGCACGGCTTTCTTAGCCGCTTCTTATCGGCAGGCTGCTGGACTTCTCACGTGCGTGCCGTTTGCTGCGTGCAACGCCAATCGACAGCCGTGGAGGCCCGCAATGACCAGCACCACCGCCCGTCTCGGCACCTCGTGGAAGTCCACCCTCGCCGCCGCCGGCATCGGCGCGGTCGGCGGGTTCGTCGTCAACACCGTGATCGCGCTGATCGGCCGGGGCGTGCTCGGCGCGCCGGACGAGTTCATGCCGCTCCAGCCGCAGGTGTACGGCATGCTGACCCTCGTCGGCGCGCTCGCCGGCGCCGTCGGCTGGCACCTGGTCGCGACCCGGTCGGGCAGCGCCACCCGCCTGCTGCGCGTCCTCGTGCCCGTCGTGCTCGTGCTCTCGTGGATCCCGGACGTGGTGCTGCTCGCGACCAGGTCACAGCCGGGCACCACGACCGCAGGAGTCCTCTGCCTGATGCTCATGCACCTCGGCGTGGCGGCGGCCGCCGTCCCCGCGTACCGGCGGCTGATCCCGCCGCAGTCCTGAGCGCCGCCCCGGGCCGGCTCATCGCAGCACCGCCGCCAGCGTGAGGGTCATGGTCAGCCCGCCGCCGGGGGTCGGCTCCGGGGCCAGGGTGCCGCCCATGGCCTCGGCCAGGCCGCGGGACAGGGCCAGGCCGAGGCCCACGCCGGTGGAGTTGTCGCGGTCGCCGAGGCGCTGGAACGGCTGGAACACGCGCTCGTGGTCGGACTCGGACAGGCCCGGCCCGTGGTCGACGACGCGGATCTCGATGCGCTCGGCGTGGGCGCTCGCGCCGAGTGACGGCGGGCGGCCGGGCGGGCTGTGGCGCAGGGCGTTGGCGAGCAGGTTGACCAGAATGCGCTCCAGCAGGGAAGGGTCGGCGATCACCTCCGGCAGCTCCTCGGGCACGTTGATCGCGACGGCGGCGTCGAGGTCGTCGGCGGCGCGGGGCAGGGCGTCGGCCAGGTCGACCGGCTCCAGCGTCAGCGCGAGGGCGCCGGCCTGCAGGCGGGACATGTCGAGCAGGTTCTCGACCAGGCGGGTGAGGCGGTCCAGCGCCTCCTCCGCGGTGGCCAGCAGCTCCGCGGTGTCCTCGGGCGAGAAGTCGACGTCGGGGCTGCGCAGGCTGCCGACCGCCACCTTGGCCGCGGCGAGCGGGGTGCGCAGGTCGTGGCTGACGGCGGAGAGCAGGGCGGTGCGCAGGCGGTCCACCTCGGCCAGGGTGCCGGCCTCGGCCGCCTGCTCGCTGAGGCGGCGCTGGCGCAGCGCGATCGCGGCGTGCGCGGCGAACGCCTCGACCAGGCGGCGGGCGGCCGCGGGCAGCGCGTGCCCGCGCAGCACCAGGGCCACGTTCTCCTCGACCGGCACCTCTGTCTCGCCGTCGGCCGGCGAGGTGCACGGCGTGTCCCCGACCCAGGCGGCGACCTGCCACGGCGCGCGCTGCGAGTCCCGCTCCAGCAGCGTGACGCAGGCGAGGCCGAAGGACTCCCGCACCCGCTCCAGCAGCGCCTCGAGCGGGTTGTCGCCGTGCAGGACGCTGCCGGCGAGGGTCGCGAGGGTCTGCGCCTCGGCCGAGGCGCGGGCGGCGTCGCGGGCGCGGCGGGCGGCGCCGTCGACGACGGTGGCCACGGCGACGGCGACCCCGACGAAGGCCACGAGCGCGAAGACGTTCTCGTGCTCGGCGATCGTGAGCCGGTTCAGCGGCGGCGTGAAGTACCAGTTCAGCAGCAGGAACCCGCCCACCGCGCAGATCAGCGCCGGCAGCAGCCCGCCGACGAGCGCGGCCCCGACGGCCAGGACGAGGTAGGCGAGGATGTCGCTGGGCAGGGACATGTCCTCGCGCAGGCCCTCGAGGAGGGCGGTGAGCAGCGGCAGGCCGACCGCGGCGAGCAGCAGCCCGGCGAGGCGCCGGGGCCGGTCGAGCCCGCCGAGGCTGCGGGCGCGGAACCCGAAGCGGCGCGCCTCCTCGTGGGTGACGAGGTGCACGTCGATGGCGCCGGACTCGGCGGTGGTGGTGACGCCGACGCCGGGCGAGAAGATCTGGGCGACGCGGCCGCGGCGGCTGGCGCCGAGGACGAGCTGGGTGGCGTTGACGCCGCGGGCGAAGTCGAGCAGCGCGTTCGGGACGTCGGCGCCGAGGACCTGGTGGTAGGTCCCGCCGAGGGACTCCACGAGCAGCCGCTGCCGGGTGAGGTTGGCCGGGTCCGCGCCGGCCAGGCCGTCGCCGCGCACGACGTGGACGGCGAGCAGGTCGGCGCCCTTGGTGCGGGCGGCGACGCGGGCGGCCCGGCGCACGAGCGTGTCGCCCTCCGGGCCGCCGGTGAGCGCGACGACGACGCGCTCGCGGGTCTCCCACGTCTTGTCGATGCCGTGCTGGGAGCGGTACCGGTCGAGCTGCTCGTCGACCTTGTCGGCCAGCCACAGCAGGGCCAGCTCGCGCAGGGCGGTGAGGTTGCCGACCCGGAAGTAGTTGCCGAGCGCGGCGTCGATCTTCTCGGGCCGGTAGATGTTGCCGTGGGCCATCCGGCGGCGCAGCGCCTCCGGGGTCATGTCGACGAGCTCGATCTGCTCGGCCCGCCGGACCACGGCATCGGGCATCGTCTCGCGCTGCGGCACGCCGGTGATCGACTCGACGACGTCGTTGAGCGACTCCAGGTGCTGCACGTTGACCGTGGTGAGCACGTCGATGCCGGCCGCCAGGAGCTGCTCGATGTCCTGCCAGCGCTTGGCGTTCTCGCTGCCCGGCACGTTGGTGTGGGCCATCTCGTCGACGAGCGCGACCTCGGGGTTGCGGGCCAGCACCGCGTCGAGATCGAGCTCGGTGAAGTCCGCGCCCCGGTAGGTCATCTGCCGGCGGGGCATGACCTCGAGGCCGGCGAGCATCGCCTCGGTGAAGGGGCGGCCGTGGGTCTCCACGAGCCCGACGACGACGTCGGTGCCGCGGGCGAGGCGCCGCCGCCCCTCCTCCAGCATCTTGTAGGTCTTGCCGACGCCCGGGGCTGCGCCCAGGTACACCCGCAGCATCCCGCGCGCCGTCATGTCAGCTCCGATCCAGAGCGAGGTTGAGCTCGAGCACGTTCACGGCCGGTTCCCCGATGAATCCGAGCGTACGGCCGTCGGTGTGCTCGGCGACGAGCCTGCGCACGTCGGCCTCGGGCCGGTTGCGGGCCGCGGCGACCCGCTTGATCTGCAGGTCGGCGTAGGCGACGCTGATGTGCGGGTCGAGGCCGCTGCCGCTGGCGGTGACCGCGTCGGCCGGCACCGCAGGGTTCGCGGGCGCGTCGCCGCGGATCGGGGTCAGCACGCCGCCGCCGAGGTCCTCGCCCTGCTTGGCGCACTCGACGGGCCGGCCCTCGTACGAGCGCACGAACGGCGTGGCCGGGCACGTCTGGTAGACGCTCACGGCGTGGCCGGGATACACGGCCAGGACGGCGGCGTGGCCGTCGGGGGTGCAGTAGGGCCGGGCGCCGTCCACGCCCTCGAGCTCGCCGACGGCCTTGCTGCGGCCGCAGACCTCGTCGAGGAGCTTCGTGTTCTCCGGCCCCAGGTTGCTGGCCGAGGTCGACGTGGGGTCGTAGCCGTCGCCGGCGGCGGAGGGGCGGGACTGGAAGTACTGCTTGAGCGGGTTGCCCTTGTCGTCGGTGAAGGACTGTCCGACCAGGGCGCTGCCGACGGGTTTGCCGTTGTGTTCGATGAGTGAGCCGCCGGCGGGGCCGGACAGGCCGGGGATGTGGGCGACGGCGACCATGAGCAGCGGGTAGGCCAGGCCGAGCACGATGGTCAGCACGACCAGGGCGCGCAGGGCGGCGAGGTGCTGGGCGAGCCAGGCGGGTAGGCGCATCAGGAGATCCCCGGGACGGTCATGATGATGAGGTCGATGAGCTTGATGCCGATGAACGGCACGATCACGCCGCCGGCGCCGTAGACGAGCAGGTTGCGGCGCAGCATCGCGGCGGCCGAGCCGGGCCGGTAGCGCACACCGCGCAGGGCCAGGGGGATCAGCGCGACGATGACGAGGGCGTTGAAGATGACCGCGGACAGGATCGCCGAGGCCGGCGAGTGCAGCCGCATCACGTTGAGCGTGTCCAGGCCCGGGTAGAGGGCGGCGAACATCGCCGGGATGATGGCGAAGTACTTGGCGATGTCGTTGGCGATGGAGAACGTCGTCAGCGCGCCGCGCGTGATGAGCAACTGCTTGCCGATCTCCACGATCTCGATGAGCTTCGTCGGGTCCGAGTCGAGGTCGACCATGTTGCCGGCCTCCTTCGCCGCCGACGTCCCGGTGTTCATCGCCACCCCCACGTCGGCCTGCGCCAGGGCCGGGGCGTCGTTGGTGCCGTCGCCGGTCATCGCGACGAGCTTGCCGCCCTCCTGCTCCCGCTTGATCAGGTCCATCTTGTCCTCGGGGGTGGCCTCGGCGAGGAAGTCGTCGACGCCGGCCTCCGCCGCGATCGCCTTGGCCGTCAGCGGGTTGTCACCCGTGATCATCACGGTGCGGATGCCCATCCGGCGCATCGCGTCGAACCGCTCCCGCATGCCCAGCTTCACGACGTCCTTGAGGTGGACGACGCCGAGGGTCCGGGCCGGCTCGCCCGCGCGCCGGGAGGCGACGACGAGCGGGGTGCCGCCGGAGGAGGAGACGGCGTCCACGATGGAGCCGACCTCGTTCGTCGGGTGCCCGCCGTGGTCGCGGACCCACTTCATCACCGCGATGGCGGCGCCCTTGCGGATCTCGCGGCCGTCGACGTCCACGCCCGACATGCGGGTCTGGGCGGTGAACGGCACCCACGCGGCGCCGGTGACGTCCCGCTCGCGCAGGCCGTGGTGCTCCTTGGCGTACACCACGATGCTGCGCCCCTCGGGGGTCTCGTCGGCGAGGGAGGACAGCTGCGCGGCCTCGGCCAGCTCGTCCACCGTCACGCCGTCGACGGGCAGCAGGCCGCCCGCCTGCCGGTTGCCCAGCGTGATCGTGCCCGTCTTGTCCAGCAGCAGCGTGTTGACGTCCCCGGCCGCCTCCACCGCGCGGCCCGACATGGCCAGGACGTTGCGCTGCACGAGCCGGTCCATGCCGGCGATGCCGATCGCGGACAGCAGCGCGCCGATCGTGGTCGGGATGAGGCAGACCAGCAGGGCCACGAGGACGATGCCGGACACGGGCGCGCCCGAGTAGATGGCGAGCGGCTGGAGGGTGGCGACCGCGAGCAGGAAGATGATGGTCAGCGAGGCGAGCAGGATGTTCAGGGCGATCTCGTTCGGCGTCTTCTGCCGGTTCGCGCCCTCGACGAGCCCGATCATGCGGTCGATGAACGACTGCCCCGGCTTCTGGGTGATCTTCACGACGATCCGGTCGGAGAGCACCTTGGTGCCGCCGGTGACCGCGGACCGGTCGCCGCCGGACTCGCGGATGACGGGCGCGGACTCGCCGGTGATCGCGGACTCGTCGACGGAGGCGATGCCCTCGATGACGTCGCCGTCCCCGGGGATGATCTGCCCGGCCTCGACCACGACGACGTCGCCCTGCTTGAGGTCGCCCGCCTTGACCGTGGTGCCGTCGGCCAGGTTCGCCATGGTGTCCTGCTTGGCCCGGCGCAGGGTGTCGGCCTGGGCCTTGCCGCGGCCCTCGGCGACCGCCTCGGCCAGGTTGGCGAAGAGCACGGTCAGCCACAGCCACACCGTGATCGCCCACGCGAAGACGGAGGGGTGCGCGACGGCGAGGACGGTGGTGAAGACCGAGCCGACCTCCACGATGAACATCACCGGGTTGCGCCACAGCGTGCCCGGGTTCATCTTGCGCAGCGCGTCGGGGACCGACTTCCACAGCTGCTTGGGATCCAGCAGACCCGCGGCGATCATGATGCGCCGAGTCCTTCCGCGAGGGGGCCGAGCGCGACGGCCGGCAGGTAGGTGAGCAGCACGACGATGACCGTGACGGCCACGACCATGCCGATGAAGAGGGGTTGGTACGTCCGCAGCGTGCCCGCGGACGCCGGCACGGGCTGCTGGCGGGCGAGCGAGCCGGCCAGGCCGAGCACGAGGACGATGGGCAGGAACCGGCCCAGCAGCATGCACAGGCCGAGCGCGGTGTTGTAGAAGGTCGTGTTGGCGCTGATGCCGGCGAACGCGGAGCCGTTGTTGTTGGACGCGGACGTGAAGGCGTACAGCACCTCGGAGAGGCCGTGCGGGCCCGGGTTGGCCATGGAGCTTCGCGCCGACGCCGACCCCATGGCGATCGCGGTGCCGACGAGCACCAGGGCCGGGGTCGTCAGCAGGTACAGCGACGCGAACTTGATCTCCCGCGCGCCGATCTTCTTGCCGAGGTACTCCGGTGTCCGCCCGACCATGAGCCCGGCCACGAACACCGTGATGACCGCCAGGATGAGCATGCCGTAGAGCCCGGACCCGACCCCGCCGGGCGCGACCTCGCCGAGCATCATGTTCAGCATCGTGATCATGCCGCCGAGCGCGGTGTAGGAGTCGTGGAACGAGTTCACCGCGCCCGTCGAGGTGAGCGTGGTGGCCGCGGCGAAGGTGGCCGACTGCGGCACGCCGAAGCGGGTCTCGGTGCCCTCCGTCGCCGACCCGACCGCCGTCGGCACGGTGCCGCCGTGGTGGATCTGCAGCGCGTTGAGCGCGATGACGCTGCCCAGCGCGAGGATGCCCATGATGCCCGCGATGGCCAGGCCCTGGCGCCGGTCGCCGACCATCCGGCCGAAGACGCGCGGGAGGCTGAACGGGATGAGCAGGATCAGCAGCACCTGGAGCCAGTTGGTCCAGCCGGTCGGGTTCTCGAACGGGTGGGAGCTGTTGGCGTTGTAGAAGCCGCCGCCGTTGGTGCCGAGCTCCTTGATGACCTCCTGCGAGGCGACCGGGCCCCCGGTGACGTGCTGTGTCGCGCCGGCGAGGGTGGTCACGTCGGTGCCGCCGGACAGGTTCTGCACCATGCCCGCCGCGATGAACACCGTGGCACCGATGACGGCGATCGGCAGCAGGATGCGCACGCTGACGCGGACGAGGTCGACCCAGAAGTTGCCGAGCTGATCCGTCTTCGAGCGGGCGAACCCGCGCACCAGGGCCACGGCGACCGACACGCCCACCGCCGCCGAGACGAAGTTCTGCACCGCCAGCCCGGACATCTGCACGAGGTGGCCCATCGTGGACTCGCCGGAGTACGACTGCCAGTTCGTGTTCGTCACGAAGCTCACGGCGGTGTTCCAGGCCTGGTCCGGCTTGACGGGATCGAAGCCGAGGCTGAGCCACAAATGGTTCTGCACGCGCTGGAACAGGTACAGGAAGAGGATCGACACCGCGGAGAAGGCCAGCACGCTGCGCGCGTACACGCCCCACGACTGCTCGCCGTCGGGGTTGACGCCGGTGACGCGGTACATCACCCGCTCCGCGCGCAGGTGCCGGGCCGAGGTGATCGCGCGGTACATGTAGTCGCCGAAGGGGCGGTACAGCAGCGCCAGGACGGCGATCAGCGAGGCGATGAACAGCACGCCCGCCAGGGTTGGGCTCATCAGAACCGCTCCGGGAAGAGCAGGGCGGCGATCAGGAACGCGGTCAGGGCGACCGCGAGAACGAGGCCGACGAGGTTCTCGGCGTTCACAGCCGCCCCACCGCCCGCACCGCCAGGCCGAGGACCGCGAACGCCGCGATCGTCAGCAGCACGAACCAGACATCAGCCACTGGGGCTCGCCTCCTTGTGGGCATGGATCGACGACGCGAATCCGCCGCCGTTGAGCCAGGTGCGCATCCGCAGGACGTCCCGGCGGTGCTGCCCGGCGAGGTGCGAGCGGGCCGTCAGCCAGCCGGCCAGGGCCGCGCCGGCCAGCACGGCCAGGCGGATCGCGTCCGCGGAGCCGTGCCAGGTCAGCACGCCCAGCCGGTTCACCAGGAACCCGTTGAGCACCGTCCAGGCGATCGCGGCCGTCCCCGGCGCGGCGATCAGGTTGCCGCCGAGCCCGCCGGCCGCGGCGACGACCGCGGCCATCGCGACGAGCCGCGGCACCGGCCCGTCCGGCGCGGTCGCCGCGGCGGCGACCAGCGCCGTGGCGACGACCGCGCCCGCGCCCGCGGCGAGGGTGATGCCGGTCGGTGCGGCGTGCGGCCGCACCAGCCACCATGTCCCGTTCATCTCGCACCCGCTTCGGCACCTGCGTCCGGCGCTGTCCGTCCGGCTCGCTGCAAGTGAAGACCCGCGCGAGTACCCCGCCCAGATGTCTTGATGCTTTCCCTACGCGCCCGGTGCGTTTCTTAACGCGTTCTTGACGCGTGCATGTTTCACCGGGGCCGCGCGCTCGGCCGCACGCGAGCGTCGAAGCGGTTGCACGGACCTCAGACATCCCTGTATGTCGATGCGTGACACCAGGAGGTGGATTGATGCGGTTCTCGAGAAACCGGCATTGGATGGCGGCCCTCGCCGCCGGGGCCGTCGCCGTGGGCGCGACGCTCACCGTGGTCGCACCCGCCGAGGCGGCCGCCGGATGTCGTGTCACCTACGCCGTGACCAGCCAGTGGAGCGGCGGCTTCGGCGCCACCGTGAGCGTCACCAACCTGGGCAGCGCGGTGTCGAGCTGGAAGGTCGGATGGGCGTTCACCGCCGGGCAGGTCGTCCAGCAGCTGTGGAACGGCACGGTCACGCAGTCCGGGGCGCAGGTCACCGTGGCGAGCGCCGGCTGGAACGGCAGCCTCGGCAGCGGCGCGAGCACCTCGTTCGGGTTCAACGGGTCGTGGACCGGGTCGAACCCGGTGCCGGCCGCCTTCACGTTCAACGGTACGGCGTGCAACGGCCCCGTGCCGTCGGGCTCACCGTCGTCGTCACCCCCGGCGTCGCCCTCGGCCTCCGCGTCGCCCTCGGCCTCCGTCCCGCCCGGCGGCCTCGCGCAGGTGTCCACCCCGGGCCGCGTGCGGACGGTGGACACCGTGATGCAGTACACCTGGCCGGGCGTCTACTTCGAGGGCCGGTTCCGCGGCACCGGCGTGGGCGTCGGCCTCAACGACGCCAACAACGACTACGTGGTGCAGGTCGACGGCGCCACCGTCGCGACACTGGTGACCCCGGGCCGCACCACGTACTGGGTCGCCAACCTCCCCAACGCCGAGCACACCGTGCGCCTGGCGAAGCGCACCGAGAGCCCGTGGGCGGCCGGCGAGTTCTCCGGCTTCGTCGCCGCGCCCGGCGGGGCGATCCTGAGCCGGCCCGCGCCCCGCGGCCGCCAGATCGAGTTCATCGGCGACTCGTGGACCGCCGGCTACGGCAACATGTCCACGACCCGCGACTGCAACAGCAACGGCGGCGTCACCCGCAACTCCAACGCCGACTCCGCCTTCGGCGCGCTGAGCGCCCGCGGCCTCGGCGCCGACTACCAGACCATCGCCTGGTCCGGCCTCGGCATGGTCCGCAACTACGGCGGCCAGAACACCGCGACGAGCTTCCGCGACTACTACGACACCGACCTGCAGGCGCTCTACAACAGTGCCCCGTGGCCGAACCCGGGCACCTGGAAGCCGCAGGTGGTCGTCGTCGGCCTCGGCATCAACGACTTCTCGACCGCGCTGACGGCCGGCGAGCGGTGGACCACGATCGACGCGCTGGCCGCCGACTACCGCACCGCCTACCTCGCGTTCATCGGCCGGCTGCGCGACCGGTACGGCCCGAACACGTACATCGTGCTCACCTACCCCGACCTGTCCTACCAGACCACCGCGTTCGCCACCTCGGTCCAGCAGATCGTCCAGACCCGCAACAGCCAGGGCGACCAGCGCGTGAAGAGCCTGTACTACGACGACAACGCGCTCGGCCTGGACCATCTCGGCTGCGACTGGCACCCCTCGCTGCACGACGACCGGATCATCGCCGACACGCTGACCACCTTCATCAACGGCCTGCCGCTGACCTGGTAGCCCCCGCCTCGGGCTGCGGGGCCGGTGGGACCTGTGGGAATTGCCACGAGCGACCCGTTCGGGTGGCTCGTGGCATTTACTTGCACGGCGGCAAGCATATGATCATCGCCGTGTCAGAACGGCTCGTGCTGGTCCTTGCCGAGCGCGACTACCTGTACGGCGTCGGAGACCTCACCCTGCGCGTCCAGATCGTCGAGGTCGAGGACCCGATCACCTACGACGACGAACCCTGGTACTACGTCCACGGCGTCCAGCTCGCCCGCGAGGGCCGCGAGGTCGGCGCGCGGGTCGTGGTGGTCCGCGGGCGGCGCCTGACCGGAGCGGGGATCGAGCTCTAGCGCCCGCGCCCGTCGGGCAGAATCGGGGCATGCAGCTACTCAGCGCCGCCGGTGTCGATCGGGTGCTCGACGAGGCCCGCCGCGGCATCCGGCGGTACAGCCCGGAGGAGACGGAGGCCGCGCGCCTTCGCGGTGCCCTGGTCGTCGACACCCGCACCGAGACGCAGCGGGCCGAGACCGGCGAGCTGCCGGGCGCGATCGTCATCGACCGGACCGTGCTCGAATGGCGGCTCGACCCCGCGTCCGACGCCCGGATTCCCGAGGCGACCGGGTACGACGTCGAGATCGTCGTGGTGTGCCGGCAGGGCTACAGCTCCAGCCTCGCCGCGCAGAGCCTGCGCCGGGTGGGCCTGCACCGGGCGACGGACCTGGCCGGCGGGGTCGAGGCGTGGCTGGCGGCGGGCCGGCCGCTGCACCGCGGCGAGGCCGACGTGCGCCGCTGACCCCCATCCCGCCCAGGCGAGACATCCTCACCCGGGGCCGGTCGAGCATGGACCCGACAACCGGCGCTCAGGAGGGAACGACCCGCCATGTCACTCGCACCGTTCTCCGCCCGCCACCGTCACGGCGGCGGCCTCGCCCGGCGGCAGGGCTGGGACCCCGCCCGCGAGGTCGACGAGCTCAACGCCCGCTTCGGGCAGCTGATCCGGTCGTACTTCGGCGAGTCGGGCCTGACCTCGCCGCTCGCCATGGCGACGGCGTGGCAGCCACCGGTCGACATCGAGGAGACCGACGACGCCTACGTCATCGACGTCGACCTGCCCAACGTCGACCCCTCGGACATCGACCTGGAGATTCGCGGCGAGGAGCTGCGCGTCTCGGGCAGCTTCGAGCAGCACGACCGCGGCGGCGTCATGCGCCGCCAGGGCCGCCAGAGCGGCGAGTTCGAATACGTCGTGGAGCTGCCGAGCGGCATCGACGCCGATCGGGTCGAGGCCACCTGCGACAACGGCGTGCTCACGATCACCGTCGGCAAGACGCGCGACACGCACCCGCGGCGCATCGCGATCGACCGCGGCACCGGCTCCCGCGACCGCCAGGTCGGCCGGTCGTCGTCCCAGACCCAGCAGGCCGGCCCCGGCATGCCCGGCCAGAGCGGCTCGCCCCGCCCGCGCCGCTGAACCCGGCGGTGACCCCAGGTCCGGGCCGCCGCTCGGGCGGCCCGAGTGAATACCGAAGGCGCGACCCACTCCGAAGGAGGGAACCATGACCGCTACCACCATGCCGATGATGGAGACCCACCCGCAGCGCATCAAGGTCGACCGGGCCCAGCTCGCGGCGGCGATCGACGCGATCGCCGTGTGCACCCAGGCCTGCATCGCCTGCGCCGACGCCTGCATGAGCGAGCGGACGGTCGCCGAGCTTTCCAAGTGCGTCCGCATCAACCTCGACTGCGCCGACGTCTGCGCCGCGACCATCCGGGTGCTGCTGCGGCAAGGCGACTACGACGCGAAGCTCAATCGCGCGCTGCTGGAGGCCTGCGTGACGGCGTGCCGCAGCTGCGGGGACGAGTGCTCGGCCCACGCGAAGAAGTACGAGCACTGCCGCATCTGCGCCGAGGCCTGCCGCGCGTGCGAGGAGGCATGCCGCCGCCTGCTGACGGCGATGGCCTGACCCCGGGCGGTCACCGGCCGGCGCCGGGGACCGCGCCCGGATGTCCGATGGAAGCGTGAACGTGTCCGACCGGCGGCGGCAGCGACAGGTCCGGAGACGCGAGGATCGGTGCATGTTCATCGCGATTCTCGATTTCCAGACCGCCGCCGCCGATCGGCCCGCGGCCCTCGCCCAGCTCGAGACCGAGCGGGACCAGATCCGCGCCATGCCGGGCAACCTCGCGTTCCGGGTGTATGCCTCCCGGGAGGACGACTCGACCGTCACCGTCGTGCACGAGTGGCAAGATGAGGAGGCGTTCAAGCCGTACCTCGCCTCCGAGGCCTTCATCCGCTCCGGCCAGGTGCTGCGGCCCATGATGACCGGCTCCCCGGTGAGCCGGCGCTTCCATGCCGAACTGCTGGAGACGGTGGCCTGAGATGACCCGGCAGGCGTACAGCTTCGTGCGCACCTTCGCGCCCGAACCCGCGCGCGAGCTGTGCGTCGACCGGCACTACCTGCTCTGCGCCTCCGCCGGTGCCCTCCGGCTGGAAGCGCGGGGCCGCGCCTGGCTGCTGCCGCCGGCCCGGGCCGCGCTCATCTCGGCCGGCGAGCCGATCCAGGTCAGCCTCCCGCAGCCGGTGACCACGGCGTCGGTGCTGTTCGAGCCCGGGTTCACCGAGCCGGCGCCGGCGCCGCTGACCGTCTTCGACCTCAGCCCGCTCGCCCGGGCCCTGCTCGCCGAGTGCGGCTCCTTCGGCGACAGCACGGAACCGCTGCCCCGGTACGGCGAGAAGCTCTTCGCCGCCCTGGCCGCCGTCGCCTGGCGTCTGGCGGAGACCCCGAGCCCGGTCGTCGTGCCGGCCGGGCGGTCGCCGGAGCTGCGCCGGGCCCTGCGGCTGACCGAGGACCGGCTCGGCGAGCAGGTCCGCTTCGAGGACATCGCCGCCGAGATCGGGCTCGCCCCGCGCTCCCTCGCCCGCCGCTTCGAGGACGAGACCGGGCTCACCTGGCGCGCGGTGCTGCGCCGGATGCGGATCATGCGCGCGATCGAGGAGCTGGCCGCGGGCGACACCCCGGTCACGAAGATCGCGTTCGCGGTGGGGTACACCTCCCTGTCGGCGTTCAACGCGGCGTTCCGGGAGCTGACGGGCAAGTCGCCCACGCAGTACCGGGAGAGCTTCCGCTGAGCGGGGCCGGTGCCCGGTGCGGCGGGTTTGATCGGCACGCCGCCGGGCATGCGACGTGCAGACCCACGTTCGAAGGAGGATGCGATGCCCGCCAGGAAGGACATGCCGAGCACGCTCAAGCGGTCGCCGAAGAAGGCCCAGGACACCTACGTCAAGGCGCACGACGCCGCCGTCGAGGAGTACGGCGAGGGCGAGCGCGCCCACCGGACCGCGTTCGCCGCGGTGAAGCACTCGTTCGAGAAGACCGGCGACCACTGGGAGGCGAAGGGCCGCAGGGGCCCGAGCGACGCCAAGGCCGCCGGCGGGCGCAACACCCGCGCGCAGACCGCGGGCGGGGTGGACGCCAACGCGAGCAAGCAGCACCTGATGGACCAGGCGCGCCGGCTCGACATCACCGGCCGCAGCCGGATGACGAAGGCCGAGCTCGTCGATGCCATCCAGAAGGCCAACAACCGCGCCACCCGTGCCGCGCGCAGCAAGTGACGCGGCTCAGCCAAGTGACGCGGCTCAGCCAAGTGACGCGGCTCAGCCGGGAAGCGGCGGCCGAAGCCCGCGCACGCGCTCGCACGCGCGCCTGATCCCCTCGTAGCCGGTGCACCGGCACAGGTTCGACGTCAGTAGCTCCCGCAGCCGCTGGGGATCGTCGAGGACCGCCGGGTCCGACTCCAGCGCACCGGCCACGAGCATCAGGAACCCGGGCGTGCAGAACCCGCACTGCAGCGCGTGCTCGGCCGAGAACGCGGCCTGGAGCGGGTGCTCGAGGCCGTCGCGCTCGAGGCCCTCGACGGTCCGCACGGCACGGCCGTCGCACTGCACCGCGAACATCAGGCACGAGCGCACCGCCTCGCCGTCGACGAGCACGGTGCACGCCCCGCAGACGCCGTGCTCGCAGCCGAGGTGGGTGCCGGTCAGCCCGCACTCCTCGCGCAGCGCATCGGCGAGCGTGCGCCGCGGCGGCACGTCCAGCTCGAAGGCCGAGCCGTTGACGGTCAGGACGACGCGCACCTCAGTCTCCGTCCCGGGCCTGGCCCAGCGCGCGCCGCACCAGCACGCCGGCGGGGTGCTCCAGCGTGGCGGCGGCGCCGGCGATCGCCGCGTCGTCGAACGGCCCACCGGTCAGCGCCCGCTCGGCGGCCGCGGCGCGCACCGGGCGGTCGGCGGCGTTCACCAGGCCGATGCGGGCGGCGGTGACCCGGCCGCCGACGACCGTCACCGCCGCCAGGGCCGCGAGGGTGGCGAAGCTCGCCTGGGTGCGCCGGTGCTCCACGAATCCGACGGCCGTTGCGGGCGGCAGCAGCGGCAGGTGTACCGCCAGCAGCAGCTCCCCGGCCGCCCGCACGGTCGTGAACGGCCCGGTGCAGAAGTCGGCGGCCGGGACGATCCGGTTTCCCTCGGCGCTCGCGAGCTCCATCCGGGCGTCGAGCGCGACGGCGACCGCGGGCCACTCGGCGGCCGGGTGGGCGTACGCGAGGCTGCCGAGCATCGTGCCGCGCGCCCGGATCGGCGGGTGCGCGATGTGCCGCGCCACCCGGTGCAGCAGCGAGCCGAGCGGACCCCCGACGCGGCCGGACTCGAACGCCCGGTGCCGCACGAGGGGCCCGATCCGCAGTTCCTCGCCGACGACCTCGAGCCGGTCGAAGCCGGGCACCCGGTTGATGTCCACGAGGCGGGCGGGCCGGGCGGCGCGGGCGTTCATCTCCAGCACCAGGCTCTGTCCGCCGGCGAGCACCCGGGTCCCGCCGCCGGCCAGCGCGTCGAGGACCTCGGCGGCACTGCGCGCGGCCACGTACTCGAACGGCGCCGGCTTCACCGGGCCACCGGCATCCGCGGGTCCTGCGGGTCGTCGAGCCCGAGCGCGTCGGCGACGGCGTTGAGGACCGCCGGGGGCACGCCGATGCAGCCGGCCTCCCCCGCGCCCTTGGCGCCCAGCGGGGTGTTCGGGTTCGGGGTGCGGGTCTCGGCGAGGCGCACCGGCGGCAGCTCGGAGGCGGTCGGCAGGAGGTAGTCCAGCAGGCTCAGGGTGAGCGGGCGGCCGTCGGCGTCGTGGCGCACGCCCTCGTAGAGCGCCTGGCCGAGGCCCTGGACGATCGAGCCGAGGGCCTGGCCCTCCACGATGAGCGGGTTCACCACGACGCCGTAGTCGTCGACCGCGACGAGGTCGAGCACCCGCACGGCGCCTAGCTCGGGATCGACCTCGACCACGGCCGCGTACGCGCCGAACGGGAACGCCTCCGGCGGGTCGAACGTGTCCTCGGCCCGCAGCGGGGCCAGCTCGGCCAGCGGCACCGAGCGCCCGTCCGCGACGAACGCGCCGGCCCGGTACGCGACCCCGGCGACCGGCACGTGCAGGACCTCGGCGGCCCGCTGCCGGGCGGTGGCCACGAGCTTCGTCGCGGCCCGGTGCAGGGCGGCCCCGCCCGTCTGCATCGAGCGGCTGGCGAACGAGCCGACGCCGGACGGTACGACCGCCGTGTCCTTCTCCACGAGCCGGACCAGCGCCGGGTCGACGCCCAGCACGTCCGCGACCACCTGCGGGAACGACGTCTCGTGGCCCTGGCCGGTGCTGCAGCAGCCGCTGAGCGCGACGAACGTCCCGTCCGGGCGCGCCTCGACGGCCCCGAACTCCTCCCCCACGCCCGAGCGCTCGACGTAGGTGCACAGCCCGATGCCGATCGGCCACGCACCGGCGGCGCGGCGGCGGGCCTGCTCGGCGCGCCAGTGCTCGATCCCCAGCTCGCGCAGCGCCACCTCGAGGGCGGCCGCGTAGTCGCCGCTGTCGTACGTGAACCCGGTCAGGGTCTCGTACGGAAAGTCGCGGATGAAGTTGCGCCGCCGCACCTCGGCCGCGTCGAGGCCGAGCCGGCGCGCGAGCAGCTCGACGGTGCGCTCGATCGCGAAGGCGGCCTCGGGCCGGCCGGCGCCGCGGTACGGGGCGGTCGGCGCGGCGTTCGTGACCACGGCCCGGGTGCGCACGTGGACGCTCGGGATGCGGTAGGCGCCGGTGGCCATCATCGACGTCGCCAGCGGCACGAACGCGCCGGTGTGCGGGTAGCCGCCGACGTCGGCGTCGATGTGCAGCTCGTAGGCGAGGATGCGCCCGTCGGCGTCGGCGGCGAGCCGGACGCGCTGGTGCTGCCCGCGCCCGTGCGGCGGCCCGCCCAGCGCCTCGCGGCGGTCCTCGAGCCAGCGCACCGGCCGGTGCAGGCGGCGCGCGGCGGCGACGATCGCGAGGTACTCGGGCCAGGTCTCGCTCTTGCCCCCGAACGCGCCGCCGACGTCGGGCACGATCACCCGCACCCGGTCCGGTTCGAGGCCGAACGCCGCGGCGAGGTCGCGGCGCAGCCGGTGCGGGGCCTGGTGCGACACCCAGACCGTCAGCCCGTCGTCCGCCTCGGGCCGGACCAGGATCGCCCGGGGCTCGATGGAGGTGTGGGCGAGGCGTTGCTGGCGGTACCGCGCCTCGACCACGATCGCGGCGTCGCGCCACACGTCGTCACCGGCGGGCGCGCCGAACTCGCGCTCGGCGGCCACGTTGCTCAGCCCCGGGAACAGCTCCACACCGCCGGCGGCCGCCTCGGTGGGGTCGAGCAGCACCGGCAGCGGGTCGACGCGCACGACCGCGGCGTCGCACCCGTCCTCGGCCAGGTACCGGTCCCCGGCCACCACGACGGCGACCGGCTCCCCGTAGAACCGCACCCGGCCGGTGGCCAGCGGCGGCCACGGGCGGCCCTCGATCGAGCCGGGGTCCAGCATCGGCGGGGTCGGCGGCAGGTAGGGCAGGTCGGCGTGCGCGAAGGCGGCCACGACGCCGGGCACGGCCCGCACCCGGCTCAGGTCGACGCCGCGCAGCTCGCCGTGCGCGACGGGGCTGCGCACGAACGCCGCGTCAAGGCACCCGCGGACGCGGATGTCGCCGACGTACTGCCCGGCCCCGCGCACGAGCCGGGCATCCTCCCGCCGTAGCGTGCGCGCACCGATCACGCCGTCCGCCTACCCGCGCCCCGGTCCGGCAAACGAACGCCCGATGCCCGTATGATCGCCGCATCGGTTGCTCCGCCGCCATGCAGATCCGCGACGCCGCCTGACGGCGGTCGCGTTCGTCGCCCGCTCGGCCGGGCGCGTGTCAGGCGCCTCGAGTCGCCCGGGCCGGGCGGTGGGTTACGCGAGCAGCTATGCCAGCAGGCGGCGGGCGCGGATGAGCTCGGCGACCGACCAGGCCTGGAACGGGCAGCCCGTGGCCGCGTGCGGGGCGTCGCCGTCCGCGGTCTCCGACACCGAGCCCAGGCCCCACTCGCCCAGGTGCAGCTC
Organism: Dactylosporangium sp. NPDC000244; assembly: GCF_040300725.1. Lineage (NCBI taxonomy): Bacteria > Bacillati > Actinomycetota > Actinomycetes > Micromonosporales > Micromonosporaceae > Dactylosporangium > Dactylosporangium sp. NPDC000244. The sequence continues at coordinate 56,090 of NZ_JBEPEH010000061.1, forward strand.
GAGGCCGTCCAGCAGGCCGGCCGTCGGCAGGCCCAGGCGCGCGCAGGCGTCGGCGTAGGGGCCGATCAGCCACGGCCACACGGTGCCCTGGTGGTAGGCGGCGTCGCGCTCGGCCGAGCCGCCGCGGTGCACGCCCCGGTAGGCGGGGTCCGACGGGGCCAGCGAGCGCAGGCCGAGCGACGTGAGCAGCGGGGCGCACGCCGACACCGGGGCCGCGTCGTTGATCGGGGCGTGCGGGAGCGACACGGCCAGGAGCTGATTCGGCCGTACCGCCGCATCGTCCCCGGCCGGCCCGTCCACCACGTCGAAGAGCCCGGCGCCGTAGGGGCGCACGAACCGGCGGCGGAACGAGGCCGCGGCCCGGTCGGCGAACGCGGCGAACTCGGAGGAGCCCAGCAGCTCGGCGGCCGAGGCGAGCGCGGAGATCCACAGCGCGTTGAGCTCGACGGCCTTGCCCCGCCGCTCGGTGACCGGATGGCCGTCGACCCGCGCGTCCATCCACGTCAGCGCGAAGCCGGGCTTGCCCTGGGTCAGCAGGCCGTCGGCCGCGTCGGCGGCGATGCCGAAGCGGGTGCCGTCGCGGTGCCGGGTCAGGATCTCCACCACCGGGCCCGCGAGCGCGTGGACGGTGTCGAGGTCGCCGGTGACCTCGGCGTAGCGGCCGACGGCGTGCACGAACCACAGCGCCGCGTCGGCGGTGTTGTACTCCAGCGTGCCGGTGTCCGCGGTGTTGGCCAGCATGCCCTCCGACACCGTGGCGCCGGCCCGCAGCAGCACCGCCCGGGCGTCGGCGTGCCGGTTGGTCGACAGGAACAGGCCCTCGAACGAGGTCATGAGATCCCGCGACCACTCGCCGAACCACGGGTAGCCCGCGACCGCCGACGGGCCCGTCGGGGTGTCCACGACGAACTGGTCGGCCGCGATCGCGAGCTGCCGCCCGGCGGGGTCCTTGACCCCGGCCTGGCGCACGAGCTTGCGGGCCCGCTTGCGCGCGGCGGCGACGAGGCCGGCCGCGGCGGGCAGGACCCCGTCGAAGGGCTCCGCGGCGGCGGTGATCTCGGCGGTACCGCCGGCGGCGAGCCGGACCGCGAAGCGCCCCGCCGCCCAGAGGTCCTCGACGGCGTTGAGGCCCCGAGCCGCCTCCTCGCGGGCGTAGACGCCGCGGTACCAGTCCCCGTCCGGCCGCCAGTCCGGGCCGGTGACCCGGTAGGCGTCCTCGAACACGAACCCGTCCGCGGCCGCGGTGACCGCGGGCTCGCCGGACGCGGTGCGCTCGCCGTGTGCGTCCCGCCACGTGCACAGCGGCGTGAGCTCCAGCTCGATGTCGTGCGGCGCGCGCAGGACGGTGAACACCACGCCGGTCGCGGCCCGCCCGTGGGCCATCGCGATCTCGCGCTGGACGACCACGTCGCCGAGGTCCCAGCGCCACCGCGGCACCCCGTCGTCGATGCGGAACTCGGCCAGGTGCCGGTGGCCGGCCGGGTCGACGCTGCCGCCCGCCCACTCGTCGGTGGCCAGCCGCACCACGCGATCGCCGATGCGCACCATGGGCTCGATCGCGGCCAGGCCGAGGCGCCGGGCGCTGCCGCCGGGCTCGGCGACGACCAGCAGCCCGTGGTAGCGGCGGGTGCGCAGGCCCGAGACGGTGCCCATGGCGTAGCCGCCGAGCCCGTCCGTCACCAGCCACTCGCGCGCGCTCGCCGCGTCGAGGTCGCCGCAGACCTCGCGGCCGAGGGCGATCACCGGCGCACCCCCGGGCGCGCCACGAGCTCGGCGAGCAGGCCGGTCCAGCCGGTCTGGTGCATCGCGCCGAGCCCGGCGCCGTTGTCGCCGTGGAAGTACTCGAAGAACAGCAGGTTGTCGCGCCAGTTCGGGTCGTGCTGGAGCTTGCCGGCCCAGCCGTGCGCGGGACGGCGGCCGTCGGCTCCGCGGCGGTACAGCGAGAGCATCCGCTGCCGCAGGTCCTCGGCGATCTCCCCGGCCGTGCGCATCCGGCCCGACCCCGTCGGGTACTCGAACTTCACCCCGGCGCCGAGGTTCGAGTCGTAGTCCTCCAGCGTCCGCAGCACGAGGTAGTTCAGCGGCATCCACAGTGGACCCCGCCAGTTGGAGTTGCCGCCGAACATGCCCGTCGTCGACTCCGCCGGCTCGTAGCCCACGCTCGCGGTCCAGCCGGGCAGGTCCAGGCTGAACGGGTGCTCGGCGTGCCAGCGCGAGAGGGCGCGCAGGCCGTACGGCGACAGGAAGCTCTCCTCGTCGAACAGGTGCGGCAGGATGCGCCGCACCCGGCCGGAGCCGGCCACGCCGACACCCACGAATCGGCCGCCGCCGTCGGCGTGGATGACGTGCTCGGCGGGGATGTCGGCGAGGCCCTTGCACCGGGCCCGGACCCGCTGGAAGTCCTCCTCCCGCAGCGCCTTGGTGGCGAAGAGCGGAATGATGCCGACCATCGAGCGCACCCGCAGCGGCACCGACGAGCCGTCGGGCGCGCGGAGCATGTCGTAGTAGAAGCTGTCCTCCTCGTTCCACAGGTCGTGGCCGCCCATCGCCTCGGTGATGAGCGCGAAGTGCTCGAGGAACTTGATGACGAGGTCGTCCAGCGCCGGGTCCTGCGCGGCCAGCTCGCGCGCCATCTCCAGCAGGTTCAGGCAGTAGAACGCCATCCAGGCCGTCGCGTCGGACTGCTCCAGGGTGTACCCCGGCGGCAGATGGGACCGGTCGATCGGCCCGATGTTGTCCAGCCCGAGGAACCCGCCCTCGAACAGGTTCTTACCGTCGGCGTCCTCCCGGTTCACCCACCACGTGAAGTTCACGACCAGCTTGGAGAAGACCCGGTGCAGGAACGCGCGGTCACGCCGGCCGTCGATGTCGTACACCTGCAGCGCGGCCCACGCCTGCACCGGCGGGTTGAGGTCCTCGAACGCCCACTCGTAGGCGGGAATGGCGCCGTTGGGGTGCTGGAACCACTCGCGGCACAGCAGGATCAGCTGGTACTTCGCGAAGGCCGGGTCGAGGTGCGCGAGCGCGACGGCGTGGAAGGCCGAGTCCCAGGCGGCGAACCACGGATACTCCCACGGGTCCGGCATCGACATCACGTCGGCCGCGTCCAGGTGCCGCCAGGCCGCGTTGCGCCCCTGCCGCCGCGCCGGCGGGGGTGGCGGCTGCGCGGGGTCGCCGGCCAGCCAGCGAGCCACGTCGTAGTTGTAGAACTGCTTGCCCCAGATCATCCCGGCGAAGCCCTGCCGCATGATGCGGGCGTCCTCGTCGCTCGTCCCCGCCGGTGCGAGCTCCCGGTAGAACGCGTCCGCCTCCCGCTCCCGCTGCCGGAACACGTCGTCGAAGGCCGGGCCGTCCGCGTGCTCGGACAGGCGCAGCCGCAGCTCGACGGTCTCGCCCGGGTCGACGTCGAGCCGATACCAGAAGGCGGCCTTGGTGCCGGTGCGGGCCGGGTTCACGGTGTCGGCGCCGTGCACGACGTGGTCGTTGATGCCGTCCTTGGGGTAGCGCACCGCCGACTCGGCGCCGAAGAGGCGCTCGGCGTTGGTGTCGTTGTCGCAGTACAGCTGCGGCGGTTCCCCTTCGGCGCGCAGCATCATGCTGCCGGCCCCGATGGCGTCGCCCCGGGCCTCGAGGCTCGGGCGGGGCGCGTCGTCCCAGGACCAGGTGTTGCGGAACCACAGCGTCGGCAGCACGTGCAGGGGCGCCCGATCCGGGCCGGTGTTGGTGATCCGCAGCCGGATGCACACGTCGTCCGGGTCGGCCTTGGCGTAGTCGGCCTCGATGACGAAGTACCGGTCGTCGTCGAAGACGCCGGTGTCCAGCAGCTCGTACTCCGGCTCCTCCCGGCCGCGCCGCCGGTTCTCCGCCACCAGGTCCTCATACGGGAACGCCCGCTGCGGGTAGTGGTAGCGCCACCGCAGCCAGCTGTGGCTCGGGGTGGCGTCGAGGTACCACCAGTACTCCTTGGCGTCCTCCCCGTGGTTGCCCTCGGTGCCGGTGAGCCCGAAGATGCGCTCCTTGAGGATCGGGTCCCGCTCGTTCCAGAACGCGAGCGCGAAACACAGCCGCTGCTGGGCGTCACAGAGCCCGGCCAGCCCGTCCTCGCTCCACCGGTAGGCCCGCGACCGCGCATGGTCGTGCGGGAACGCCTCCCACGCCCCGCCGCCGTCGCTGTAGTCCTCGCGCACCGTGCCCCAGGCGCGCTCGCTCAGATATGGACCCCAGCGGTACCACGGACTCGCCTGCGCCAGCCCGTCCTCCGGCCGGCCGACCTCCGCCATCCGCTCCCGCTCCGGATTGCTCATGCATCCAGCGGACCAGCTCGCGGCGCGGGCGCCGACACCCGGCGCGAGTGACGGCCGGCGGGTTCCGGCCAGCGACGCACTTCGATCGTGCGGGATCGCCGATGCCGGTGGGCCGCGGCCCTATCGACCGCGCCCGTCGGAGACGTCGAGGCGTGCGGTAGCGGCCGCCGAGCCGCCGCCGGTGCGCCGGACCGCGAGCCGCAGCGGGGCGCGGGCACCGGCCCAGGCGGCCCGGTCGGCGAGCACCTCGGCGAGCCAGCCGATCGCCTCGGCCGACCACTCGGCGAGCCGCCCGTCGCGGTACACGTGCAGGCCCTCGAGGCTCACCGGCCCCGCGTCGAGCTCCACCGCCGTCCACGCCGCGGCCCCCTCGAACCAGCCGGCGGTGCGCAGCGCGGGCACCGGCGCGGAGGGCGGGCGCGTGCGCGGATCGATGCCGCCGACGGGGAGCTCGAGGCGCACCGCGGTCACGTCGGCGGTGCCGGCGCGGGCGACGGCGTCGTGGGCGCAGCTCAGGAACGGCTGCACGGGCAGCGGGCGGTCACCGGCCGGGGCGGTGACGTCGACCTGGAACCAGGCGACCAGGCCCGGCCCGGCGCCGGGGTGCGTCCAGCCGGCGTCGTTCATGCACCACAGGCCGGGCGCGCGGGTCATGCGGTCCTCGGCACCGCCCCCGGCCGAGGTGTCGTCGAGCCACCCCATCGCGAGCGACCGGGTGAGGAACAGGTCGTAGGCGTCCGGCTCGGCGCCGGGGTGGGGGGCGAGCTCGCCGTACAGCTCGGCGACCATCGTCCCCGCGGACCGCCTCTCGGCGCCGGGCGCGATGCCGGGCCGCGCGACGTCATCAGTCACCTCACAACCGTACCGTCCCGGACATTCCGGGCGGTGACGGCTCGGGGAACGGTCGCGGCCGGTCCCCGAGCCGATCGGTCCGCGGGCGTCAGGGCTTCTTCGGGTCCTCGCCGAAGCCGTTGCACTGCCGGCCGCCGTTGATGCAGTACTCGACGAGGTACTGCTGCCGGGCGGCGTCCCAGCCGTTCATGAAGTCGTAGTGGAACGTGTAGCTGGGGCCGGAGGCGTACACGAGGCCGCCGGTGTCGCCGTTCTTCAGCGGGTACGGCAGCTTGATCTCCAGCATCGGCAGCGGGACGGGGTGGTCGGCCGGGCACACGCCCGAGACCGGCCACGCCATGTGGGACTTGTGGTCCGCGGTGTCGAGGTGGACGCCGTCCCAGCAGCTCGGGGCGACCAGGCGCACCTGCAGGGTCGCGCCCGACGGGCAGGACGGCGGGATGTCCGAGCCCTTGTAGCCGGTGCACTGCCAGTTGCCGGTGAAGTGGGCGACGTCCGGGGTCTTCGCGTCGCCGACGAGGAGCTTGAATCCGGCCGGGAACGGCTTGACGGTGCGGTAGTCCTTGACGCCGGACTTGTAGTAGACGGTCGGCTTGTCCGGCTGCAGCGGCACGCCGCGCTGCAGCAGGGTCGGGAACCAGTAGCCGGACGCGTCGAGGGTGTCCTCGCACGAGGTGGCCCCGCCGACCAGGGACTGCGGGGTGGAGTTCGCGTTCACGGCCGGGTTGCCGACGAACGAGTGGTTGTGCGAGGCGCCGGGCAGGCCCGGGAAGACGATCGGGTCGTCGCTCAGCGTGTGGTTGACGGTGCAGTTGGCGTGCATCTCGTGGTACTGGGCGCGGGGCGGGTCGTCGGCGGCGAGGGCCGGTCCGGCGACGGCGGCCACCGCGGCGAGGGCGAGTGCTGCGACGGACAGGGGCAGCACCGTTCGGATGCTCATGTCGACTCCTTGGCGGTGAATCGAGCATCGGCAATTGGTAGCTGCGGACCGTAGCAGCGCCGGAATCCCTTAGGAAAGCGTTTGCCATGGAGTTGCCATGCCAACCCGCGGTCTACAGTGGAGGGCCGTTGATCGATTTGGCAACTCGTGGCAAACGATTGTCCGGCCCGGCGCGGCAGGCCTACGGTCCAGTCATCCGCCCCCGCCTCCACGCGCCGCCCGCCAGCGCCGCGCGGCGATGGAGCCTGCCTTGGAGATGCCATGAAACGCTCGTTCGTCGCCTTAGCAGCCGTCGCCGCGGCACTGCTGGCGTATGCACTCGTCGTAGTGGTCGGACCGGCGGTCGCCGCGTCGGCCTGCGGTACCACCAACGTCGCCCTCAATCGTCCCGCGTCCGCGTCCTCGGTCGAGAACGCCAGTCTCGGCGCGGCTAAGGCGGTGGACAGCTCCGGCTCGACCCGCTGGTCCAGCGCGCACGGCGTCGATCCACAGTGGATTCAGATCGATCTCGGCGCCACGACGCAGATCTGCCAGGTGGTGCTGACGTGGCAGCGCTCGTACGCGAAGGCGTACCGCGTCGAGGTCTCCGCCGACGGGGTGAACGGCTGGACCCCGATCTACTCGACCACGACCGGCGCCGGCGGCACCGAGACCCTGCCGGTCAACGGCTCCGGCCGGTTCATCCGGATGTACGGCACGACGCGGGCGACCCAGTACGGCTACTCGCTCTTCGAGTTCGCGGTCTACGCCGGCGACCCGGACGGCCCCCAGCTGCCCGGCGGCGGTGACCTCGGCTCGAACGTCGTGGTCTTCGACCCGAGCCAGTCCTCGGCCACGATTCAGGCGCGCCTGGACGAGATCTTCACCCAGCAGGAGAAGAACCAGTTCGGCACCGAGCGCTACCAGCTGCTGTTCAAGCCGGGCTCGTACTCGGGTCTCAACGCACAGCTGGGCTTCTACACGTCGATCAACGGGCTCGGGCAGAACCCGCAGGACGTGCAGATCCACGGGGACATCACGGTCGACGCGGGCTGGATGGCCGGCAACGCCACCCAGAACTTCTGGCGCTCGGCCGAGAACCTGTCGATCTACCCGGTATCGGGCCGGGACCGGTGGGCGGTGGCCCAGGCGGCGCCGTTCCGCCGGATGGACGTGCACGGCGGCATGACCCTCGCGAGCCCGAACTGCGGGTGGGCGTCGGGCGGGTACATCGCCGACAGCCGGGTGAGCGGGGAGATCAGCCCGTGCTCGCAGCAGCAGTGGTTCACCCGCGACTCGACGATCGGCAGCTGGAAGGGGGCGCTGTGGAACATGGTGTTCTCGGGCGTCGAGGGCGCGCCGGCCACGAGCTTCCCGACTCCCCCGATCACGACGCTGCCCACGTCGCCGGTGACGCAGGAGAAGCCCTACCTGTACGCCGACGCGTCGGGCTACCGGGTGTTCGTGCCGTCGCTGCGGACCAACAGCAGCGGCGCGACCTGGATCAACGGCCAGACCCCGGGCACCTCGCTCCCGCTCAGCCAGTTCTACGT
>NZ_JBEPEH010000062.1:0-62487 GCF_040300725.1 Dactylosporangium sp. NPDC000244
AGACCGATGCCCGCGAACGTCCACGGCAGCCCGTACTGCGTGCCCTTCGACTGCCCCAGCGAGAGCGCCGCCGGGGCATAGTCGAGCCCGCTCGCCACACTCTTGAGGTCCAGCAGCTTGCCGGTCGCGGCCAGGGTGGCCAGCCACGCGACGTCGAGCTGCACGGCCCCGGCGAGCTGGCCGCCCTGCACCTGCAGAAGCAACTGGTTCAGGTAGTCGTTGTAGGGATACGACGGCGTCGTGATCTTCACGCCGGCATTGGCCGAGGTGTACTTCGAGATCTGGTCCTGCATCGGCTGTTTCGTGACCGCCTCGTTGAACGACCACGAGGTGAACGGGAACTCCTTCACCCCGTCGTCCTTGAGACCTTCGGTGCCGGCGGGAGCGGGGGCCTGAGTGGAGGGGGCGCAGGCGGCCAGGGTCGATAAGCCAAGCGCGCCCAGGAACGTGCGGCGGGAGATGCTCATGCTGTGACTCCAATGCGGGGGTGTTCAGCCCTTCACGGCGCCGGCGGTGAGGCCGGCGACCAGATAGCGCTGCAGAACGGTGAAGCCGATGACGACGGGAAGAGAGACGACGAGCGAGGCGGCCATCAGGTCCGGCCAGGCGGTCTCGAACTCGCCGAGGAACGTGTTCACCAGACCCGGCGGCAACGTCTGCTTATCAGGACCGGCGAGCGTGAGCGCGAAGATGAAGTCGTTCCAGCCCCGGATGAACGCGAACAACCCCGTCGCCACCAGCCCCGGCAGCGACACCGGCAGCAGAATCCGGTGGATGATCGCGCCCTGCCCGGCCCCGTCGACCTTCGCCGCCTCGATCAGCTCATCCGGAATCGTGTCGAAGAAGCCCTTCAGCATCCACACACACAACGGCAGCGTGAACGTCGTGAAGGACAGGATCAGCGCGAGGTACGAGTCGCGCAGGCCGACGGCGCTGAACACGAGGTACAGGGTGATCAGCAGCACCGCCTGCGGGAACATCTGCGAGGCGAGCACCAGGTACATGAGCGCGCGCCGGCCGCGGTAGCGGAACTTCGCGAACGAGTAGCCCGTGTAGGCCGAGACGACGACGGTCAGCACGGCGGTGACGGCGGAGACGAACAGGGAGTTGAGCAGGTACCGCAGCAGCTTGGGGTTCTCGAAGATGCTGCCGAAGTGCTCGAACGTGATGTGGTCGGGGAAGAAGTGCGGCGGGAAGCGGAACACGTCCTGGGTCGGGGTCAGGGCGGTCACCAGCACCCAGTAGACGGGGCCGAACGCGAACACGCCGATGACCGCGATCGTGCTCGCGGCGAGCCAGGGCCGCCGCCTCACGCCCGCTCACCTCGCTCCGACAGCCGCACGTAGACCACGACCAGGGCCAGGATCAGCACGAGCCAGAGGGCGCCGAGCGCGCTCGCCTTGCCGAGGTCGAAGGCCTTGAACGCGGTGTCGTACACGGCAACGGCGAACGTCGTCGTCGAACCGGCCGGACCACCACCGGTGAGCACATAAATCATGTCGAAGTGCTGCACATTCCAGATCACCTCGAGCAGCACGACGATCCCGAGAATCCCCCGCAGATGCGGCAGCGTCACATGCCAGAACCGCGCCACCGCACCAGCACCGTCCAGCGCCGCGGCCTCATGCAGCGCCGACGGCACCGTCTGCAGACCCGCCAGCAGCATCACCATGATCCACGGAAAGCTCGCCCAGCTCTTGGCCACGATGATCGCGGCCATCGCGGTGCCGGGCCGGCTGAACCACGAGATCGGCTCGTCCGTGATGTGCAGCGTCGTCAGCACCCCGTTGAGCAGGCCGTAGTTCGCGTTGAAGATCCACAGCCAGACGAACGAGACCACGACGCCGGGGATGACCCACGGGAACAGGAACAGTCCCCGCAGGACGGCCCGGCCGCGAATCCGGGCGTTGAGGGCGAGGGCGAGCGCGAAGCCGATGACCACCGGAACGACCGTCGAGGCGACCGTGAACACGAGGGTGTTCTGCAGCACCGGCCAGAAGTTCTGCGACAGCACGGCCCGGAAGTTCTCCAGGCCCACGAACGACCGGCCCGGCAGCACCAGGCTCTGCCGGAACAGGCTGGTGCTGAGCGCGCCGGCGAGCGGGTAGAGCACGACGGCACCCAGCAGCGCGAGGGCCGGGAGGGTCAGCAGGAAGCCGAATGTGCGGTCCTTCATCGGGGCTCCTCGGTCTGCGCCACGCTCGGGTGGTCGTCGTCGAGGTCGATGAGCTCCGGGTCGAGGTGCGCGCGCAGCTCCACGCCCAGCTGCCACTCGACGTGGTCGCGGGCGGCGCGCTCGGCGTCGTCGGGGTCATGGCGGCGCAGGGCGTCGAGGATCGCGGCGTGCTCGGTGATGACCTGGCCCCAGGCCGGATCGACGCGCACGCCGACGCGGTAGTGCTGCACGCGCAGCAGCGCGAGGTCGGTCATCTCGCGCAGCGTCGCGTAGCGGGTGGCGGTGGCGATGCCGGTGTGGAACCGCCGGTTGAGCTCGGACATGGGGGTGAGCCGCCCGCGCTCGAACTGGAAGCGCATCTGCTCGTGCAGCTCCTCCAGCTCGTCCAGCTCGCCGTCGCCGATCGTGGTGGCGGCGACCCGGGCCGCCAGCCCCTCCATCGCGCCACGGGCGAGGTAGACGCCGCGCATCTCGCGCAGGGACAGCGGTGCCACGTGCGCGCCCGCGTGCGGGTTGGGCTGCACGACGAGCCCCTGGCCGGTGAGCTTCTGGATGGCCTCGCGCAGCGGGATCTTGCTGATGCCGAGCGAGCGGGACAGCGCGTCGATGTTGATGCGGGCGCCCGGGCGCAGCTCGCCGGCGAGGATGGCCCGACGGAGCCGGTCGTACACGACATCGGCCTTGGTCTGGAAGCCGTCGAGCCGTTCCACGCCATCTCCCCAGGTCAGGCGATCGTCGTATACTATCGATCGCATGCGACGCAGTGTTGCACCGCGACCGGACACAGCGCAAGGGGTCGATGCAGATCCGCTCCACACGCGTGTCGTTCCGGGGTCCGCGCTTCCGTGCGGCGGCGGCACGTGGCAGATTGCGGGAGCGAGGCTCACCGACGCCGGGGCGTCAGTCCACCAGGGACTGGGTGCCCAGGACGATCGCGAGCGCGAGCCGCTCGGCGTCCTCGGTGCCGGGCTCGGCGGTGTAGACGGTGATCCGCAGGTCGTCCTGGGCGACGAGGAGCGCGTCGCAGTCCAGCGTGATCCGGCCCACCGCCGGGTGGTCGACGACCTTGCGCTTGGACGGGTCCGGCGGCGGGGGCGGCGCCTCGGCGTTCCAGAGCTCGCCGAAGCGCGGGCAGGCGTCGGCGAGCTCACCGACGAGCCGGCGCAGGGAGCGGTCGGCCGGGTACCGCGCCGCCGTCAGCCGCAGGTCCGCGACGAGCCGGGCCTCGTGCTCGGCCTGCTCCCGCGGCGTGTGCACGACCCGGTTGCGCGGGCCGGCGAGGTTGCGCCAGATGGCGTTTCGCTCGAGGCCGCGCCACGTCGTCGTCTCGCCCATCAGCGCGTCGTAGGCCGCGTTGGCCAGCACGAGCGTCCAGGTGGCGTCGTAGACGACGACCGGCGTGTACGAGAGCCGGTCGAGCAGCCGCTGCACGCTCGCCGTGACGCGCGACGGCACGACGTCCCGCCCGGGGGTGGCGTGGCCGGCGAGACGGTAGAGCAGATCGCGCTCGGGGTCGGGCAGCCGCAGGGCCCGCGCGAGGGCCTCGACGACCTGGGCCGAGGGCGCGGTCGCCCGGCCCTGCTCCAGCCGCGTCAGGTAGTCGGCCGAGATCCCGGCGAGCGCGGCCAGCTCCTCGCGGCGCAGCCCGGTCGCGCGCCGGCGCCGGCCCACGGGCACGCCGACGGCCTCGGGCGTCACCCGGTCCCGGCAGCGGCGCACCATCGCGCCGAACTCCCACGACTCCATGGGTCCAGTCTGCGCGCGGGCGCCGCCGCTGTCCTGGCCCTGGCAGTCCTACGACAACGCGACGGCTGCCTAACGCCCGGCCGGGGCCGCACAGTCGGGACATGACCACCACGCTGATCACCGGACCGACGCGGGGCCTCGGCCGGGCCGCGACCCTCGCCCTGGCCGCCAAGGGCTCCGATCTCATCCTTCTGGGCCGCAGCGGTACCGCCCTGTCGCAGATCGCCCGCGAGGCGCGCGCGCTCGGCTCCACCGTGCACGAGGTCGGCGTCGACCTGGCCCGCCTCGCCGACGTGCGGGCCGCCGCCGCGACGGTGCGCGAGCTGCTGGACTCCGGCGCGGCCGGCCCGCTGCGCGCCCTGGTCGCCAACGCCGGGGCCATGTCGGCCGACACCCGCACCGCGTCCGCCGACGGCTACGAGCTCACGTTCGCCGTGAACTACCTCGCGCACGCCCAGCTCATCGGCGATCTGCTCGGCTCGCTCACCGAGCCCGCGCGGATCGTGCTGCTCGGCTCGAACACGTACCACCAGAACTTCTGGCGGCGCGTGCTGGGCGTGGCCCCGGCGAGCTGGGCCGACCCCGTCGACATCGCCCGCCCGGCGACCGGCGAGGAGAACCCGGGCATGCAGGCGAGCGGCACCGCGTACTCCAACGCCAAGCTCGCCCTGCTGTACTACGCCCACGAGCTGCAACGCCAGGCCGGCCCCGGCGTCGCGGTGTCCGTGTACGAGCCCGGCTGGATGCCCGGCACCGCCCTGAGCCGCGACGCGCCCGCGGCGTTGCAGGCCGTCGGCCGCGCCCTCGGCCGCCTGCCCGGCGTCGCCACCCCGCAGCGCTCGGGTCCGCAGCTCGCGTCGATCGCGCTCGACGAGCGCTGGTCCCACCTGCGCGACGGCGCGTTCGTGGTGCGCGGCAAGGTGACCGAGGTGCAGCCGGTCGCGCACGACCGCGACCGGGAACGCCGCCTGTGGGCCGCGACCGCCGAACTCCTCGCCCGCGCGTAGGCATCATCGGCCAGTGGCCGACGTCGTGCTGTTCACCGCCTGACGCGCTCCCCCGCGGGGTCGAACGGCGGGCGCCGGTGCACGGCGACCGGCACGAGGGTGCCGCCGACGTTGACCTGCCAGGCGCCGCCGTCGCGGGGCGGCACGTAGGCGAGGGCGACGCACGCGCCGAGGGTCTCGCCCCACGCCGCGGACGTCACCTGCCCCGCCGGCGCCCCGTCGCACAGGACCAGCTCGCCGCCCCACATCATCACGTCCGGGTCCCCGGCGACGAGCGACACCAGGCGCTGCCGCGGGCCGTCCGCCTTGGCCCGCTCGACGGCCTCGCGGCCGAGGAACGGGATGCCGGAGCCGAGCTTGCAGGCGAACAGCAGGCCGGCCTCGGCGGGGTTCGTGTCCGGGCGCAGGTCGGAGCCCCAGGCGCGGTAGCCCTTCTCCAGCCGCAGCGAGTTGATCGTGTAGTAGCCGGCCTGGGTGGCGCCGGCCTCCACCAGCCGCTCGTAGACGCCGGCGGCGAACTCCGACGGGACGTACAACTCCCAGCCCAGCTCCCCCACGTAGGTGATCCGGGTCGCTCGCACGGTGGCGTGGCCGAGGTCGAGCTCCCGGCTGGCCGCGAACGGGAACGCGGCGTCGGAGAGGTCGGCCCGGGTCAGCGCCTGCAGCAGGGCGCGCGAGTCCGGCCCCATCACCCCGTAGACGGCGTAGGCGGAGGTGACGTCGGCGACGGTCACGTGCCGGTCGCCGATGTGCCGGCGAATCCAGTCGCGGTCGCGCTGCACCGAGCCGGAGCTGGTGACGAGCAGGTACTCGTCGCGGGCCAGCCGCGTGACGGTCACGTCGGACTCGTAGCCGCCGCGGGCGTTGAGCATCCCGGTGTAGACCGCGCGGCCGGTCTCCACGGCGACGTCGGCGGTACACAGCCACTGCAGCAGGTCCTCGGCGTCGCGGCCGGCGATGAGCAGCTTGCCGAACGACGTCTGGTCGAACACGGCCACCGACTCGCGGGTCGCCCGCTGCTCGGCGGCCGACCACTCGAGCCAGCCCGGCTTGCCCCAGGTGTACTCCACCTGCCCGTTCGCGTTCGCGGGGGCGAACACGTTCACCCGTTCCCAGCCCATCTTCGAACCGAAGACGGCGCCCGCGGCCGCCTGCAGGTGGTAGGCGGGCGAGCGGCGGAACGGCCGGGCCGAGGTCAGCTCCCGGTTGGGCCACGGCACCTCGTAGTGCAGGCCCAGGATCTCCGCCACCCGGTCGTGCAGCCACTGGTTGTTGCCGTGGAACGGCGCGAACCGGCGGATGTCCACACTGGACAGATCGCTGGTCGGCTCGCCGCTCACGATCCACTCCGCCAGCGCGCGCCCGGCCCCGCCGGCCGAGGCGATGCCGACGGAGTTGAAGCCGGCCCCGACGAAGAAGTTCCTGACCTCCGGCGCCTCGCCGAGGATGAACTGGTTGTCGGGCGTGAACGACTCGGGGCCGTTGTAGAACTTCTTGATGCCGGTCTCGTGCAGCGCCGGGATGCGGTGCTGGGCGTTGTCCATGAGGATGCCGAAGTGCTCCCAGTCCTCGTCGAGGAGCTGGAACTCGAAGGGGTACGGCAGCCGGTCGGGCGCGACCCAGGGCTTGGCCTCGGGCTCGAACCCGCCGACGACGAGCCCGCCGACCTCCTCCTTGAAGTAGGTGTACCCGTCGGGGTCGCGCAGGATCGGCAGCATCCGGTGCACGCCCTCGATCGCCTCGGTGACGACGTAGAAGTGCTCGGCCGAGTGCAGCGGCACGTTGACCCCGGCGAGCGCGCCGACGGCCTTGGCCCACTGCCCGGCGCAGTTGACGACGATCTCGGCCTCGATGTCGCCCGCGTCGGTGCGCACGCCCGTGACGACGCCGTCGCGCACGTCGACGCCGATCACGCGCACGCCCTGCGCGATGGTCGCGCCGCGGTCGCGGGCGCCCTTCGCCAGGGAGTTCGTGACGTCGGTGGGGTTGGCGGTACCGTCGCCCGGCAGCCAGATCGCGCCCACCAGGTCCTCGGTGGCGAGGATCGGGTACAGCTCCTTCGCCCGCTGCGGGCTGATCAGCTCGCACTCGAGGTCGTAGGCGGCCGCCGACGCCGCGGTGCGCTCCAGCTGGACCATCCGGTCGGGGGTGCGGGCGACGGTGACGCCGCCGCAGCGCTTGAAGCCGGTGCCGAGCCCGGTCTCCTGCTCCAGCTCGCTGTAGAGCCGGGCGGAGTACTGCACCAGCCGCGTCCCGCTCTCCGTCGAGCGCAGCTGCCCGACGAGCCCGGCCGCGTGCCAGGTCGTGCCGCTGGACAGCCGCCCCTGCTCGACGAGGACCAGGTCGGTCCAGCCGAGCTTGGTCAGGTGGTAGGCGACGCTGGCCCCGATGACGCCACCGCCGATCACGACGACGCGGGCGCGGGACGGCAGGGCGCTGCTCATGCCCGCGACGCTAGCAGCGCTCCCCCGGCCTGAAAAGGTCTAGACATTAACGCTGAGCGAAATGCGGACCCGGTCGGGGCGGAAGAGATCGGTGGCGTGCTCGACGGCCAGCCCGGCCGCGGTGTGAACGGTCCGCTCGATGCGCATGAGCGGGCTCTGCGCGGCCACCCCGAGCAGCCGCGCCTCCTGCGGGCCGGCGATGACCGGCTCCAGCGACTCGCGGGCGGTGTGCGGGTGCTGCCCGTAGCGGCGGCGCAGCAGCTCGTACAGCGAGCCGGTCAGCCGCTGCTCGAGCAGGTCGGGAAACGGCTGCACCGGGAAGTAGGAACGCTCGAGCGCGAGCGGCGCCCGCCGGGCCGTGCGGACCCGCACGATCTCGTGCACCGGCGCGTTCGGCCGGACCCCGAGCGCGGCGGCGACGGCGGCAGCGGCCGGCACGGTCGCGGCCGAGACCATCCGCGCCCCGGCGCGCACATTGGCGCGGCGCATCTGCTCGGTGAAGCCGGCGAGCCCGGTGAGGTCGCACTCGATGCGCGGCTCGCTGACGAACGTGCCCCCGGACCGCCCCGCCTTGCGCACGACCGCCCCGAGCGCCTCCAGCGAGGCCAGCGCCTGCCGCAGCGTCATCCGGCTGACCCCGAGCCGGGCCGCGAGGTCCTCTTCCCGCGGCAGCCGGTCCCCGGGCACGAGCTGCCCGCGCCCGATGACGCCGGCGAGCCACTGTTCGATCTGGGCGTGCACCGGCGGCCCGCCGCGGGCCGACCAGCGGGGCACGGCGGCCAGCCAGTCAGCACCCGGCTCAGCGGCGGTCACGACACGAACAGTAGCCGCGGGATCAGCGCCACCGGTAGCGGGTCTCGGACGACTCCGGGCCGGCCGAGAAGGCGAACGCCTTGTCCGGCCGGACCCGGTAGAGCTGGACGGTCCCGGCCCGCACGGCGCCGGCCAGGTGATGCCAGGTTCCGTCCTCGCGGGTGATCTGCCAGCCGTAGGCCTCCTCGAACGCGGTCGCCACGGCCTCGCGGGTGTCCTCGTCGGTGACCAGGCTCGCGGTGCCCTCGATCACGTAGTCCACGCCTGTCAGGGTTCCGGTGCCGGCGGTCAGCACGCAGTGCTGGTTGGTGCCGAGGTTCCGGGCCTTCTGCTCCTCGTCGCCGGTGGTGAACCACATCGCGCCGTGCGCCCAGATCGCCAGCAACGGTGTCACGTGGGGCCGGCCGTCGGGGCGTACCGTGCACAGCTGGAACTTCTGGATCCGGCGCAGTGCCCACTCCGTCGCCTCCCACGGCACCGGGGCGGCACCGGCGGAGGAGTACGGGCCGAGGCTGGTCCGCGGCGGGGCCGGGTCGGCGGTCATGGTCGCTCCTCGTCTCGGGCGAGATGGTCGGCCAGGATCGCGGTGACCGACAGGGCGGTGTCGAAGTTCGGCAGGAGCCGGGTCTTCGTCAGCGCGAAGGCTACGCCCCGCGCGGGGTCCGCGTAGGCGTAACTGCCGCCGCCGCCTGGCCATCCGAAGGCCGCGGAGCGCTCCTCGGCCGGTGCGCCGATCCGGCCGATCGGGAAGCCGAGCGCCATCCGCGCCGGCGTGCCGAACACCCGGTCCGTCCCCTCGAACGCGAGCGCGGACAGCTCCGCCAGGCGTGCGGCGTCCACGAGCCGGCCCCGCAGCAGGGTGTTGAACATGGCGGCGAGGCCGTGCGCGGTGGCGGAGCCGACCGACGGGATGTCGGCCCGCAGGATGCCCTCGTCGTTGCCCAAATCCGCGCTCGGCCCGCTCTCCCACGGCGCAAGGATCCCGTCCGGGAGAGCCGGCCGCTGCTGCGCGGGCTGCTCCAGGCGCGCGAAGCCCGGCAGCGCCTCCGCCGGAGCGGCGAAGTACAGCTGCCCGTCGATGCCCAGCGGCGCCGTGACCCACTCCCGCAGCAGCTCGTGCATGGGCCGACCCGTCGCGCGGCGGGCCAGCTCGCCGACGAGGAAGCCGAAGGTGTACGAGTGGTAGCCCGTCGCGGTCCCCGGACGCCAGCGCGGCTCGGCGGCGGCCAGCGCGGCACACACCCTGGGCCAGTCGGGCAGCTCGGCCGGGGTGATCTCGAGCGGCATGGCCGGAAGGCCGGCCGTGTGGGTCAGCACGTGCCGCAGCGTCGTCGTGGCCTTGCCGTGCCCGCCGAACTCGGGCCAGAGGTCCGTGACCGGGGTGTCGTAGCCGAGGAACCCGCGCGCGACGAGCAGGTGCGCGATCGTGGCCGCCATGTTCTTGCCGGTGGAGAAGCTGAAGATCGGCGTGCCGGAGGTGAGTGGGCGCCCGGTGGCCGGGTCGGCCGAGCCGGCCACCGCGTCGACGACGAGCGCGCCGTCCCGGTAGACGGCGACCTGCACACCGGTCTCCGCGCCGGTGCCGACCAGCGTGTCGATGTACCGCTGCACCCGTTCCTGGATCTCACCCCTCGGCACGGCCCTCCCACTGCTTGCAGTTTGCAACCGCAAGCAGCCTAAGCCGAGCGGTGGTGGCTCGCAATCACCCGGCGGCGCTCACACGAACCTCCACAGGTGGTCGTCGGTGCCGTTGTCGTCCCAGATCAGCACCTGGGCGCCCTCGGCCGTCGAGGCGCCGCTCACGCCCAGCACCCGGCCGCCGTTGGCGGACTGGATCCGGAAGTAGCCGTTCGCGCCGTAGCGCAGCCGCCAGCGGCGGTCGTTCGCGCCGGTGTCCGGCAGCTGCACGGCCCGGGCCCCGTTCGCGGTGCCGTTGCTCTCAACACCGAGGACCTTGCCGCTGTTTCCGTTGCGCAGGCGCAGGTAGCCGCCGGTGTCCACGATCGCGGTCCACAGGTGGTCGCTCGTGCCGTTGTCGCCCCACTGCACGAGCAGGGCACCGTCCGCCGTGGACATGTTCGTGACGCCGAGCAGCAGGCCGCTGCGCAGGTTCTGGATGCGGCGCGTGCCGTCGGGCAGGAAGCGCCACAGGTTGTCCGCCGAGCCGTCGTCCGGCGACTGGACCGCCTGCGCACCCTGGGCCGTCGACCCGCCGAGGATCGCCAGCAGCTTGCCGCTGTTGACGTTGCGCAGCCGGTGGGTGCCGTCGCCGTTGTCGGCGATGGTCCACCGGTGGTCGGCGGTGCCGTTGTCCGTCCACTGCAGCACGTTCGCGTCGTCCGCGGTGGACATGCCGGTGACGCCGAGGACCTTGCCGCTGTTGAGGTTGCGCAGCCGGACCGCGGTGCCGTCGAGGACGAGCTCCCAGCTGTGGTCGGGCGTGCCGGTGTCGCCCCACTGCAGGGCGAGGCCGCCGTCCGCGGTGGACATGTCCCGCACGCCGAGCACCAGGCCGCTGGCGGCGTTGGCGAGCCGGAACGTGGACGCCGCGGCGCCGGTGCTCCAGTAGACGGTGTAGTTGAAGCCCTGGGCGTCGTGGAACGGGCCCAGGCCGACCGTGGCGTTGTTCGCCGTGGCGGTGAACGTGAGCGCCGTCGTGCTCGTGCGGGTGACCGACGACGGGGTCAGCGCCGGCAGGGCGGACAGGGCGGTGGTGCCGTAGTTGCCGGCCAGGACGACCGGACCGTAGGTGAGCGCGACGACGTTGGCGTTGTCGTTCGCCGCGCGGACCGCCACGGCCATGGGCAGCCGCACGGTGACCGTGTCGCCGGAGGTCCAGGTGCGGGTCAGCGAGGCGTAGGTGCCGGGCGTGGCCGCGACGGACTGGGCGGTGCCGTTGACGCTGATCGTGGCGCCATCCGCGGGAAGGGGTGAGGTCCAGGCCGGGATGCGCACGCGCATGGTCCACGAGCCGCTCGCGGTGCCGGTGACCGTCAGGGTGGTGGTGTCGCTCGCCGGGTAGGACGTGGACTGCGTGACGGTGATGCCGCGCTGGGTCCAGGTCAGCACCGACGGGACGAACAGGTTCACCGTCAGCGTGGTGCCGTTGGAGAAGTAGATCGAGTCGGCGAGCTTCGTGTTCACCTCCACGCCGGTGCCCTGGCAGCACCAGAAGGAGTCGTGTCGGTGCTCCACGTGCCGCCGCCCCAGGCCGGCCCGACCCCGCGGCGACCGCCGGGCTTGAGCGGGGTGAAGTAGGTGACGTGGCCGTGGGCGTCGGCCGGGTTCTGCGCGCCGATCACGTGGTTGAGCAGGGCGCGTTCGAAGAAGTCGAAGTAGGCGGCCTGCTCCGGCTGCAGCAGCCACAGCTCGCGGGTGAGCTTGAGCATGTTGTAGCTGTTGCAGTGCTCGCAGGTGTCGTTCGTCAGGTAGCCGGCGATGGCGTTCGGGGCGCGGAAATGCTCGGCCTGGCTGTTGCCGCCGATGACGTACGAGTGCGCGCCCGTCGCGATCGCCCAGGCATTGACGGCGATGTCCCGGTAGCGGGTCGTGCCGGTCGCCTTGTACTCCCGCGCGGCCCCGATCCACTTCGGCACCTGCGTGTTGGCGTGCAGGCCGTTCAGCTGGTCGGTGTTGGACGCGAGCGGGTTGAACACCGCGGCGTGGTCGAAGCGCTGCGCGGCGGTGAGCCAGCGGGCGTCGCCGGTCTGCTGGTAGACGTCGGTGAGCACGGCGTTCATGCCGCCGAACTCGGTGCCGAGCACCGCCTGCATCTGGCTCGCGCCGAGCCGCCCGGTGCGGGTGTCCACCCAGCCGCACAGCGCCAGCAGCACATCCCTGGCCTGGGTGCTGCCGATGTACCGCCACACGTCGAGCAACCCCGCGAGCGTCTTGTGGATGCAGTACCAGGGGACGTTGCCGTTGCTCAGCGTGCCCGACTCCAGCGCGGTGAAGTCCGACTCGGGGAATCCGGACAGGTATCCGGCACCGAATCCCGCGGCCGCGTTGTTGCCCTGGCAGGCGGCCAGCCCCGCGACCATCGCGTTCGCCTTGTCCCGGCAGATCGTGTCGCCCAGCGTCGCGTAGGCCTGGGCCCAGGCGCTGAGCAGGTGGCCCTGCATGTGGGTGCGGAACGGGAACGTCGGCGCGTCCCAGCCGCCCGTGGCCGCCGCGCCGTTCGTGGACAGCCGGTGGTTGGACCGGAAGTTGTAGAGCATCCGGTCGACGTCGAGGAACCGCAGGTACGCCAGCGTCCGGCTCTGGTTGTCGAGGAACCGTCCGGCGGTCAGCCGCACCTGACTCAGGTCGAACGGGTAGGCCGCGACGCCGATGTCGGCGCGGGCGGGCGCGAGCGCCGCGGCGGCGGGCGGCTCGGCGATGCCCGCGGCGGCGCCGGCCGCGATCAGCGAGGCGCCGCTCGCGCGCATGACGGCGCGGCGGCTCACGGGAGAGGTCAGCACGAATCCTCCGATGTTAGCGCTCACATCGTGGCGGCGACGTGAGCGCCGGGAGACGGGTTGGCGGAATGCTGGCCAGTCTCAGTGATGCGTGCCGATGTGTCAAGACGCGCGCACTACAGGTCCCCCAGGGCGGTCAGGGGCGACTCGACGCAGTCGGCGACGTAGTGCAGGAAGCCGCCCGCCGCTCCGCCGTCGCGGACGACCGGGACCACGAGGCCTCGTTCGGCCTGCGCGGCGAATCCCAGGATCCTGGCGCTGCCCCAGGTCGACCACGCCGCCCTCGTGTCCGGATCGCACGACCTGGTGCTGCTCGTGCGCACCCGCGACACGACGTCGCTGCGCGAGCTGGTGCCGACCCACCTGCAGGGCATGCCGGAGATCACCTCGACCGAGACCGTGCTCATCTTCGACGAGCTGCGCAGCCCGTAGGCTTTCGGCCATGACAACGCTGGAGGAGTTCGCCGCGCTCGCCGCGCGGGAGCACGGTCTCGTCGTCGTGTCGACCGTGCGCGCGGACGGCACCGTGCAGGCCTCGGTGGTCAACGCCGGGGCGATGCTCAACCCGCTGACCGGCACCCCGGCACTCGCCTTCGTCACCTACGGCCAGGTGAAGCTGGCCAACCTGCGCGCCCGCCCCCGCGTGACGGTGACAGCCCGGGCCGGCTGGGAGTGGGCCACCCTGGAGGGCACCGCGACCCTGATCGGCCCCGCCTCGGATTTCGGCGCGGACCGCCTGCGCCTGCTGCTGCGCGAGGTCTTCACGGCCGCGGGCGGCGAGCACGACGACTGGGACGAGTACGACCGCGTGATGGCCGAGCAGCACCGCACGGCCGTGCTCATCGAACCGTCCCGCATCTACAGCAACGCCTGAGCCTCAGGCCTCGACGTCGGCTGGCACCCCGAGCTCGAGCCAGCGCACCGGGGCCGTGTAGCGGCGGCCGGGCGGGTCGAACGTCGGATCGGTCAGCAGCCGCCACCCGCCGACCTCGATCAGAACGGTCGGCCCACCGACGTGCGTGACGCGCATGGTCATGGTGCGCCGATGGTACTCGGGCATCCGCGCGGTACCGTGCGTCTGGTGTCGAGCGGAACGGTCGTACGCGCGCTGCTGGTCCTCTCGGTTGTCGCCGTGCACGCGCTGCTCGTCATCGGGATCGTGACGACCATGGACGTCCTGCGCACCGGCCTCGACGCCGCACACGGCCGGGGCGTCCACGGCACGGTCCACGTCGACGAGCGCCTGTGCAAGAACAGCGGCAACTGCACGCTCGTCGGGACCTTCACCAGCGATGACGGCACCGTGCGCACTCCGTACCAGCGGTGGCAAGACTCGGCCGACGACAGTGTCCACGTCGGGGACGAGTTGCCCGGGCTCGTCGTCGGGGAATCGGACGGCGTCTACCGGGCCGCTGGTTCCCGAGCTTGGGTCGTGGGCGCCTTTGGGCTTGCGCTCCTCGCGGCGATCGAGCTGGTGTGGCTGTGGTTCTTCCCGGTCCGCCGCCTGCTGGACCGCCCACCACTGCGCGACACCAGAGGCGCCCACGCGGCCTGAAGCAGACGGCCCTGCTCATCGCCACCCGGCCGTGTTCACAGATCGATCGGGGCGCTGGTGGCCGCGATCCGGCGCGGCAGATGGCGGCCACCGACCCCGAACTCATCCGCGAAGTATTTGGTGTGTCTGGTCTCCTACTCCTTGTCACGAAGCCGCGATCGGGCCTGTTCGACCAGTTCGGCATAGTTCGCCGAGAACGGCTGGACCAGCTCACGCTCGAGCAGGCAGGTGAGGTTCCACAACGCCCGCCGTTCGGCCTCATCTTCGACGAGGTCACCGAAGCGGTCGGTCTGCTCATCGATGCGCCACAGCCATTCGAACAACACCAAGGCCTCGTCCTGGGTGAGGCTGATCCGCACATCGTCCTGCTCCACCAGCGGAGCTTATGCCGCCCTCACCGTGTCCACAGCGACGACACCCGACCCGTGCGGCACCACCCGTGCCGTCCTACGAAGTGGTCGTCACGTTGAACACCGCAGATCGGCCGGTTGCTCCGCACGCGTAGGCGATGCGCGCGTCCACCGGCCTCAGTTCGACGTCGAGGGTGGCGGGCTGCCAAACCAGCACGAATTTGCCGGAATCTGATGTCTCCAATGTCACGGTGGTTTGGTAGTCGCTCAGGAAGCTGGAATTTTCGGTGATCCGGCCCCAGGCGTTTATCGTTCCGTTCGCAATGCCGTGATCGCTCGCCCAGCCGAACAATTGCCAGCCGCGCCCGGTGTGCACCGCGAACTGGATCTGACAGTCACGGTCGATCCGTCCTCGGATGGTCCAGCTTCCGGTCATGAAGACGGCCGGTCCGGTCGTACGGGTCAGCCGTGCGCCGTTCAGACTCTCGAAGTGCCTTGCCTGGGCCTCGCCCGATGGCGATTCCAGCAGCTCCGACGACAGTGCGGCCTCAGCCGAGATCGACGGAGCTGTGAACAGTTCGCGCCAAGCTGCGATCCCCACCGAAACGACGGCGGCCAGCGACAAGGCGATGACCGCCGCGGCGTACCGCTGCGGCAGCCATCGGTGCCTCGGGTCCACGCCCGGCGAGTTGGTCATCCCCGGGTGTGCCCGCCTAGCACACCGCCGTTGCTTCCGACGGCTGGCTGGTGCGTTCCCAACGGTTCTGGGTGGTCGACCACTGAACAGATAGGCTCCAAGGCCCCATTCCGATCCCATTCATCGCCGTGCTCGACCCACCCTAACCAGACCTACCGAATCCGAGTTTCGCCTTTTCGGATTAGCCGGCTAGTGGCGCGGGGCGTACATGATGACAGCCACGCCGACCAGGCAGATCGCCGCTCCGATCAGGTCGTAGCGGTCGGGGCGGAACTTGTCGACGGCCATCGCCCAGGCCAGCGACCCGGCCACGAAGATGCCGCCGTACGCGGCCAGGATGCGGCCGAAGTTCGCGTCCGGCTGGAGGGTGGCCACGAAGCCGTAGGCGCCCAGGGCAGCGATCCCCGCGCCGATCCACAGCAGGCCCCGGTGCTCGCGTACGCCCTGCCAGATCAGCCAGGCGCCGCCGATCTCGGCGATGGCGGCCAGCACGAACAGGGCGATGGAGCGCACGATCGTCATGGGTCCATCGGATCACGGCAGGTGCGGCCCCGGCTGAACCAGGGCCGCCCTCACCTAGAAAAAGCTCAGCCGAACAGCAGCAGTTGCCACAGGTCGTAGGACTGAATGCCGCGGCCGTGGGTCGCGGCGTAGAGGCGCAGGCCGTAGAGCCCGGTCCGCAGCTCCATCGTGGTCGTCGTCGGCAGGTTGCGGCCGAGGACCTTCCAGCCGGTCTGGCCCGCCGGGCGGTACAGCACCCCGAGGTCCGTGCCGACGACCAGGCCGCCGCCCCACAGGACCTTCACCGCGTTGGCCGGGATGTCCGGCAGGTTCGCGGAGATGTCGGTCCAGTGCGCGCCCGCGTCGCGGGACTCGAAGACGTGCCCGACGCCGGCGCCGGGGCCCTCGGTCCACTTGCGGGAGTAGCCGTTCATCGCCACGTACACGTGGCTCGGGTTCGCCGGGTCGACGTCGAAGCCGGAGACGTACCGGTTCGGGATCACCCCGTCGACCGGCAGGCTCAGCTGGTGCCAGCCGGTCCCGTCCGCCTTGCCGACCGCGATGCCTCGCGTGAAGCCCTGGTTGTTGCACGGGCCGCACCAGCCGACGTAGACCATGCCGCCCGAAATGGACACGCCGGTCGCGACGTGGCCCGCGCCGAGGTCGAAGACGTTCACCCAGTCCGCGCCGGACTGGATCGCGAAGCCCTTGTGCTGGATCCACACGTGGGTGCCGCCGGCGACCCAGGTGTTCACGTCCCGCGCGTCGGCGGCGATCGGGGCGATGAACCGCGCGCCGGCCGGGCCCAGGTCGTTGTCGGGCGGGGCGACGTTGCGGCTCGACACCTTGCTCGGGTCGGTCGTCCACGAGCCGTCGTTGACCGCGCAGTTGTTCGTCACCGACAGGGCGAGGTACACGTACTCCGCCGCGACGTTGCAGCCGTTGCTCGGGTCGACGATCGTGTCGCCGCCGTCGCCGCCGAAGTTCGAGCCCATCACCTTGTCGCCCGGGCGCAGGATCGACTCGCCGTTGTCCTGCAGGCCGCCGCTGATCGCCACGCCCGTGTTGTGCCCCTGCCGGTCGGTGCCGACGCCAACGGAGTAGTACTGCAGGACGTCCATGCTGCCGTCGTTGAGCGACACCCAGTCGGTCGCGTGCCCCGATGCGTCCGCCTTGCCGTTCGCCGGCCGGCGGTAGATGCCGCCGTCGTCGCCGACGACGAGGTACGGCTTGCCGCCGTTGCTGCCGATCGCGGCCGCGTGCTGATCGGCGTGGACGGTCTGGTGGCAGTCGCCGGTCTGCTTCGACGGGTCGATGTTCCAGCACGGGAAGTTGAAGTTCCAGTACGGGCCCGGGGTCGTCCACGTCGCGCCCGCGTCCTTGGACTCGAAGACCTCCTCCAGCCCGACGTACAGGTGCCGCGGGTCGGCCGGGTCGACCTGGACGAACTGGTTGTACCAGGCCTGGATGCCCGGCATGTAGCCCGGCGCGGTGTTCGCGGAGCCCGACGCGGCCAGCTTGTGGTAGTCCGCGACCCGGGTCCACGGGCCGAGCGGGTTGCCGTTGTTCGAGACGAAGATGCCGAAGAGGTTGCTGTCGCCGTTCGTCGCGAGCATCTCGGGCGACTGCTCGATCGCGTAGTACTTGCTGCCGTCGTTGGAACGGCCGAAGGTCACCGCGCCGAGGTTGTCCGGGTCGCTCGCGATGTCCCCGGCGAGCGTGGTCTTCTGCCAGGTGCCGCCGTTCTTGACGTAGAAGCCGTTGTAGTCGTCGCCGCTGCGCCAGCCGATCGCGAGCACGACCTTCGACGGGTCACGCGGGTCGATGGCGATGTCGTTGGCGATGTTCTTGTACGGCGCGTCCTCGTCGGCCGCGTCGGCGCCGCCGGGCAGGAACGACGGGTTCGGCGCGAACTCGAGGTGCCAGGGGCCCGCGAGGTTGGTGGTGGAGTGGCTCCAGACGCCGCGGCTCGTGGCCGCCCACACGGTGTCGCCGCCGAAGCGCAGCGCCCGGATCGTGGTGTTCTCCAGTTCGGTACCGCCGACGCGGTCGCTCGTGCGGAACTCGCCGTGGCGCGGGTCGGCGAGCACGTACACGCCGGTGCCGACGAAGCTCGTCGCGCTCGTGTTGGCCTCGCCGGTCGCGAACCACAGCCGGCCGCGCCCGTCGAGGCGCAGGTCGCCGGTCGCCGGGGCCGGGAGCTTGTCGGAGATCGGCTGCCACTTGCCGCCGCCCGTCGACGAGCGCCAGACGCCGCCGTTGGCCGAGCCGGCGTACACGTAGCCGTGGTCGTCCGCCGCCATGCCGACCACGCGGCCCGTCACGTTGCCGGCGCCGCCCGACGAGTTCGAGTTGATGTCGCGGTACCGCGGGTCGTCGGAGTTGTACGGAAGGCCGGTCTCGTCGGTCCAGTTCCCGCCGGTGCGGGGCAGGGCCCGCAGTTGCGCCCAGGCGGCCGAGTACGCGCCCGGGGCCACGACCCCGGGCGCGCTGCGGGCCTCGTTCCACTGGTCGGCCTGCTCCATGATGTCGCTGGAGCCTTCCTCGTCGTCCTCGGCCAAGGTTTTGATCTGGTCCCGAGCGGCGGTCCTCGCCAAGTCGTCGAACCGGGCCGGGCGCGGGGTGCCGGGGGCGGCGGTGGCCGGCGCTCCGGCAACGGTGAGCGCTAATGCGGAAAGTCCCGCGGTGATGAGCAGACGTCGATGCCGAAGTCGCGGCAAGGCCGGCTCCCTCCAGAACCGTGCGCCGGTCGTCGGTGGCCGGCGCATTCACGCCTGATTGACTCATTTACCGCGCTAAACATCAAGCAATCTGGATCTTACATTGCGTAGGAGTCGGGCATTCTCCATTGGTACGTGACACTGGACGATTAGCTTAGGCTGAGCACACTTTCGCGCAGCCGGGCGGCGACGGTCGCGAGGCGTTTCCCCTGGTAGCGAGCGGCCGAGAGGGTCGCGGCGGAGGGTGCGCCCTCCGTTCCCGGATGCCCGGCGCCGTACGGGTTGCCGCGGGCGGCGTGAATCGCCGGATCGGTGTATCCGGGCGGAACAATGAACGCGCCCCAGTGGTAAAACGTGTTGTACATCGCGAGGAGCGTGGACTCATTGCCGCCCTGCGCGTTGTCCGCACTCGTGAACGCGGTGGCCGCCTTGTTCGACAGCTGCCCGGCCGCCCACAGCCCGCCCGTGGTGTCGATGAACTGCTTGAGCTGCGCCGAGACATTGCCGAACCGCGTCGGCGAGCCGAACGCGTAGGCGTCCGCCCAGGTCAGATCGTCGTGCGTGGCGACCTCGACGCGCGAATTCGCCTGAATGTGCGCCCGCCAGGCCGGATTGGCGTCGATCGCGGCGTCCGGCGCGAGCTCGGGCACCCGCCGGAGCCGCACCTCGGCGCCGGCCTCGAGCGCCCCTTCCGCGACCGCCTCGGCCAGCGCGTGCACGTTCCCCGTGGCCGAGTAGTAGATGACGGCGACCTTCGCGCCCATGACGCCTCCAAGAAATGGAACTTTCTCCGGTTACACTCGGAGCCTAAGTGGAACTTCTTCCACTTACAAGAGATGCGAGGATCGTCACGTGACCCGCCGCAAGCCGACCCCCCTGCCGCTCATCGACCAGCCCCCGGCCGAGCGGGCGGACGCCGCGCGCAACCGGCAGCGGCTGGTGGAGGCGGCGGCGCGGATCGTGTCCGCGCGGGGCGTGGCGGGGCTGGCGCTCGACGAGGTCGCCCGGGAGGCGGGAGTCGGCGTCGGTACGGCCTATCGCCGCTTCGGCGACGTGGGGGCACTCGCGTACGCGCTGCTGGAGGACCACGAGGTGCGCTTCCAGGAGGCCTTCCTGACCGGCCCGCCACCACTGGGCCCGGGCGCACCGCCGGCCGCGCGAATCCGCGCGTTCGTGTTCGCGCTGCTGGACTTGCAGGAGGAGCAGTGGGACCTGCGCCTGCTGGCCGCGAAGAAGGCGTCACAGGGGCACGGGAGCGGCCCTTACCCGACGTACCACCTGCATCTGGTACACCTGCTGGAGTCTTTGGATCGCGACCTGGACGCGCCGTATCTGGCGAGTGCGCTGCTGGCCCTGCTCCAGCCGAACGTGCTGGACCACCAGCGCCGAACCCTGAACCTCAGCCCGGCCCGAATCCGCCAAGGCATCGAATCCGTCCTGGACGGCCTGATCCCGGCCATATGAGCGGCCCGCCGGATTATCGTTCGCCCGACTGATTTCCACGCGTCAGCATCTGGCCGGCGGTACCGGCAAGCGCGGAGTCAAGATCCATGTCATGCCAGTCCGCGGCCGGTCCAGTCGCCCGCGCATCGGTCTCCACCAGGAACCGCAGGACGCCGGTCAGGGTGGGATCCATATACCCCATCTGATCAAGCCGGCGGAGTGCAAGGAGGTCGGCCGGAAACGCGGGGCGGCCATCGGCAATGTCGGCGATGAGACGCGTGAGCGCGCGACCGCCGACTTCGGACCGGCCTGTCAGCTCCCAGTGTGATGTGGCCGCACCGATGACGAGCCACTCGGCCGTGGCGGACAGGTACGGCTCAAGACGGTCGGCATAAACCGCGCCTTGGGGTCCGAGCGCACCGACGAGGTGTAGGGCCGACGCCGACCAGCGCTCGCCGGAGGCGGGGTCAGGAAGCTCGGCCTGGACCGGATCACGGTTGCCGGAAAGCACGGCGTATGCGCGGATCAACTTCACCCGGTCAGCGCTCGGCAACACCAAGGCCCGGTCGAACGCCGACCGCAGCAGTGCGAGCGGCACCTCGCTCGAGTCGGCGCCGATCGCGGCCAGCGCGACGATTTCGAGGCCAGGATCCGGCAGCTGCAGGCCTTCCAGAAGAACCGGCAGCACCGACCGCGCGGCCGGTCCCCAACCGATGACGGCCGTCAGCAGCGCACGCCGTGCAAGCCCGGGCCCGACCGCGGTCAGGCGCTCGGCGACATCCGGAAGGAGCCGATCCGACCAGGCCGTCGCTTCAAGCAGGATCTCGTCGAGGGAAGGCAGCGTCCGCTGCGACACCGTCGCCTCGTAGACTTGATGATGCGGAAACCCGAAGTCGTCCCGACGCAGGGCGGTAAGCAGATGCGGCACACATCGGGCGTCGCCCGATCGAGCGAGTGCCCAGGTCAGGGCCAGGTGTTCGAACCCACCTGTCCGCTGCCCGGCCAGGGCGGCGAGGCGATCCCTCGCCGCATGCTCCGGCGAACGCACGACCGCCAGCGCGAAGAGCGCCTGTTGCCGCATACCCTGGTCTGCATCGTCCAAGGCCGCGAACGCCGCCGTCCGTAGATCGGCGGCTGAAGACCGCCATCCGGCCGCGAGCCGTGTGAGTACCCCGAGCCCGGACCTACGAGCAGCCGCGTGTTTCGAGGTGAGCAGGCCGAGGCCAAGATCTCGGCGCGGGCCACGGTCGTCGCCGAGCCGTCCCTCGACCCACTCGATAAGCATCCTGTCACCGCTGGGAACGCACCAGGTCTGCGCCCACAGGGCGGCATCGGGCGCTGACAGCGCCGCGAGGAGCGTCGTTGCTTCGACCGGCCGGACCTGGCGAAGGACCAGGGCGATTCCCATCCGCACCTGCGCCGGCCCGCTCGAGGCCATGGCAGAAACTCGCGCCACAGCGGCCTCCCGCGCGTCGGCGGAAACATCGGGCAGGAGGTCGGCGGCCGCGATCAACTCGCCCAGCAGGGTCGCCTCGTCCGGCTCATGCTCGGCCGCTGTCAGCAGCCGCCCCAAATGGCTGTCCTGATCCGACGATGCGGCGAAGACACCCGGAGCCATTCGCCGCACTTCGACGTCATCATCGCTCAGCAGATCAACCAGGCGGGGCAACTGCTGCCGCCACATCCGTTCCCAGTCGGCCCGCTCGGGCAGAACGGGGTCGGCCGCCCTCGCCTCGCGAGCCAGGCGACCGATCAACTGGACCACGGCGACGCGCACCGGCACGGCCACGTCCAACGTCATGTCCGCCAGAATCGGCGCGGCGGCCACAGCCGCGGAGTACACCATGAACCCCTGATGGACCAGCCGATCGGTCAGGAGTTCGGCGCTGCGCTCCGGATCTGCACCGAAGCGGAGCGCGCGCAACAACTCCGGAATGTCGGTCGCGTCGCCGTACGCGTCCTCAAGCCGCGCCCAGTCGAACACCGCCAGCCGATCGTCCATTTCCACCGATGGGTCGAAATCCTTCCTTGTCCTTCGCCGCTCAGAACCTGATGCCAAGTCCTCTCAGGACGTCCTTACAAGCTCTGCATGGGAATGCCTTCTGCATATGATTCGATCCTCCCACGTGCACCGTCCGCATGCTGCCACCACGGATCGATGCGGGGTTGCCGCCGGATGCCGTCCACGCTTTGGCCAGGCATTTCATCTCCGCGCACATCAGCGTCGGATGCCCGAACTCCGCCAACTCCTGCCGCATCGCCGCCGGAATCTGCACGAACTCCCGGTTGCTTGCCCGGAACACCTGGCCGGAGGCCGACCTGTACTCGGCCGCAAACAACGAGCCGACCGGGGCATTGTCCGCGACGTCGCGGAGGCTGGTGCAACTGCACCCCACGCCATCACAGTTGTGGACCAGCACCGGAGTGGTCCCGGCGACCACGTAGTAGGTATGGACGTCTGCAACGGTGAGGTCGTACATGTCACGCAACCCGACGTAGTTGCGAACCGCGACGATCTCGGACGAGGTTTTGGCGCTGCCGTCCTGCGTCGCGCCCGCGGTCAGGTCGCCCGCGCTCACCCACACCTGACGGTCGCTGTCCCAGAACGGATGGTTCTGCGAGGTCTCGACGGTGGCCACAGCGCCGCCGGGCGTCTTGACCGTCACATCCGTCAGGGCCTTGTCGTGGTTCACCTTCACCGCGAGCACCGCCCGCGACGACGACTCGCCGGTCCTGGGGTCGGTTGCCTGGACCTTGTCGCCGACCTTGACTGACTTGATCGCCTTCTGACTGCCGTCGGCCATCTGGATCTTGGTGTTCGGGGTGAAGCTGCAGCCGCGCCGGAGCATGTTCTTGGCGCCCTGGGCGATGGAGCGCGACTCGGCCGCGGCCGCCTTGCCTCCAGCCTGGGCCGCCGCTTTGAATCCGCCGCCGCCCATCAGGGCCGCCTTGCCGGCCTTCAGCGCGGCGCCACCGACGGATCCGAGTCCGCCCATGAGACCACCGACGATGGCCCCCTCGGCTCCCGTCTTGAGCATGCCGCCCCAGGAAAAGTTGCCTTTGTGCTCGACCTTCGTCTGGATGGCGTAGGTGACCATATTCGTCACGGCACCGGCCAGCGCACCGCAGGCGACCGCGCCCACGCCGGTCACGCCGATCAGGGCACCGCAGCCCAGGCCCACTGCGAGCCCGGCAATGTTGCCGATGATCTCGGCCTTGTGCTCATCGACCCAGTTCACCGTTGCGGTGGTGGCCTTCTTGAGGCCGCACTTGATCGGGTGGGCCTTACACCACGCCTTCTGCTGCGCCTCTTTGGCCCGCTTCTGGCGGTCGAGCTCCTGCTGCCGGAGCCGGTCCATCTCGGCCGGATCGACGTAGCGTTCCATGTTCGCCGCGCCGGTCTTGCCGTAGTACTGCTCGTCGGTCCGCTCGCCCGTCGAATCGCTATGCGTAATGGGGCTGTTCTCGGCGTAGGCGTATCCCTGGAGCTGCTGCAGATCCTTGTTGTCGACCACCGGATCCAGGGATATGAACCGGCCGATCGTCGCGTCGTAGTACCGCGCGCCGATCTGTTCCAGGCCGGTGGGATCGTTCGTGCCGCCGACGAACCCCTTCTCGTTCGGCCAGGTCACCGAAGCGCCGCGCTGTTCTCCGAACGGCTGCTGGCGGCGGACCGTGACGGCTTGCGTCGTCGCCACCACCGACACGTCGGCCGTGCCTTGGCCGTCGCTGCCCAACCAGGTCAGGCCGCCGGCCGTACGCTGGCCGATGATGGTACCGCCGAAGGAGTAGTACCGCGTGCAGCTCTTGCCCGCCGTCTGGGTGTTGTACTTCACCTCCATGTCGGGCAGGTACAGCGTCTTGCCGGTGACGTCCTTGCGGATCAGACGGTCTCCATCGGCGTCGTAAAGGAACGTCGTGCTGCCCGCGGTGTCGGTGACGCTGGCCAGGTTGCCCTCGGCGTCCCACTGCAGGGTCTGGTTGCCGTTCGAGCCGGGCCGACCGGTGGTGTTGCCCGCATTGTCGTACGTGTAGGACGCAGTGTGCGTGCCTGTGTCGTCCGTCGTGCTCGTGCCCGTCAGAGTGTGCGGACGGACGATGTTCGCCGGCACCGTGCCGGTCGGGTAGGTGTACGACGTCGTCTTCGTGCCCGCAGCCGTGCCGTACTGGGTCTGGCCCGTTCGCCGGCCGATGGTGTCGTAGTCGTAGTGCACCCGGTACGGGGCCGGGCCGCCCGTCGTCGCGGTCGGGCCCGTCGAGCAGTCGCCCGAGTTCGGGGTCCAGGCGTCCGTCAGGCGCTCGTAGCGGTCGTGCGTGAAGCACTGGGTGTCCGCGGTGCCGCCCGCCGGAGTGTCGGCGATCTTCGTGATGCTGCCGAAGTCGTTGTACGAGTAATGCAGGTCAGCCACCGTGTTCGGCGACACCTGGTCCCGTTCGGTCTTCAGCCCTGTCAGACGGCCGGTCTCCAGCTCGTAGCTGCGGGAGAGATAGGTGCGCGGGTCGCCGCTGTCGTTGTCGTCGGTGGTGACGGTGCCGTTGAACAGGCTGTACTGCGTCGGCTGGGCGATCGCGTTGAACGATGTGCGCTCGACCAGCCATCGCCGCTGGTCAGTACCGTAGAAGGTGCTGAGGTTGTCGGCCATGCCCAGCGCGTTGTAGCCGACCATCGTCGTCTCGGCCGCGAGATCACCGACGCCAGGGGAACTCGTGCTGCTGACCGTTCCGTCGGGGTTGTAACCGGTGTAGTAGGTATAGTCACCGGCCAGGCCGGTCTCCGACGCGGGAATGGTGAGCGTCGCGACAGTCGGTTGGTACCGGACGTTGTACTGCACGACGGTCTGCTTGTACTGCTGGCCGCTGACGTATCGAATGGATGCGGTTTCGTAGCCCTTGGCGTTGGTGACGCCGTCCTCGAGCTTCGTCGTGTCGTACGTCCACCCCGCCAGCTGGTTCGCGGCGGTGACTGAGTTCTGGTAGACGCCGGTCTTGCGGCTGAGGTTGTCGTACGTGGTGACCAGGATCTTGCCGCGGCTGTCGGTGGTCTTCGTCAGGCGCGCCGCGTTGTCGTATTCCTTCGTCGTGGTGCCGCTGTCGGGGTCCTTCGAGGACGTGTTGCGGCCGCGGAGGTCGTAGTCGTACGTCCACTCGAAGCCGGCCGGGTCCACCACCTTCGACAGCAGGCCGCGGCGGTTGTAGCTGTACGTCGTCTTGTCGTACGTGCTCGGGTTCGAGTTCAGGTTGCCCGGCATCTGCTGGGCGAACTGCCACAGCTCCGTCGTGCGCCCGTCCTCGTCGGTGCGCGTCAGGCTGCCCGTGCCGCCCGCCGGCGGGGTGATCGCGGTGTAGTCGCCGCCGTAGAAGGTCGAGGTGCGCCAGCGTTCGGTGTTGTACGGCTGGAAGATCTCGGCGATCTGGCGGCCCGCGCCGTCGTAGAGGACCTTCGTCTGCGACGGGATGGTGAGGCCCTCGTCGACCGGCTGCACGATCGACGTACCCGGGGCGCCGGACGCGTCGTGGTAGACGCCGAAGCTGCGGGATTGGCGGCCGGCGGTGTCGTAGAAGACGTCCGTCAGCAGGCGGCCGCCCGACGGCGAGTCCGTCTGGGTCTGACGCTCGCGGACCAAGCCGTCGAAGAGCGCGTACGACGTGGTGTAGCCGCCGGACGGGTTCAGGG
Source organism: Dactylosporangium sp. NPDC000244 (assembly GCF_040300725.1). Taxonomy (NCBI): domain Bacteria; kingdom Bacillati; phylum Actinomycetota; class Actinomycetes; order Micromonosporales; family Micromonosporaceae; genus Dactylosporangium; species Dactylosporangium sp. NPDC000244. The sequence goes on from NZ_JBEPEH010000062.1 coordinate 25,584, forward strand.
TCTTCGTGGTGACCGCGTTCGCGCCGTTCGTGCGGATCAGGTAGTCGTACGTCATGTTGGCCGTGTCGTTCGCGGCCTTCGAGCGGTCCGGCAGCCACACGCCCGTCATGCGGCCGAGGCCGTCGTACGTCATGTCCGTCCGGCGGCTGTTCGGGTCGACGGTCGCCGTGGCCAGGCCCCAGGCCGGCTCCAGCGTGGTGGTCGTGGTCCAGCCGCGGGGGTTGGTGTCGACGGTCTGGGTGACCGGGCCCGTCGTCGCCGGGGTGTAGTCGGTCTGCGAGTGGTAGTCCATCGCGTCCCACGACTCGTGGACGCGGCCCAGAGCGTCGTACGCCGAGCGGCTCAGCTGGTAGTAGGTGGGGCTCGTCGCGCTCCACACGCTCAGGGCCTCGCTCTTCGTCACGTCGCCCTTCGTCGGGGCGGTGCCGAAGGTCGTGGCGCCGTCGTAGTACAGGCGGCTGTCGCCGATCACGTCGGCTTCGGTGATCGGGCCGGTCGCCACCTTGTCGCAGTCGACGGAGAATGTCTGGGTGCGCTGCTGCGCCGTCATCAGCCAGACCGTCGTGTTGCGCGGTTCGAACGACGTCGTGGTGCACTGCTCGTCGCCCGTCACCGCGTCGTCGCCGTAGTCCGTCGCGGTGACGACCATGCCCAGCGAGTCGAAGGTGTTCTTCGTGGACGAGCGGCGGAAGCCCCGGCTGGCATCGAGCGCCGTTCTACTGTGGACGGCCTGGGTGTTGGTGAACTTCGCGGTCGTGGTGACGCCGTTGATGGTGCGGGTCGCGGTCGCGGCCGACTGCCACGGGTCGTTGATGGCGCCCGTCACCTCGGCGCCGCCGACGCCGTTGAAGGTGCGGGACTCGCGGATCATGCCGGAGAAGGCGTCGTCGTCGGGGACGCTGCCGCCCTCGGAGTCGACCACGTTGACGGTGCGGGTGCCCGACGGCAGGTGGTCGCCGTTCATGCCGCGGAAGTACAGCGTCTCGCTGTACGTGCGCTCGTCCGGGTTGCCGGGTGCGGTGGGGGCCTCGCCGGCCGAGGTGCCGACCTTCGCGTAGCCGCGCCAGACGTTCCAGGTCTTCTGGTCGCTGGAGATGAGGCCGTCGTCGTCGGCGTAGTGCCAGGCCGGGTCGCCGATGTACGTGTACTGGTGCAGGACCCGCTTGGAGCCGCCGGTCAGGTCGTTCTCGATGACCTTGTCCACGACGTACTTGTGGAAGTAGTCGGTGATCTCGCCCGTGATCGGGTCGGGGGTCCACCGCACCGGGTAGCAGCGCAGCGTGTTGTTCTCGGGCGCGGCGGGCATGCGGGTGCCGACGAAGCAGTCCGGCGCGGAGTACACGATCTGGATCTGGCCGCCGGTCTCGGTGTTGATGGCGGTCAGCCGGCTCCAGTTCATCGACGGCGACGCGTCCACGCCGTCGACGCGGTTGGCCATCTGGGTCGGCACGAAGCTCACGTCGGGCAGGTCCGTCGAGGTGCCGGGCGGCCCGACGAGGCCGCTGTGCGAGACCTTGTCCAGCCACAGGCCGGCGCGGGTGCCGTCCTCCGGGTCCGGGAACGTGTGGGTCAGCGTCCACCGCTCGACGTCGCGCATCTGCGAGGTCGTCGCCTCCCACACCTTGGTGGTGATGGAGGCCAGGCGGCGGGTGGTCCAGAACGACGGGGAGGTCTGCGAGCAGGAGGCCCCGCTGTCGCAGTTGAGGTCCCAGGGCGTGTCCGGCCAGTGGGCTTTGTCCTTGGTACCGCATGAGGAAAGACAACGGTCCGCGTAGGCGTAACTGATCCGGGCCGCCGCGTGCCCGCTGAACGCGGTGTCGGTGCCGGTGGTCCAGTCCCCAGCGGTGGTGAGGTTCTCGTCGCGGGTGCCGTAGTCGACGTGGTCGAGGTAGCCCGCGCGGTCGTACTGCGTCGCGGTGCTGTTGTTCTTCTTGTAGAAGTTGCGGTCGATGCCGTACCAGTACGACATCGTGTTGCCGTGCGGGTCCACGACGTAGTCGAGGTTCCAGCGGTACGCCTGCGTGCACGACGACGCCGCGAAGGTGGCGCCGTGGCACGGCTCGCCGGTGTCGTTGCCGAACACCGGCTCGGTCCACGTCGACTGGGTCGTGGTGCCCGCGGGCGCGCCGGGCAGCTGGTTGCGGCCGAACCAGTACTGCGTCCCGTTCACGGTGGTGACGACCCACCACTCGCCGTTGTCGTCCCCGTTGGACGCGCCGGTCTTGTGCTCGACGCGGGAGCCGTCGTCGTTGCGCGGGTGCCAGCGGTTGGGGTCCGAGCCGTCCTTGATGAGCTCGGAGCCACTGCCGTTGAGGCTCATGGTGGCGTTGTCGGTCGCCCAGCACATGTCGCCGGTCTTCGCGGCCGGGTCGCCGCCCGTCTTCGGGTCCTCGGCGCACGTCTTGTACCGGCGCTCGATGTAGCCGCTCGTGGACAGCTCGAAGCCCTCGCCGACGATCGACGGCTGGTTGTTCGAGGTGACCATGCGGCCGTCGACGGACTGGGCGGAGTACGTGATCTGCAGCGTCGGCGACGGGCCGCCCAGCGACGGCGGGGTGCGCATCGGGAACGACCACGAGAAGTCGCCCGCCGAGCCGCCCGCCGACCAGGTGCTCGACGACGAGAGGCTGGTCGCGCCGTAGCTGCCGGACGCGCCCGACGAGCCGGCGGTGAGCGCGAGCGTCTTCGCGCCGGCGGCGAGCACGACGTCGCCGCTGACCGTCTTCGTCCGGGCGTCGTTGTGGCTGGGGACGTCGGTGGCGGCGCACTCGGGCCGGTCCGGGGTCGTCTGCGCGCACTCGGGCAGCTCGACCAGCTTGAGGCGGCTCGACCAGTCGGCGCCGTAGGCCGTGGCGAACCGGCTGTAGTCGACCTTCACGCCCACGGCGCTCGCCGAGCTGCCGCCGTCGGCCCGGCCGACCTTGAGCAGCAGGCCCTGGACGTTCGCCTTGCGCGACGCCTGCTGGTCGAGGACCTCGACGTGCACCTTCGCCGGGATCGCGATGCCCGCCGCGCCGACCGTCTTGGCCTGCTTCGTCGTGGCCGGGGCCGTGATGGTGACCGGGCCGGAGGCGGCCGGCGCGGTGGCGCCGACGCCGACGTCGACCGCGGACGCGCCCGGCCAGACCGGCGCCGGGCTGTCCTGGGCCTTCTTCGTGGTGTCCTTGACCGGCTTCCCGGCCGTGACCGCCTTCGTCTTGACGCTGGGCACCTTGGCGGCGGCCGCCGGCGTGAACGGCCTGGCCGGGCCGGCGAACACCGGCTGCTGCCCGGCGACGAGCACGACGAGCAGCGCCGAGAGGGTGTACAGCAGGCCGTTGCGGGCGCGCAGTGAGGTGTGCACCGGCTTCCTCCAAAGTTCCACGACGATCACGCGGCCGGCGGGGTGTAGGTGATGGCCCGGCCGTCGGCCAGCGCATCACGGAACGCGGAGTAGGTCTGGCCGATGGTGCCGTCGGCGTTCTCGATGCCGACGACCGTGCCGAGGCCGCGCTCGTAGGCGTTGTCGAGCCCGGCGTAGTTGAAGGTGATGGTGCCGTTCTCGGCGATGATCGCCTCGACGGTGACCCGGCGCGAGGTGTTGCCGAAGAGGTACATGTCGCGCCACTCGACCACGAACTTGCGGTTCGGCGCCGAGCCGACGACGGCGGTGCGGACGCTGGAGTTGCCGTCCAGCACCAGGTCGTCCCAGAAGGGGTACAGCGCGGCGTTCGGGCCGGTCGCGTTGGGCAGGGCGGCCCGCACGTCCGGGTTCTCGTAGCCCGGGTCGGTGAAGCTGACGAAGCCGTTGGCCGAGACCCAGGCGCCGGTGTACGTCTGGCCGTAGAACGTCACCGGGAAGGGCAGCGTCACCTGGGTGTGCGCGTCGTCGTCGACGATCGGCAGCACCGTCGTGTCGGCCGGCACGAACGCCTGCGTCGACGTGGTGCAGGTGTAGCCGAACTCGTCCGGCACCGCGGCCAGCGCCAGGTTCGCGACGGTCGGGCCGGACACGTGGCCGCTCGCGGTGGCCGTGGCGCAACCGTCCACCGTGGACACGCTGAACCCGCCCTCCTCGACGGCGGCGAAGGCGTACGTGCCGTCGTTCGCCGTCGTCGTGGTGAGCCCCTGCGGCTGCAGCGACACGGTGAGCCCGGCGGCGGGGGTGCCGTTGCGGGTCACGGTGCCGGTGACGTAGCCGGTGCCGATCGGCTGGGCGTCGAGCGGGTAGTCGATGAGCACCGCCTTGCCGGACTCGAGGATCGGCTGGTGGAAGGCGTACTGCAGGCCGTACTCGCCGCCGGTGCTCTCGATGCCGACCGTCGCCTCGCCGCCGCGCTCGGCGTCGTCGGCGTCGATGTCGGCGTAGTTGAAGGCGATGTCGCCGTTCTCGGACAGGATCGCCTCGAACGTGACCCGCTTGCTGCTGGCGAAGAGCGCCACGTTGCGCCACTCGACGATGAAGCGCCGGTTCGGGAACGCCCCGTCCGTCTTCGTGTAGACGCTCGCGCTGCCGTCGACGACCAGGTCGGTCCAGAACGGCGCGACGAGCGCGTTCGGGGCGGCCGACTGCGGGATGGCGGCGCCGGCCGCCGCGTCACCGGCCGCGCTCGGGTCGGCGAAGGCCAGGAAGCCGTTCGTCGACACCCAGGCGGTGGACGAGTTGTGCCCGTAGAAAGGCATCGCGAACGGTACGGACACCTGCGTCACCGAGTCGTCGCCGCTCAGGCCGAGCAGCGTGTCGCCGGGCTCGAACGCCTGGGTCTGGGTGAGGCAGGTGTACCCGAACACGTCGGACTGCGGGAAGAGCAGCAGGTCCACGTACGTCTGCCCGGTGACCTCGACCTCGGTGCTGGCGTACAGCCCGCAGGCGTCGCCGACCGCGGTCGACACGGTGTAGGTGCCCGGGGTCAGGCCGGTGAACTCGTAGACGCCGAACGCGTCGGTCACCCGGGTGGTGCCGCTCGGGCGCAGCGTCACCGTCGCGCCGGAGACCGCGTTGCCGCTGACCGGGTCGACGACCGTGCCGGTGATCGCGGGCGGCGTGCCGACCGTGATGAACGCGGTGGCGATGTCGCTCTGGTGAGTGCCCGCGACGGCCGCGGCGAACAGCGTGACCTGGCCCATGGCGGGCGGCGTGACGGTGACCGTGACCTGACCGCCCGGCGTGGGCAGGGTCGCGGTCGAGCCGAGCCCGGCGGCGCCGAGGCTGTACTTGATCGCCGTCACGGCCGGGTCTCCCCCGCCGCTGAAGGTGACCTGCAGCGGCTGGTTCACCGTCGGGGTCTGGCCGGCCGGGATGGTGATGGTCGGCTTCTCGGGGTTGAGCTGGTTGGTGAGCTCGGGATCGGCCGCGGGCACGACCCGGGCGTAGATGCGCACGTCGTCGACGCCGCCCTTGAAGAAGCTGTCGTTGCCGCCGTTCCACTTGCGCCGGCCGAGCACGACCGGGCCGGTGGCGTTGAAGCCGCCCGAGAGCACGAGGCTGCCGGTCTGCAGCACCCCGTCGACGTACATCCGCAGCGTGTGGGTCGACGCGTCGTAGGTGGCGACGATGTACGTCCACTTGCCCGCGACGGGCGTGCCGTCGGACACGATGCCGGCGATGACGGGAACGTTGTCGACGTCGGAGCCGTACATCGCGAACCGCCAGCGGTTGCTGCTGCCGTGGTAGCCGAGCGTCCACGCCGAGGTGCGGGTGCCGTCCTGGCTGACGGCGACATAGTTCGCGCCGCCCGGGTCGAGGGTGTCGACCTTCAGCCATGCGGTGACCGTGAAGTTCGCGTCGGTACGGACCGTCGTCGCGGTGTTCGTGGTCGGCGACTTGGTGTTGATCGGGCCGCCGGTCGCGCCGGTGGCGTTGGTGCCGTTGAACGACAGCGCCTTGCCGGTGCCGCCGCGGCTCGCGATCCACGACGGGTTGGACAGGGTGATCGGGTTGCCGTGCCCGGTCGAGTCCGCGGCGCTCGTACCGCTGCCCTCGTCGAGCTGCCAGCGGGCGTCGGGGCCGGCGCCGGCCTTGACGCTGAAGGCGTACGTGGTCGGCGTCGAGTAGCTGCCGCCCGTGTCCTTGGTCCACACGCGCAGCGTGAACGCGTCATCGGTCGGCGGCGTGATGCTCACCGTCGCCGTGTTGTCCGTGGCCGCGGCGACCTGCTTGGCGTTCGGCGGCGTCGTGCCGGTGTCGAGCGTGTAGGCGTAGCCGGCGAAGTCCGACGGGACGGTCGCGGGCGGGAAGAACTTGAAGGTGCCGCCGATGCCCGCGCCGCCGTGGCGCTGCCCGTCGCTGGGGTAGTCGGTGGAGGTCACCTGCGACGGTGGGCCGGGTGGTGCGGTGTCCACTTTGAACTCGCACACCTGTGAGAACTGGCCGTCGTCGGTGCCGTCGTAGGAGCGGGCCTGGAACTGGTACACCCCGTCGTTGACGAGCTTGCCCGGCGGGATGCTGACGATGGCGGTGGTGCCGGGCGTGACGGCCGTCTGCGTGACCTTGTCGTTGTCGTTGCGGGTGCCCCCGACGGGCCACCACCAGAACGACACCCGGTGGGTCTGGGCGGTACCGTCGGCGTCGCTGGTGCGGGCGCGCAACTCCGGCGTCACCGTCTTCACCACCGGCCGGGCCGCGCCCGTCGCGCACGCGCTGCCGGAGACGGTCAGCTGGTCGGGCGCGTTCGGGTAGGAGTTGTAGGTGACGGTCAGCAGCGCCGTGCCCGCGTCGAACTTCTTCCACGCGTTGTGGTTGGCCTCGTCGCCGGCCCGCAGGCCGATGGTGACGCCGTTCCAGTACTGCCCGGCCGCCGACTGGATCAGCCCGGTGATGCCCCACTCGCTGCGCACCCGGGCCAGGTTGCACGTGTGGTTGTCGGTGAACGTCTGCAGCGAGCTCCAGCTGCCCGCGTGGTTGCTCCAGGTGGTGTTGGCGTCGATCCCGCCGACCCACCACAGGCTCGTGCGGGTGTCGCTGCAGGTCCACGAGTGCAGCAGATCCATCGAGAACTTGGCGTCCAGCACGTGCTTGCCGACGTACGAGGCCGTCGGGAGCAGGAAGATCGAGCGGTAGATCATCGTCTGGCCCTCGTCGGTGTACCCGACCTTGGCGCACGGGACGCTCTTGAAGGGCGCGGGGCAGCCGTTGCGGTCGTAGCTCCAGTACGACTGGGTCGTGAACCGGCTGTTGATCATCGTCCAGGCGCTCGCGTTGAAGGCCGGGTCGATGAAGACCGGGAACTTCGTCGCGCCGCCGCGCAGCACCTGCAGATCGGGCCGGACGACGACGTCGCCGCCCTCGACCGTCACGGGCATCCGCGCGGTGCGGCTCTGCGCGGTCGCGGACCGCGCGTCGGCCGGGACGCCGCCGGAGGAGTCCCACATCGCCGGCGTGCCGGAGGCGAACATCGGCGAGCCGCTGCCGTCGAGGTACGACACGGAGCCGGAGTCGCCGGTCTTGACCTTGAGCCCCTTGGTCGCGGTGCGGAACCGCACGTTCTCCAGGGCCGGCTGCTTGGCGGCCTCGGGCGTCTTGACGACCAGCACCTCGGAGTAACCCTCGACCTCGGCGGTCAGCTGCAGGTCGACGCCGGGCAGCACCTCCGGGTAGGTGGCGGTGTTCCCGGCGACCTTCGGCTCCGGCAGCGCGGACGGCCACGACAGGGAGAGCTCGCCGGAGCCGCGGCGCAGCGTCACCAGCGGGCCGGTGCCGCCGCCGGAGAACGTGGTGCCGAGCCAGCTCGCCGCGGGTGCGTAGCCGCCGGAGGAGGTCTTGCGCAGCGTCGAGTCCGGGGCCGTCCAGCCGCCGCCGGCGGTGCGCACCCGCTGCACGACCACCGCCTCGTTCGACGTGAAGGTGCCGTTCGGGTTGGCGAAGACCTGGGCCCGCTCGGTGCGGCCGCCGAGCACCTCGACGCGGCCCTTGCACGCCGCCGCCTGGTCCCGCGCGGTCTTCGCGTCGGGCGCGGTCGCCGGGCAGGCGGGGGTCTTGGGCGCGGCGTGCGCCGGCCCGGCGAAGGGCGGCGCGACGAGCAGCGTCACCATGAGGCTGAGCAGCGCGAACAGTACGCCGAGGGCCTTGTACGGCCGCACGTGCGCACGAAACATGGGCAGACGAATATCCACGCCGGCCACTCCCCCGTGATCCAGTCGGACGGTGCGAGGGAAGGCTAGGAGTTCGCTGGGAATCCGGTCAACGGCCCGGGACACTGACGCCGGTGATTGGGTTTACTCATCGCGACTACTCGATGTGATCATGCGACCACGGAGCCCTGCTCAAAATGGATAAGCCCCTTAACGGTCGGTCGCATCCGGTCCCGTCAATGTGAAGAATCTCACCGCCGGACGGGCCGGGCGTGCCTAGCGCAGCACCCGCCGGAGCGGGTTCTTGGCCATCCAGCGCTGGTGCTCGCGATCGAGCATCGCCGGGTACCGCCGGAACTGCGGCCCGGCATCGGCCAGCGCGGCCCCGATCCACTCGCGGGCGGCGTCGGTCGAGACGCCCCACCGCCACACGAGCGCCTCCCGGGCGGCGCGCTCGCGACCGAGCAGCCCGGGCCGGATGAGCAGCAGCGGAAAGTCGTGGGTGACGTCGGCGATCATCTGCATCCGCGCGATGGCGTCGGCCACCTCGTGCGCGGCGATCGCCCCCTGGCGCAGGTCGCTCGCGAGCGCGCGCAGTTCGAGCGAGCCGATGCCGAGCAACGCCGCGACGGCCCGGACCGCCGTGGCCCGTCCGGAAACGAACGCCATCTCAGCTCCCCTGCCGATGTCCTACGGCATCCTAAGCCAGTCCCCCCGGGGTGAGGCGGAACACCGGCCAGCCGATCTCGGTGCGCCAGTCGGCGGGGGCCGGGGTGTCGCGGGGGCCGGCCAGGTAGGTCTCGTCGATCGGGCCGTCGACGGCCAGGGCGTGTTCGACCACCCACGATCCCAGGCGGCCGTACGTCACGTCGATGTCGTCGTGCCCGCCGGAGTGGACGGCGACGGCGAGGTCGACCGGCGGCAGCTCGACGACCTCGATGCGGCCGCGCGCGCGGGGTTCACGCACCGGGCGGTACACCGTCATCGCCCCGGCGCCGGCGGTGAACAGCTCGTTGGCGTAGCGGCCGCCGGGTGGCCCGGTGCGATCGGCCGGGGCGAAGGCGGCATCGAGCTCGGCCATCGCCGCGTCGTACCATCTCGTCGAGTCCTCGAGCGTGACGTGCCCGCGGACGGCGGCGACGGTCCGGGCGGGCACGGAGCGCAGCTCGACCTGAAGGTTCTCCGGGTCGGGGCGCAGCAGCCGCCGCAGCGACACGACGGCGGCCCGGGTGCGATCGAGCTCCGCCTCCAGCCGGCGCAGGTGCCCGGCGATGAGGTCCGCGCGCCGCTCGGGGTCGGCGGCGAGGATGGACTTCACCTCGGCAAGCGGGACGTCGAGTTCGCGCAGCCGGTGGATGACCTGCGCGGACGGGATCTGTTCGGCGGCGTAGTAGCGGTAGCCGGTGAACGGGTCGACGGTGGCGGGCACGAGCAGGGCGGCCTCGTGGTACCGGCGCAACGTCCGCACGCTCAGGTGCGTCAGCGTGGCGAACTCCCCGATGGTCAGTCCTCGGCGCATGCCTCCAGTCTTGACCCTCCCCCTGCGCGAGACTCCACCGTTGGCGTCATGGACCTTCCTCCCGCGATCACGACCTATCTGACCGCGCACAACACCCGGGACGTCGACCGCGCTGTCGCGTGTTACGCACCCGACGCCGTCGTGATCGACGACGGCCGCGGCCATCACGGCACCGCCGAGATCCGCGCGTGGCTGGCCGGTGCGGCGGCCGAGTACACGTACACCACCGAACTCGTCTCCGCCACGCGGCTCGGGGAGGACACGCGGCTCGGGGAGGAGCGGTATGACGTGACGCAGCGTCTGGAGGGCGACTTTCCGGGCGGGGTGGTCGACCTGCACTACCGGTTCACCCTGCGCGGCTCCTCCATCGTCCGGCTCATGATCGAGCCATGAGAACGTGGTTCATCACCGGCGGGACGCCGGGCGGCTTCGGCCAGGCGTACGCCGACGCCGCGCTCGAGACGGGCGACCGGGTGGCGCTGACCACGCGGCGCCCCGAGGAGCTGCGGGAGTGGGCGCGGCCGTACGGCGACCGCGTGCTGCTCCTGCCGCTGGACGTCACCGACGCGGGCCGGGTCCGCACCGCGGTGGCCGCGGCCGAGCAGCGCTTCGACGGGATCGACGTGCTGGTCAACAATGCCGGGCGCGGATGGTACGGCTCGGTCGAGGGCATGCCCGAGGATGCGGTACGGCGGACGTTCGACCTGAACTTCTTCGCGCTGCTCTCGGTGACGCGTGCGGTGCTGCCCGGCATGCGCGAACGGGGCCGCGGCTGGATCGTCAACATGTCCTCGCTCGCCGGTCTGCGCGCCGTGACCGGGTTCGGCTACTACAGCGCCGCGAAGCACGCGGTCGAGGCGGCGACGGCGGTCCTGCGCGAGGAGGTCGCCCCGCTGGGCATCCGCGTCCTGGCGGTCGAGCCAGGGCCCTTCCGCACGAACGCCTTTGCCGGGTTCGCCGACGAGCCGATCACCGAGACCGTGCCGGCCTACCGCCGGATGCTGGAGGACGTGCGGTCCGCGATGATCGACCAGGACGGCAAGCAGCCCGGCGACCCGCGGCGCGGCGTCCGCGCGGTCATCGCCGCGATGGCCGAGGACCCGCCGCCGCGCCGGCTGGTGCTGGGCAGCGACGCGTACGACACGGTGACGTCGGCGCTGCGCGAGGCGATGGCCGACATCGGCAGATCCGAATCCATGTCCCGCGCCGCCGACTTCCCGCCGGGCCTGTGAAGCGTTCCATCGATACCGCTCAAGAAGGACGGGTGTGCCATGAAGAAGGTGCTCATCACCGGAGCCGGGACCGGGTTCGGCCACGAGGTGGCCATGCGCCTGGCCGGAAAGGGATTCGACGTCATCGCCGCCGTGGAGATCTGGGCCCAGGTGCAGACCCTCAAGTGGCAGGCGGCGCAGCGAGGCGTGCATCTGCAGGTCGAAAAGCTCGACGTCACCGACGAAGGCGACCGGAGAAAGGCCCTCTCGTGGGGTGTCGAGATTCTGGTGAACAATGCCGGCGTCGGGGAAGGCGGCTCGACCGTCGACATTCCCGCGAGGAACATCCGCCACCAGTTCGAGGTGAACGTCTTCGGGCCGCTCCTGCTGACGCAGGGCATCGCGCGGCAGATGGTCAAGCGCGGCGAGGGCCGGATCGTCTGGGTGTCCTCACGCGAGGGGTTGAACGTCAATCCCTTCACGGGCCTCTACTCGGCGTCGAAGCACGCGATCGAGGCCGTCGCCGAGTCCATGGCGGACGAGCTGCGCGAGTTCGGCATCGAGGTGGCAACCGTCAACCCGGGCCCGTTCCTGACCGGATTCAACGACCGCATGTTCCAGACGTGGAAGAGCTGGGAGGACGATCCCGGCGAGCGGCTCTTCGACTACTCGAGGCTCGCGTTCCCCCGGGCGCAGTTCGATCCCGAGCCCGTGTACGCGACCTTGACCGCCGTCGCCGCCGGCGAGGTGGACACCTACCGCAACCTGGAACCGGCGTCGATGCTCGACGAGACCAAGCGCCTCATCGATGCGCCGTGGCATCGCGCGATCCGCGCCGGACTTGGCACACGCCCGGAGAAGCTCCAGGCGTCGTTCGACATGGAGCCCGAAACCCCCGTCCCCGCCTGAGCCGGCATCTCTGTCAGTCGTCGTCCAGGGCCAGCAGCGGCTCGGCGTCCGCGGGGGACTCGGTGCGGTCCAGCATCTGGGCCAGGCGATCGGCCTCCGGCAGCAGCCGCGCCGCCAGGACGAGCTCGCCGATGCCGATCACGGCCGCGGCGATGATCAGGCCCACCACCGGCGCCGCGGCCACCGCGATGGCGGCGACCAGACCGCTCGCCGCGCGCACGCGCAGGCAGGTGCGGGCCAGGCTCGGCAGGGGCTGCGCGGCGGCGCCGTCGACGGCCGCGGCGATGCCGAACGCGAGGGCGGCCACCGAGACGCCGACGGACGGGTCCGACTCCGGCAGGCGGATCAGGATGACGCCGGCCAGCGCCAGCAGGGCGGGGCCGGCCTGCAGGAAGAGCGGGCCGCCGTAGCGGGCGCGCAGGAGCTGGCCGCCGCCGGCGCGGCCGACGGCGGTGAACAGCAGCCAGGCGCCCAGCGCGGCGGTGCCGACCGCGCGCACGTACGTCGGCCAGCAGGCCGCCAGGGCCGCGACCAGCACGCTCAGCAGGCCGAAGCTCGTCACGGCCCACCAGCCGAGGACGCCGTGCAGCGGGCGGGCGTGACGGCCCAGCGTTTGCAGCTCGGTTGGCATGGGGGGCTCCCTCGGAGTGGCTGCGAATCGACCACTCTGATACCCATCAGCCCGGCCTACCGAACATAACGGTCATTCTTACGGCGGGGGTGCGATCCACAGCGCGGCCCAGACGATTTTGCCCTCGGCGCTGCGCAGGCAGCCCCACGCGGTGGCGTTGCGGTCGACGATGTGCAGGCCGTCGCCGGGAACACCCGCTTTGCGGCTGTTGGGCAGCACCGTCGGAGGCCGGGGGTCGCCGTCGCGCACCGAGAGATGCAGGAAGCCGCCGCGCCGGCTGACGACCAGGACGAGCGGCGTGGCCGCGTGGGTGGCGGCGTTGTGGACGAGCTCGAAGACGACCCGGCGCGCGACGGTGGCCATGTGCGGCAGGTCCCAGGCCATGCAGGCGTCGTGGACGATCAGGCGGGCCCGGCTCGGGGCGAAGCCGTCGGGCTCGAGCGGCTCGGTGAACCGGGTCGGCGGTGGCGGGCCGAGCTCGACGGCCGCCTCGGCCTCGGCGATGGTGTCGTAGAGCCGCAGGACGTGGTGCCAGAACGGGTTGGCGAGCCGGTCGCGGAGCTGGCCCTGGCGCGGCAGCACCCACAGCAGGAACGCCCCGTGGTCGCGGAAGGCCCGGCTCTGGGCCGCGTGGAACAGCGGCGCGGCGGTGCCGGTCGGGTCGTCGAAGCCGGTGAGGTCGACGATGACGGCGCGGGGGCAGGCGACGAGCGCCTTGCCGATGATCGTGCGGAGGCGGTGCTTGCGTTCCACGGTGAGTTCCCCGGCGACGGTGATCCAGGTGACCTCCCGTTCGAGGTCGTGCCGGGACTCGACGGTCATCATGGAATAACCGTAAAACGAAACGAGTGAACCGGAAACCGTCCGGGGCACGAACACGTGCCCCGGACGGACGACCACCGGCTGTCCGCGGGGATTACCCCGCAAGCGTGACCGGCGGAACGACGAGCACCTCGCAGCCCGACTCCGCGACGACGCGCTCGGTCGCGCTGCCGTCGAGCAGGTGGGCGACGCCGCCGTGGGACGGGCCGCCGATCGCGACCAGCTGGGCGTCGACGGCCTTGGCGTGGCGGGCGATCAGGCTGCCGGCGTGGCCGTGGTCGGCGACGCTGCGCAGCACGTGCCCGGATGCGGTGACGCCGCGGGCGGCCAGGTCGTCCAGCAGCGTCTGGACCCGGGTGCGGGCCTGCTCGTACGTCTCCCGATCCACCGCCTCGTCGCCGACGACCGCGATCTCGTGGACGTGCAGCAGCTCCAGCGGCGCGTGCAGCTCGGCGGCGCGCTCGGCCGCGGCGGCAAGGACGGCGGCCGCGGACTCCCCCGCGTCGACGGCCACGACGACGGGCCGGTTGCCGTTGGCCGCGCCGATGCGGCCGACGGCGACGATCTCGCCGATGGGCTGGGACTCGTCGGCCGAGGCCGCGTTCTCGGCGTCGGTGAGGATCCGGTGACCGGTGGCCAGCACGAAGATGGCGAGGATGAAGGTCGCGGCGCCGAGGTAGAACGGCACGTGGATGTTGTAGTGGTCGGCAAGCTTGCCCGCCACGAACGGGGCGAGACCGCCGCCGATGAAGCGCACGAAGCCGTAGGAGGCGGACGCGACCGGCCGCGGCACCGGGGCCACCGTCATGACCGCCTGGGTGGTCAGGGTGTTGTTGATGCCGATGAAGGCGCCGCAGACGATGACCGCGACGATGACCGTGGCGGGCGAGTCGGTGAACGCGGCGATGACGGTCATCACGACGCCGAGGAGGAACAGGTTGGCGTACAGCGTCTTGGCCGTGCCGAAGCGCCGCTGCAGCCGCGGGGCGACGGCGACGCTGAAGATCGCGACGAGCAGGCCCCAGCCGGTGAAGACGAGGCCGAGCTTGTGCTCGTTGAGGTGCATCGGGTAGGGGGCGTACCCGAGCATGGTGAAGAAGCCCCAGTTGTACAGCACGGCGGTGAGGCTCATGATGAGCAGCCCGCGGTGGCGCAGCGCGGCGATCGGGGCCGCGATGGAGGTGCGCTCGGCCGGCTTGGGCGTCTTCGGCACCAGGAAGATGGTCGCGATGAGCGCGATGAACATCAGCACGCTCACGCCGTAGAACGGGCCGCGCCAGCTGATCCCGCCGAGCGTGCCGCCGAGCAGCGGGCCGACCGCGATGCCGACGCCGAGCGCCGTCTCGTACAGGATGATCGCCCCGCCGAAGCCGCCGCTCGCGGAGGCGACGATGACGGCGAGCGAGGTGGCGATGAACAGCGCATTGCCCAGGCCCCAGCCGGCGCGGAAGCCGACGATGCCGCCGATCGAGTCCGAGGTGCCGGCGAGGCCCGCGAACACGACGATGATCACGAGGCCGACGATGAGGGTCCGCTTCGGGCCGATGCGGCTGGACACCATGTTGGTGACGAGCATCGCGACCGCGGTCACGAGCAGGTAGCTGGTGAACAGCAGCGACACCTGGCTGGGCGACGCGTGCAGCTTGGTCGACAGCGCGGGCAGGATCGGGTCGACGAGGCCGATGCCCATGAACGACACGACGCAGGCGAACGCGACGGCCCACACCGCCTTCGGCTGGCGGAACGGGCTGGCCGCCGCCGGACTGTGCTGATTCATACCGCGGTACTCCCGGGGAGGAGGGTCTGATAGGTGGTGACGAGCCGGTCCAAGGCGGGCAGGGCGGCGGCGAGCGCGGCGCGGTCCTCCTCGCCGAGGCGATCGGCGAGGTCGGCCAGGAGCCGGGCCCGGGTGTCGCGGCGGTGCCGCAGCACGTCGGCGCCGTCCGGGGTGAGGTGCACCATCACGACCCGGGCGTCGTCGGCCCAGGAGCGACGCTCGGCGTAGCCGTCCTGCTCCAGGCGGGAGACGAGCTGGGTCATGGCCGGCTGGGTGATGCCCTCGCGGACCGCGAGCTCGGAGATGCGGCACGGGCCGTGGACGTCGAGCGTCCGCAGCGTGGCCGCCTTCGTCAGCGAGACCTGGTCCGAGGGGGCCAGCCGGCGCAGGAGCGAGACGACCCGCTCCAGGCTGTTGGCCAGCGCCACCCCGTCAAGGATCTTGGACACACAACTTTTATATCACGTACTTATATTCTGGCGTTATGCTTTCCCGTGTGATCGCGCCCTCACACCCCGGGGAGATGCCGTGAACGAGGAACTGCAGCCGGCCGCCCGGCCCATTCGCGAGGTCAGCAGCGACGGGCCGGGCACGATCGTCGTCGGCATCGACGGCTCGACGTCCTCCCTGCGCGCGGCCGCGTACGCCGTGGGCCTCGCCCGGCGGCAGCGCTCGCGGCTCGTCGCCGTCTACGTGCGCACGCTCCCCGCCTCCGTGCTCTCGCTCGCCGACACCGGCGGGAACGCGGCCGCCAACGTGGTCGACGCGCACGACGCGGTCGAACGGCAGCTGCGCGACGCCGTCGAGCACCACATCCCGCGCCTGAACGTCGACGCGCGCCTGGTGGTGCGGACCGGGGAGCCGTACACCGAACTGGTCGCCATCGCCGAGCAGCTCCACGCGGACGCGGTCGTCGTGGGCCGCTCGGCCGGCGCCCTGCACCGCTTCGCCGGCTCGGTCGCGGTCAAACTCGTGCGCTGCGGCCGCTGGCCGGTCACCGTGGTCCCCTGACGGTGACCGGCACCCGGCCGCCATCGCGGCCGGTCACCCGGCCAGGTAGGTCACATGCGTCGCGCCGGGCGTGTCCACGGTCTCGAGGTGCCGCAGCCGCGGGCCGGCCCCGTCGAACAGGGCGGTGCCGGAGCCGAGCAGCAGCGGGACGATGTGCAGGCGCAGCCGGCCGACCAGGCCGGTCCGCAGGGCCTGCTGGATGAGCGATGCCCCGCCCATGATGTGCACCCGCCGGTCTGCGGCGGCCACCGCGGCCGCCTCCAGCGCCGCGCGCACGCCCTCGGTGACGAACGTGAACGTCGTGTCGCGGTGGCGGACCGGCTCGTGCGGGCGGTGGGTCACGACGAAGACCGGCATGCCGTAGTGCCCCGCGAAGGCCGGCTCGTTCCAGAACTGCGCGTGCTCGGCCCAGCCGCCGGTGTCCTCATACACCCGGCGGCTCGTCACGAAGGCCCCGGACGCGGCGAACGTCGCCTCGCTCAGCCGCAGGCCCTCCTCGTGCTCCAGCCACGCGTGCAGCCGCTCGCCGCCCTTGCCGTACCCGGGAAAGGCCTCCAGGTCGGGCCCGGTCACGAACCCGTCCACCGACATCGAGATATCCGCTTCAACCAGTGCCATGCCCAGGTAGACGATGCCGGGCCGGAAAGTCATCGGTGCGGTAAGAACATTTCGTGGACCCCGAAGACTTCGCCGGCCTGGCCCGCCGGTACCACCGTGAGCTGCACGTGCACTGCTACCGCATGCTCGGCTCGTTCGAGGCCGCCGAGGACCACGTCCAGGAGACGTTCCTGCGCGCCTGGCGGTCCCGCGACACCTTCGGGGGACGATCGAGTGCCCGGACGTGGCTGTACCGCATCGCCACGAACGCCTGCCTGGACACCCTGCGACGCCCGGGTCCACCGCTGCAGCCGTACCCCGACCAGCTCCTCGACGAGCGGCCCGGCCCGGACGCCGTGGCCGTCGGCCGCGAGACCATCTCCCTGGCGTTCCTCGCCGCGATCCAGCTCCTGCCGCCGCGCCAGCGGGCCGTGCTCATCCTGCGCGACGTCCTGTCCATGTCGGCCGGCGAGACGGCCGCCACGCTCGACACCACCACGCAGGCGGCGAACAGCGCCCTGCAGCGAGCGCGGTCGGCCCTGCGCGAACGGTGGCCCGGCGGCCGGCTGGAGTGGGCGCCGGCGAACGTCCCCGACGGGGCGCAGCGGGACCTGGTGCGGCGGTACATCGCGGCCCACGAAAGCGCCGACCCCGAGGCGCTCATCGCCCTGCTCCGCGAGGACGTCCGCCTCACCATCGAGCCCGGCGTCGGCTCGTGGACCGGCCGGGACCGGGTCGCGCCGGCGCTGCGCGAGGACATGATGTCGGAGGGCCGCTGGCGCATGCTGCCGACGGGCGCGAACCGCCAGCCGGCGGTGGCCGCGTACGTCTGCCGCCCCGGCGACACCACGTTCCGCCCGTTCGCCCTGATCCTGCTCCGCCTCGAGCCCGACGGGCTGGCCGCCATGGACGTGTTCGAGGCGCCCGGCCTGTTCCCCGCCTTCGGCCTGCCCGACCTCGTCGTGCAGCGGGACTCGGACGCCGCCGCCCCCCGTGGATGACGACCGGCGACGCCCGAACCTCACGCAGCGCCCAGGTACGCCTCGCGAACGTCGGGGTGGGCGGTCACCTCGGCCAGGGCTCCCTCGGTGACGATCCGGCCGTGGTTGAGCACCACGGCCTTGTCCGCGAGCGCGTTCACCGCCTGCATCACGTGCTCGATCATCACGATGGCGATGCCCTCCGCGCGGCACTCGCGCACGCGCTCGATCACGATGTCCACCTCGTGCGGGGTCAGGCCGGCCATCACCTCGTCGAGCAGCAGCACCTTCGGCTGCGACACCAGGCCCCGGGCGAAGTCGACGATCCGGACCATCGCCGACGGGATGTCCCCGATCGCCTCGCGCCGGTACTGCCAGAGGTCGAACCGCTCGAGCTGCTCGCGAGCCAGCCGGTTCGCCTCCCGGTAGCCGCGGGCGCGCCGGTAGGCCGCCAGCGCGACGCACTCGAAGACGTTGAGCTCCGACACGTTCCCCGACACCTGAAAGGTCCGTGCGACACCCGCCTCGAACACCTTCACCGGAGACATCCCGGTGATGTCGACGCCGTCCAGCAGCACCGTCCCGTTCGTCGGGCGCAGCACGCCGGCGATCAGGTTCACCAGCGTCGACTTGCCCGCGCCGTTGGGACCGATCAGGGCGGTCACCATCCCGGACCCGGCCGTGAAGGAGACGTCCTGCAGCACCTTGAGACCGCCGAAGTTCTTGGCGATCGCCGTGACCTCAAGCATGCTCGCTCACCACCTCGGGGGCCGGGGCACGATCGGGCGCCGACCGGCCGGACGACTTCTCGGACTCCGGGTCGTGCGGCCGGCCGGTGCCGAACAGGCGGACGATCAACCGGTTCCACAGCGGCACGATGCCCGAGCCGCCGAACCTCAGGATCGCGATGACGCAGATCGCGTATGCGATCTGGGTGTAGCTGGAGACGTTGGAGCTGGACACCGCGAACATGCGCAGCAGCTCCTCGAGCACCGCGATGCCGATCCCGGCCACGATCGGCCCGGCGAGCGTGGCCGAGCCGCCGATGATCGCGCCCACGAGCATCGCGACGCCGACCTCCACCGACAGGACGGAGTCGTAGCTCACGAAGTTCGTGTACTGCGCGATGAGCGCACCCGGAATCGCGGTGAGCCCCATGCTGACACCCATGGCGATCGCCTGGTTGCGGATCACCGCGACGCCCATGCTCGCGGCGAGCACCGGATCCTCGCGAATGAACGGCAGCGAACGGCCGAACCGGGTGCGGCGCGTCATCCACGACACCCCGGCGGTGAGGAGCACGAGGACGGCGAGTGCGACGTAGTACAGCGGAGCGGCGTCCGTGAACCACTGCAGATGCAGGATGCCCTCCTGCGTGGTGAGGTTCTGCAGACCGTTCACGCCGCCCGTGACGCTCCACGTGGCCGCGATTCCGGAGATCGCGACCGCCAGGGCCAGGGTTCCGAGCGTGAAGAACAGCGCGTTGACGCCGAACCGGCTCATGATCAGGCTGACCGCCGCGCCGATCGCCGCCGAGAGCAGGATGCCCACGCCGATCGCCAGCCAGATGTTGATGCCGTGCTGCCAGGTCAGCACCGCGACCGAGAACGCACCGATGCCGAAGGCGCTGGCGTGCGCGATCGACAGCAGTCCGGTGAAGCCGCCGGCGATGTTCCAGGTGAGGTTGCGCATCGCGTAGAGCAGGGCGACGAAGCCGACGCCGATCGTCGGCTCCGCGGCGAACTGCGGGAAGGTCACCGCCACGACGAGCGCGACGGCCACGACCAGGGTGTTCGCCCGGTTCAGTGGGGTGGAGACGAGCGCGCGCAGGGATCTCATGTCCGGGCCACCCGCTTCCGAGCCAGGCCCTGGGGGCGGAACAGGATGATCAGCAGGAATGCGCCGTAGATCACCGAGGAGGCCAGCGAGCCGCTGACGTAGACGCTGCTGGCCGCCTCGGCCACCCCGAGGAGGACGCCGGCCGTCACCGTCCCCCACAGCGCCCCGCTGCCGCCGATCACGACGACGATGAACGCCTTGACCGTCAGCTCCAGGCCGTACAAGGGAGACACCGGCTGGAACGGAATCAGCAGCCCGCCGGCCACCGCGGCGGCGGCCGCGCCGAGCGCGAACGTCGAGCGGTACACCCGGCGGACGTTGACGCCGACGAACATGGCACCGTTCAGGCTCTCCGCACAGGCCCGCATGTAGACGCCCAGGCGCGTCCGATAGATCAGCCACGACAGGGCGAGCGCCAGGACGAGGCTCACCGTCCCGGCCGCCAGCCGGGCGAAGCTGATCGTGACGCCGAGGGTGTTGATGGCGTCGATCGGCCAGGGGTTGCGGATGGTCTGGTACGGCTCGGGATAGAGCACCTGGAAGAGGTACTGCAGGGCGACGCCGATGCTGAGGGTGATCACCAGCTGCGCGTGACCGGACTTGTCGAGGGTCGACTCGATGAGGAAGCGCTCGACGAGATAGCCGAAGGCGGCCGCGACGGCGGCGACGAAGAGCAGGGCCACGGCGAAGTCGGCCAGCGAACTGGGCTTGAGGGACAGCACCCCGTACATGCCGATCAGGACGAAGTAGCCATGGGCGAAGTTCACCACCCGCATGACGTTGAAAATCAGGTAGAGGCCAAGCCCGATCAGGGCGTAGATCAGCCCCTGGAGCACCCCGGTGGCAATGATCTGGAGAACGGCCATCACCTGGCCTCCTCTCGTGTGCTGGTCGTGGTTCCGAGATATCCGCTCTCCAGGAGGCTGGAGGCGAGCAGCGACTCCGCGGTGCCGGCCGCGACGATCTTTCCGCCTTCCAGCACATAGCCGCGGGAGGCCAGCGCGAGCGCCTGGTGGACGTTCTGCTCGATCAGCAGGACCCCGACACCGGCGGCGTTGATCTCGCCGATCGTCTTCATGATCACCTGCACGATGACCGGCGCCAGACCGAGCGAGGGCTCGTCGAGCACGAGCGTGCGGGGCTGGAGCATGAGCCCCCGGGCGATGGCGAGCATGCTGCGCTCGCCACCGCTCAGGGTCCCCGCGAGCTGGCCGGCCCGATCCTTCAGGCGCGGGAAGAGGTCGTACATGGCCGCCAGGTCGAAGGGGCCCGCCTTTGCCCGCGGTCCCGCGCCGACCAGGAGGTTCTCCTCGACCGTCATGCCCACGAACAGCGACCGCTCCTGCGGGACCAGGACGAGTCCCGCCCGCACCCGGTGCCAGGGCCGGAGGCCGGCGATTGGGCGACCGTCGAACTCCAGCTTGCCGGCGCGGGCGGGGATGGTGCCGAGCAGCCCCTCGGTGAGGGTCGTCTTGCCCGCTCCGTTGGAGCCGAGCAGGCAGACGAGCTCACCCTGGCCGACCTCGAGGTCGACGGATCGCACGATCTCCGACCGTCCACGCCAGACGCTGAATCCCTCAACCGACAGGGCCGTCTTCATCATGGTCCCCGATCCGCCTACGGCCTCGGGTAGACGGTCGAGGTCGCGGCCGCGTCCGCCGGGAAGACCGGGACGTACTTGCCGCCCTGGATCTGGGTGACCAGGCCGGTCGCCCGCTCGTTCGTGCCCTTGGCGTCGAACTTCACGCCGTGGCTGATGATCCACAGCCCGTGCTTGTCGCCGTTGATGCCGGAGATGTCCACGGACCGCAGGGCCGACGTGATCGATTCCTTGTCGTCCGGGTTGCTCGCCGCGGACAGGGCGTCCGCCAGCAGCCCGACCGACGCGTAGTAGTAGGCGCCGACCCCGTCGGGCGTCTGCCCGTTGTACTTGGCCTTGTACTCGTCCGAGTAGCTCTGCGGGGTGTGCTTGGCGCCGTCGGCCGACTTGAGCAGCGAGGTCCAGTAGTTGCCGGCGACGTCGCCGTCCGAGATCGCGCCGACCGTCGGGATGAACTGCGCGTTGGTGTTGCCGCCCAGCACGCCGACCGTCGCCTTGGGCTTCCAGCCGGAGCGGGCGAGCGCCGGGTAGAAGAGGAACGCGCCCTGCGGGTTGCCGCCGAACAACAGGATGTCGGGGTTCGCGTTCTTCGCCTGGCTGACCAGCGGGGCGAAGTCCGTCGTCGTGGCCTCGTCGTAGGAGATGGAGTCGAGCACCTTCACGCCCGGGTACTCCTTCTGGAAGGTGCCGGACCACGCCTTCTGCGCGTCCGGGTAGGCCCCGGCGCTGGCGTAGATCAGCATCGCCGTCTTCGGCGTCTCGCCCTTCTTCTCCGCCCCCTGCATCACGGCGCGCACCGACTGCGCGGCCCAGCCGTTGTCGGCCAGGATCGAGGGGGCCAGTTTGAAGACGTACTTGCGCCCGGTGCCGATGATGCTGTCGGCCGCCTCCATCGGCACGATCAGCGGCACCTTGAGCTGGTCGGCGGTCTGGGCCGCGGTGATGGTGACCGGGCTGGACGACGCGCCGACGATGACGTTCGCACCGCCGGACACGAGCCGGCGCATCAGGGCGGGGACCTCTTCCGGCTTCGAGCGGTTGTCGAGCACCTCCACCGAGACCTTGCGCCCGTTGATCCCACCGGCCGCGTTGAGGTCGGCGACGCCCATCTGGAAGGAGTTCACGCTCTGGACGCCGTAGGGTGCGGCGATGCCGGTCAGCGCGGCGATCACGCCGACCTTGATGTCGCCGCCGCCCTTGCCGCTGTTCGCGGAACCGCCTCCGCAGGCGGCGAGGGCGAGGCTGGCAACCGTGGCCATGGCCACGGCGGCGGTGCGGGGTATGGTGCGGAACCGTTGGGGTGTCTTCATGGCTGTTCCCTTCGCAGCAGTGGAACCGGGGTGTTGCGGGGTGTCGCGATCCGTGCGTTCAGCGGCCGGACCACCGTGGAGTTCGCTTCTGGCTGAAGGCTGCGGTGCCCTCCGCGCGGTCCTCGCTCAGGTAGGGGCTGGGACCGGGGTCGAGGCGTAGCGCGGTGGCGATCGGCAGGGACGACCCGAGGTGCACCATCGCCTTGTACCGCTGCAGGGTGATCGGTGCCCTGGATACGAGGGTCGCCGCCAGGGCGTCCACCGTCGCGTCCAGCTCCTCGGGCGGGGTGACCCGGTTGAGCAGGCCCATCCGGAACCCGGTTGCGGCGTCGAACGGCTCGCCGAGGTACAGCACCTCGAAGGCGAAGCCCGCCGGCACCAGCCGCGGCAGCATCTGACTGCCGAAGTTGGCGCCCAGGCCCACCTTGGACTCGGGCATCAGAAACCGTGCGGTGTCCGCGGCGACCCGCAGGTCGCACGCCATCGCCAGCTCGAGCCCGCCGCCGACGACCCAGCCCTCCAGGACCGCGATCGTCGGCTTGCGGCACTCCAGCACGGTTTCGTAGGGGTTGCGGGTGGCCTCGCGCATCGGCTCGTACGGCAGATGCTCGGCCGTGTCCCGGGCGTGCATCTCCTTCAGATCGGCACCGACGGAGAACGCCTGTCCGCCGGTGCCGCGCAGCACCACCACCCGGACGTCGCGACGCCGGTCGAGGTCGGTGAAGACGGTCGTGATGTCGCTCAGCAGCCCGCGGCTCAGGGCGTTGCGGCGTTCGGGGCGGTTCAGGCGGACAACGGCGACACCGTCGGCGCTGACGTCGACCAGGAGGTCGGACCGGTGCTCTACCACGGGACCACCTCGCCCAGGGCGCGCCCGGCGTGGGCCTGCCCGGTCGAGGAGATCAGGCTCCAGAGGCTCGGCAGGCTCTTGTTCAGCGCCGCGCGACCGATGAAGACCGACCAGTCCCGGCTGCTGCCGAACTCCCCCTGCCAGCTCCACAGCCGCGTGGTGAGGGCCGGCAGCTCGTGCTCGTCGGTCACGCCGATCGCGCCGAGCACCTGATGGGCCGACCGGTTCAGCCGGCGGGTGTCCTCCTTGGCGGTCACGCCCGCGGAAGCCGCGGCCAGCAGCCGCTCCCCCGGATCGGCCAGCACGGCGGCGTTGACCGCGAGCATCGTGGCGGCCGCGGCCTCGGCCACGTCGACCATGTGGTGCTGCACCGCCTGGAACGTCCGGATCGGCTTGCCGAACTGCTCGCGCGTGTCGGCGTAGGCCAGCACCACGGCGAGGACCCGCTGCATCGCGCCGGCGGCGGAGGCGGCACGCAGCAGGACGCCGCGGGCGCGCAGCTCCAGGGGCGACGGCCCCACGCCCTGCGCGATCGCCGCGGCGGGCAGCCGCAGCCGGTCGAACAGGACGGTGTCGCGGGGCTCCCCGGCCAGGTTCTCCCCGGCCCGGACCTCGGCCGGGCGCGGCAGCACCACCGTGCGGGGGGTGCCATCGAAGTCCGCGATCGCCACCAGGTGGTCCGCGCGGCGCCCCCATGGGACTCGATGCAGCGTGCCGGAGATCTCGGCGTCGCCGCCGGACAGCGGCGTCACCCGGAGGTCGTCCAGCGGATGCGACACGGCGCCGAGGGTCAGGCCCTCCGGGCGCTCGAGGGCGGACCGGGCGAGCAGCCAGGACACCAGGCCGGCGGTCTCGACCAGGGGTATCGCGACGGCGTGCCGGCCGACGCTGATCGCGATCCGGACGGCCTCCTCCAGGCCGATGCCGTGCTCGTCGAGGTCGAGGTAGGCGAATCCGTTGGCCTCCACGGTCGACCAGGTGTCCTGCGGCCAGGGCGCGCCCCGCTGCGCCGGTCCCGCGCCGGATCGGGTGAAGATGGCGGCGAGCGCCTGGTCGAGCATCTCGGACGTCTCCGACATCAGTCACTCCTCGACGAGCGGGCCAGGTGCTTGGCGATGACGGTGCGAAGCACCTCGTTGGTGCCGCCGCGCAGCGTGAAGGTCGGGGCCGTCACCACGGCGTCCGCGAGCAGGGACCGCAGCCCCCCGGCCGAGGGGTCCAGCTCGTCCGGCACGAGCTTGCGCAGGATCTCGACGACCTCGTTCTCGAACTGCGTGCTGATGTCCTTCACGAGGGCCGCCTCCACGGCCGGGGTCTCGCCCCGGTCGAGGGCCCGGGCAATGGACAGCGACAGGTTGCGCAGGGTCCAGTAGCGCGCGGTGACCAGCCCGATGAGGTGTTCCGTCTCCTCCGACGGGCTGGTCTCGGCCAGTGCCGCGTAGACCATTTCCAGCACCGGGACAACCGACATGAACCGGTCGGGGCCGGACCGCTCGTGCGCCAGCTCGGATGTGACCTGCAGCCACCCGTCACCGATCTCGCCCAGCACCATGTCGTCGGGGACGAAGACGTCGTCGAAGTAGACCTCGTTGAAGTGGTGGAAGCCGTTGAGCAGGCGGATCGGGCGGATCGTGATGCCGTCGGCGCGCAGGTCGACGATGAGCTGGCTGAGCCCGGCGTGCTTGCCCTCGGCCGACGTCCGGCAGAGGGTCACGGCGAAGTCCGCGTAGTGCGCGCCCGAGGTCCATACCTTCTGCCCGTTCAGCAGCCAGCCGCCGTCCGTCCGGGTGGCCCGGGTGCGCACGGACGCGAGGTCCGAGCCGCTGCCGGGCTCGCTCATGCCCAGGCAGAACCAGACCTCTCCCTGGACGATCGCGGGCAGGAAGCGCCGTTTCTGCTCCTCGGTTCCGAACCGCAGGATGATCTGGGCGGTCTGCCGGTCGCCGACCCAGTGGGCGCTGATCGGGGCCCCGGCGGCCAGCATCTCCTCGACCACCACGAAGCGGTCGACCGCGCCGCGGCCCGGGCCGCCGTACTCCTTGGGCACCACCATCCCGACCCAGCCGCGACGGGCGACCTCGCGGCTGAACTCGATGTTCGCCTCCGCGTTGATGCCCAGGCCGACCGAGAAGCGGTTCTCGCGCCGCGCCGCGGCGATGAACTCGCGCACCTCGTCGCGGAGCGTCATCTCCGCCTCGGTCAGCCGGGAGGCCGCAAAGTCGATCATGACGTGCCCGCCTCGGTGTGCTCGGCGGCCGCCAGGCGCTTGAGGCGGCGGTTCTGCGTCCAGAGCTGCACGCCGCGTTCGAGCTCCAGGGCGACCGGCCACGGCAGCCGCTGGTCCGAGGTCTCGAGCCGGAACGAGCGCACGACCCGCGTCGCCAGCAGCGGGTCGGCCGCGACCCGCCCGGCCAGCTCCAGTGCCGTGGACTCGACCTCGTCGTCCGGCACCGATCGCCAGGCCAGGCCGAGCTCGCGCGCCCGGTCGCCGTCGATCTCGTCGCTGAACATCCCCATGCCGGCCGCGGCCTCCCGGCCGGTCAGCCGGCTCAGGATCGTGAAGAAGCCGCCCCCGGGGTGGATGCCCGCCCGCAGGAAGCCGGCCATCAGCCGCGCATCGCGGGACACGATCCGAAGGTCGGTGGCGAGCGCCAGGTTGAGCCCGGCCCCCACGGCGGCGCCGCGCACCGCGGCCACCGTGGGCACCCGAAGCTGCCCCACCCGGACGAACGAGCCGTACATCTGGTCCGTCTCGGCGTACGCGCGGTCGCTCACGGCGTCATCGGCGTAGGAGTCGCGCCACGAGTTGGTGTCCGCGCCCGAGCAGAACGTCCCGGCATCGCCCCGGATCACCGCCGCCCCGAGCGTCTCGTCCCGGTCGATCCGCTCGCAGCAATCCGCCAGCTGCTGGGCCATGTCCATGGTCAGCGCGTTCTTGATCGCCGGGTTGGAGATGGTCACGAGCGCGACGTTGCCGTGGCGCTCAAAGGTGACCGAGGGGGTCATCGGGCTTCTCCTTCACGGGGTCCGTTGGATGGAACCGGCGTCGAGGCCGGCCGGTTGAGCAGCAGGAAGTCCAGGGCGATCGCCCGGCCGTCGGGGGTCACCCGCAGCGGGTTCACCTCCAGGTCGCTCAGGCGCTCGCCGGCCGCGACCGCCAGGAGACTGATCCGGGAGATGGCCTGCGCGGTGTCGGACAGATCGACCGGAGGACTGCCACGGAAGCCGGTCAGCAGCGGGGCGGCGGTCAGCGAACGCACCATCTGCTCGGCCCGCTGCGGGGACACCGGGGCGAAGGCCGAGACCGCGTCCCGGTAGATCTCGGTGGCGTACCCGCCCAGGCCCACGGTGACGATCGGCAGGCCGCCGGCGGACCGGGTCACGCCCACGATCAGTTCGACGCCCGCCGGCGCCATCTCCTGGACCAGCACGCCCGCGGGCTGATCGGCCGCGAACTCGGTCATCAGGTCGCGGTAGGTCGGCACGAGCTGATCCGCCGGGACGGCCAGCCGCACGCCGCCGCGCTCGGACTTGTGCAGCACGCCGCTCGCCTGGATCTTCAGGACGCTCGGCCCGGCGGCCTCGGCGGCGAGCGCCTGCGCCTGGTCCACCGAGCACACCAGGACCGAGGCGGGCCGGGCGACCCCGGCGAGCCCGAGCAGGGCCTCCCCTTCGGCCTCGGTGACCACCGCGCCGGTGCCCGCCATCGCCCGCTGGATCTCGGCGACCGGGAACGTCGGCGAGGTGAAGCCGTCCTCCGCCGCCGCGGGGCTGCGTAGTGCGGACAGCACGCGTGCCGCCTGGCGGGTCGAGTCGAAGATCGGCCAGCCCGCGTCCCGCAGGATGTCCCGCGCCTCGGCGGTCTGCTCCCGGGCCGCCATCCAGACCAGGACCATGGGCTTGGCCAGGTCGCGCCAGGTCTTCACGAACGACTCGGCCATGCGGGTGGCCAGCGTGCCGGTGACGAGCGTCAGCGTGATCATCACGGCGTCGATGCCGTCCGAGCGGTACACCCGGTCACAGACGTCCACGAAGTCCGAGGGGTCGCTGTCCCGGAAGATCTGCGCCGTGACGTCGACGGGATTGTCGACGGCACCGAAGCTGGGCACCAGGTCGCGCAGCTCGGCCCGGGTCTGCTCGGGGAGGTCGTCGACGGCGAAGCCGGCGGCCGAGAGCTGGTCCGCGGCGAGGCTGCCGGCTCCGCCCGAGGTGGTGACGACGGCGACCCGATCGCCGGCGATCGGCGGGGAGACCGTCAGGCCGTGCGCGAGCGCCACGAAGTCGTCGACGTCCTCGGCCTCGACCACGCCGAACTCGCGGACCGTCACCCGGTAGCCGGCGTCGTCGCCGACGATGGCGCCCGTGTGCGAGGCCGCGGCGCGGGCACCGGCGGCGCTGACCGCGGAGCGCAGGACGATCACCTTCTTGCCCAGCTCGGCGGCCCTTCGCGCGAGCTCGCGGAAGTCGTGGTCGTCGACCGCGGCCTCGAGGTACATGGACAGGACGCGGACCTCGTCCTCCTCCAGCAGGTAGCGGCCGAGCTCGACGGCGGTCAGGTCGACCTGGTTGCCGGTGCTCGCCCAGGCGGCGATGCCGAGGCCGCGCTCGCGGGCCAGGCTGAGAATCGATCCGCCGACCGCGCCGCTCTGGCCGACGTAGGCCAGCCCGCCGGCCGCGACCGGGCCGGACTCGAGGGCGGCGGTGAACGTGCCGAACATGGCCTCGCCCGTGTGGACCACGCCCTGGCAGTTGGGCCCGAGCAACCGCACGCCCAGGCTGCGCGCGGTCTCCCGCAGCTGCGCCTGCAGCGCCTGACCCTCCCGCAGCTCCCCGAAGCCGGAGGCGAAGACGACGGCGGCGCGCGCACCCGCCGCGGCGACCGCGGGCAGTTCCTCCAGCACCCGCGCCGCCGGAATCAGCATCAGCACCAGGTCGACGGGGCCGGGCAGCGCGGCGAGCGAGGGGTAGCACGGCCGGCCGGCGAGCTCCGCGTATCCGGGGTTGACCGGGTAGATCTCGCCGGTGAACCCGAACTGCGCCAGGTAGTGCAGGGGGCGGGCGAACGGGTTCGCCTCCCGGCCGGAGGCGCCTAGGACGGCGACCGCTCGCGGGTGGAAGAGCGCATCCAGGCCCCCATGCGGCCCGTTGAGGTCCCGCGGTCGCCCGAGCGGATCTCGCATGTCCCCTCCTTCTGGTAGAGCCGAAAGCCTTGACAGTGTGGTGGCAGTCACAGCTAAGTTGAACTTGGCGCCAGAGTCAAGTGGGTGCCTGACACAATCCGAGGCCGGGAGCGGAGCCATGAAATTCGGCATCAGCCACTGCAACGTCGGCGAGTTCGCCGAGCCTGACCGCGCACTCGATCTCGCACGCTGGGCCGAACAGGCCGGCTTCGAATCCCTCTGGACCGTCGAGCACGTGGTCATCCCGGAGGTCTACGAGCCGCGGTACCCCGAAACCCCCGACGGGCGCTTCTGGTTCGGCCACGACCTGCCGCTCACCGACCCCCTGATCTGGATGGCGTTCGTCGCGGCCGCGACCACGCGGCTGCGCCTCGGCACCGGGATCATCACCGTCCCGCAGCGCAACCCGCTGATCACGGCGAAGGAGATCGCGACCCTCGACCGGCTCAGCCGCGGCCGCGTCGAGATCGGCGTCGGGGTGGGCTGGCTCCGCGAGGAGTTCGAGGCCCTGGGCGCCGACTTCGCGCAGCGAGGTGCGGTGATGGACGAGTCGATCGCCGTGATGCGCGAGCTGTGGCGTCCGGGTCCCCGCACGTACCAGGGAAAGTTCTTCTCCTTCGACCTCGTCCACAGCGAGCCCTCGCCGCCCCGGGGCTCGGTGCCGATCCACATCGGCGGGTCGACCAAGGTGGCCGCTCGGCGGGCCGGCCGGATCGGCGACGGGTTCTTCCCGGGCGGCTACGACCGCGAGGCGGTGGCGTCGCTGGTCGCCTTCGCCCGCACGGAGTTCGAGGCGTCCGGACGCGACGGCCGCCTGGAGATCACCGCCCGCTGGACGAAGGACCCCGGCCGGCTCGGGGACCACGAGACGCTCCGGTTCCTGCGGGATCTCGGCGTGGACCGGGTCCTGGTGCCCGCGCAGACCCTGGCCGAGCCCGGGCTGCAACGATCCATCGCCGAGCTCGGCTCCAGCACCCTCCCCGCCTTCGCCTGACAGGAGCGCAGTCCATGAGCACCGTTCCCACCGTCCGCGGCCCCGTCGACCCGGCCGAGCTCGGTCAGACGCTGATGCACGAACACGTCTTCGTGCTCGACACCGAGGTCGAGCGCAACTACCCGGGCCGCTGGGACGAGGCGGCCCGCCGGGCCGATGCCGTCCAGAAGCTGGAGCGCGCCTACGATCTCGGCGTCCGGACCATCGTCGACCTCACCGTGATCGGACTGGGCCGCGACGTGGCGCGGGTGGCCGAGGTCGCCAAGCTGGTCCGCATGAACATCGTGGTCGCCACCGGCCTCTACACCTACGACGACGTCCCGATGTTCTTCAAGTTCCGCGGTCCCGGCAAGCTGATCGACGGCCCGGAGCTGCTGACCGAGTTCTTCATCAGGGACCTCACGACCGGGATCGCGGACACCGGCATCCGCGCGGGCATCATCAAGTGCGCCACCGACGAGAGCGGCCTGACCCCCGGCGTCGAACGGGTGCTGCGAGCCGCGGCGCTGGCGCATCGGGAGACCGGGGCGCCCATCTCCACCCACACCCACGCCGGCACCCGCAGGGGCACCGACCAGCAGGCGGTCTTCCGCAAGGAGGGGGTGGACCTCGAACGCGTGGTGATCGGCCACAGCGGCGACACGACCGACCTCGACTATCTGCGCTCGCTGATGGACGCCGGGTCCTTCATCGGCATGGACCGGTTCGGACTGGACCTCATGCTGCCGTTCGAGGCGCGGGTGCAGACCGTCGCCGACCTCTGCGCGCTCGGCTACGCGGACCGGATGGTGCTGTCGCACGACGCCTCGTGCTTCACGCACAACTTCGACGTCGCCGACAAGGCCCGCCTGCTGCCGAACTGGCACTACAACCATCTGCACGAGGACGTCCTGCCCGCGCTGCTCCAGCGGGGCGTGACGCCGGAACAGATCCACACCATGCTCGTCGCCAACCCCGCCCGGATTCTCGGCTGAGCGCCGGGCGGGCGGAATGCTAGGAGGCGCTGGGCTCGGCGTTGCGCAGGTCGACCTCGATGCCCAGCGCCTGGGCCCAGAGCCGGCTCAGCGTGAGGATGGCCGTCTCCTCGTCGTAGTCCTCGTCCAGGACCAGCCACATGTAACAGAAGTTGCTGACCATCGAGGTCAACGCGGCCGCGGCGTAGTCCGCCGGCAGGCTCGGCGAGACCAGGCCCGACTCCTGGAAGCGGCGGATACCGCGCTCGGTGCGCGCGCGGAAGACCTTCCGCGTCTCCCGCCGCATCTCCCGGAACTCCGGGCTGAAGCTCGCGACCTGCTCCAGGATCATCAGCAGGCTGGCCTCCTCGCGGTAGGCCCGCACGTAGGCCCGCGTGGCGTGCTCGATGCGCTGGTAGGCACTGGAGCCGGCGTCGGCGGGCACCCGGGACTTCGTGAACATCCGCTCGTTCACCTCGTCGATGACCGCACGGAAGATCGCCTCCTTCGACTCGAAGTAGGTGTAGAAGCTCCCGTTGGCGACGCCGGCCTCGGTCGTGATGTCAGTGATCTTGGTGTCCAGGAAGCCCTTGCGCCCGAACACCACAGCAGCGGCATCGACCAGCTTGCTCATCGTCCGGCGGCCCCGCGCACTCACCGGAAAGGCTTGCTCCGTCGCTGGCACAGCCCCATCCCATATCGATCGACTTTGTCGAAACGCAGCGTAGCACCCAGAAATTGACTCTGGCGCCATGTTCAACTTACTGTGTCCAAGGCTACCAATGATGGTCCCGGGAGGGCCGATGTCCCGCTCCGACATGTCAGCACCAGCGTGCCTCAGCGCCGTCACCGCATGGCTTCAGAACCTCGAAACCGCTCTGGACGCCGAGGATCTGGACCGGCTGGCCGATCTCTTCCTGACCGAGGCCGACTGGCGCGACCTCGTCTCGTTCACCTGGGACGTCCGGACCACGCTCGGCGGCCGGGAAGCCGCCGCCGAGCTCATCGCGCGCAATCGCGACGTGAAGGCGTACGGCTTCGCCCTGGCCCCCGGACGCACGGCACCCCGGGTCGCC
The DNA here is from genome assembly GCF_040300725.1 of Dactylosporangium sp. NPDC000244. NCBI lineage: Bacteria > Bacillati > Actinomycetota > Actinomycetes > Micromonosporales > Micromonosporaceae > Dactylosporangium > Dactylosporangium sp. NPDC000244. Next base: position 56,892 of record NZ_JBEPEH010000062.1, read on the forward strand.
GTCCGCGCCGGCGACGACGTGGTCGAGGGCTTCTTCACCTTCGACACGGCGTTCGGTCACGGCGCCGGCGTGGTCCGCCTCGACCTGGCCGCCGGGCCGCCGCTGCGGGCCCGCACCCTGTTGACCACCCTGCAGGAGCTGACCGGCTCCGAGGAGCGCCGCGGCGCCAACCGGCCGCACGGCACGGCGTACTCGCGGACGTTCGGTGGCAAGAACTGGCTCGACCTGCGCCAGGAGGAACAGCGCTACGACGACCGCTCCCCCGAGGTGCTGATCGTCGGCGCGGGCCAGGCGGGCCTGTCGATCGCGGCCCGGCTGCGCACCATCGGCGTCGACGCCCTGATCGTGGACAAGCACGAACGCGTCGGGGACGTCTGGCGCAAGCGCTACCACTCGCTCACCCTGCACAACGAGTCCTGGGTCGCGAGCCTGCCGTACCTGCCCTACCCCGACACGTGGCCCACCTACATCCCGAAGGACAAGCTGGGCAACTGGTTCGAGCACTACGCCGACATCATGGAGCTCAACGTCTGGACCTCGACCGAGTTCGTGGGCGGCACCTACGACGAGGACGAGCAGATCTGGACGGTCACCGTGCGGCACGACGGCGCCGAGCGCGTCCTGCGGCCCCGGCACGTCGTCATCGCGACCGGCGGCGTGAGCGGCGTTCCCAACCGCCCGCGGCTTCCCGGGCTCGAGGACTTCCGCGGCGACGTCCTGCACTCCACCCAGTACACCTCCGGAACCCGGTTCGAGAACCGGAAGGCCCTCGTCATCGGGACGGGCACGAGCGGGCACGATGTGGCGCAGGACCTGCACGCCCTGGGTTCCGAGGTGGACATCGTGCAGCGGCAGTCCACGACGGTGGTGAGCCTGGAACCGAGCGGGATCATGGTCTACGCCCTCTACTCCGAGGGCACCCCGACCGAGGACGTCGACCTCATCGCGGCGGCGAACTCGTTCCCGACCCTGATCAAGGCCAACCAGATCCTCGCCCAGCGGATGCTCGAGGCCGACAAGGACATCCTCGACCGCCTGCACGCCGTCGGATTCCGCACGGACATCGGGGAGGACGGCACCGGCTTCCACCTCAAGTACAACCGCCGCGGCGGCGGCTATTACATCAACGTCGGCTGCTCCGACCTGATCGCCAACGGCGAGATCGGCCTGCTGCAGGCGGACCAGATCGCGTCGTTCACCCCGGACGGGATCGAACTGGCCGACGGGACCACCCGCGAGTACGACCTCGTCGTGCTGGCCACCGGGTACCGCAACCAGCAGGAGGAGGTCCGGACCTTCTTCGGCGACGCCGTGGCGGACAAGGTGGGCCTGATCTGGGGCGTGGACGACGGCGGCGAGATGCGCAACATGTGGCGCCCCACGGCCCAGCGCGGACTGTGGTTCAACGCCGGGAGCCTCGCGGCATGCCGCGGCAACTCGAAGTACCTGGCGGTCCAGATCCTGGCCGCGCTCAAGGGCATGAGCCCCGGCTACCGGGAAACCACGATCGGCTGACCGGCGGTGTCCCCCGCGGCCGGCCGGGCGCGGGGGTACGGTCGATCAATGCCTACCGCCCGCCCGATCGTGTACTACGGCGACCCCGTCCTGCACCGCCGCTGCGCTGACGTGTCCGTCTTCGACGACGAGCTCGGCGAGCTCATCGACGACATGTTCGCCTCGATGTACGCGGCCCGCGGCGTCGGGCTCGCGGCCAACCAGATCGGCGTCGACCGGCAGGTGTTCGTCTACGACTGCCCCGACGCCGACGACGTGCGGCAGGTCGGCCACATCGTCAACCCGGTGCTGGAGCCGCTGGCCGAGCCCGCCGACGGCGACGAGGGCTGCCTGTCCGTGCCCGGGCCGCGTGGGGCACTACCCCGGGCGGCGGTCGCCACCGTCACCGGGCAGGACAAGCACGGCAACCCGATCACGGTCACCGGCACCGGCTACTTCGCCCGCTGCCTGCAGCACGAGACCGACCACCTCAACGGCGTGCTCTACGTGGACCGGCTGGACGAGCAGCGGCGGGAGGCCCTGCTGCGCGAGGCCGGCCTGCGGTCCTGAGCTGCCCGGACGTGGCTACAACAATTTTTTAACACGGCTCTGCCAGGCTTGATCAGCCGGTGGTGCAGCGGGGGCGCATCAACGGCCCGCCTGCAGGACGGTGACGACGATGTCGTCGCCGGCGCCGGCCCGGGACGCGGCCAGCAGATGGTCGCACAGCTGCTCGGCGGTCAGGTCGTGCCGGCCGGTGAGCAGGTCGGCGAGGCCGCGCAGGCCCTCGTCGAGCGGCTTGCCGGGGCGCTCGATGAGGCCGTCGGTGTAGAGGACCACGTGGCTGCCCGGCTCCAGCGTCATCGAGTGGTCGCTGCGCGTGGCGGGCAGGCCGGTGCCGAGCAGGAGTTCCGACGGGTGGCGCAGCAGGGTCGTCCCGCCGTCGGGGGTGAGCAGGATCGGAGGCGGGTGGCCGGCGTTGGACCAGCGCAGCGTGTAGGGGGCTGGGGCGCCCGGCTCGGGATCCGTGCTGACCTGGGCCAGCACGACCGTCGCGAAGGTGTCCAGGCCGAAGCCGGACATCGCCTCGTCCATCGCGGCCAGGATGCGTGAGGGCGGCCCGAGCAGGGTGTGCGCGATGCCCCGCAGGATGCTGCGGACCTGCGCCATGGTCGCCGCCGCGAACCGGTCGTGGCCGCTGATGTCGCCCACGACGACGGTCATGGTGCCGTCGGGCAGCAGGAACGCGTCGTACCAGTCGCCGCCCACCCGGGCGTGCTCGACGGCGGGCTCGTAGCGCGCCGCGACCCGGTAGTGCTCGCTCACCGGCGGGGGCGTGAGCAGGCTGCGCTGGATCGTCTCGGAGATCTCCCGCTCGATCGCGGTGGACCGCCGCTCGGCCTCGCGCAGCCGCGCCCGGTCCAGCGCCTGGCTGATCGTGGCACCGACCAGCCGGACGAAGATCAGGTAGGTCTCGTCGGCGAGCAGGCGCGGGTTGAGCGTGGTGCGCAGCATCAGGTCACCGGCCGCGTACGTACGCGGGCTCAGCCGTACCGTCGCGACCTTCCCGGCCGCCGTCTGCCGCACCGCGGCATCGCCCCCGTCCGCGGCCACGATCTCCGCGTCGGGCAGGTCCTGCGGGTCGGCGCGCAGCACCGGCAGCGCCCGCTGGAGCACCTCGCCGCGGTGGTCGACGGTGGCGAGCCGGTCGTGCAGCGCGTTGAGCAGCCGGAGCCGGCGGGTGGCCAGGATCTGCGTGGTGGTCTCGGAGGCGATGTCGAAGACGCCCTCGACCTGGCCGTCCTCGCCCATGACCGGGGAGTAGGAGAACGTGAAGTAGCACTCCTCCAAGAAGCCGTGCCGGCGCATCTCCAGGCGGAGGTCCTCGACCCACGTCGCGCCGCCGCCGCCGAGGACCTGCTTGATCATGGGGCCGATGTCGCCCCAGACCTCGGCGAAGACCTCCCGGGCCGGGGCGCCGAGGGCGGCCGGGTGCTTGTCGGCGATCATCGGCACGTAGGCCTCGTTGTAGAGCATCACCGACTGCTGGCCCCAGAACAGCGTCACCGGGAACCGCGTTCGCAGTGCCAGGTCGACGGCCGTGCGCAGGGCCGGTCCCCACGACGCCACCGGCCCGAGCGGGGTCGCGGCCCAGTCGACCCCCGCGTAGGCCTCGCGCAGGTCTCCGGCGGCGGCGAACAACGGATCCACGCCTCGAACTTAGACCACCGCCTACGGGATCGCCGCGAGGTCGAGCAGGTGCCACGTCATCGTCTCGTTGTCGCCGGTCGCCCACCACAGCCAGGAGCCGGACAGCCCCTCGGCCGTCGACACGGCGAGCGGCGTGCGGCGGCGCGTCCGCAGGTCGAACATCGTCAGCCGCTCGCTCGACGTCGACGCCTGCGTGGAGATCGGAGCCGCGAGAAACTCGAAGCGGTCCAGCGCGGCGATGTCGAGGAACAGCGTCACCTCGCCGTCGACGTTGACGCGGCCCGTCTCGCCGCTGCCGTCGGTGCGGTGCAGGGTGACGACGGAGCTCTGCCGCGTGCTCGCGACGGTGCGGCACCACACCGCGCCGCAGTACACGTCGCGCCCCGGCGGCTCGTCGAAGGTGCGCCGCTCGCCGGTCACGAGGTTCAACTGCAGCACGGGCTGCCCGCCGATGCCGTCGTCGGTCGCCCAGGGCCAGGCGGTCAGGTGGTACGTCCCGTCGAGCGGCCGCACCGTGACGTCGCCCCCGTCCAGCGGCACGGATCGCAGGTCGGTCGTCGGCACCGTCAGCCCCCGCGTGGCCGTCCACCACACCCGGCCTTCGGCGATCTCGAGGTCGTGCATGCCGCCGGTGAACAGCGGGCGGCCGGTGTCGGTGGTGAGGACCTCGGCGGCGCCCGAGGCGTCGGCGCGGTGCAGGGTGGTGCGGCTGCCGCCCTGGTCGTCGGCGACGCTCGACATCCAGTACACGTGGCCGTCGGCGGCCCGGACCGCGTCGAACGAGCCGCCGCCCGCGATCGGGATGCGCTCGAGTCGGAGCGGGGCGGCAGAGCCCGATCTGTCCGACGGGTCGAGCAGCGCGAGCGAGGCGGTGTCCGGGTCGGCGTCGGCGATCTGCACGACGACGTGGTGCGGGTCGAGCACGGCCGCGGGGCTGAACGTGGTGCCGTCGGGCAGCGTGGCGGACACGTCGAGCGTCGGCGGGACGGGCGGCGCCGGCTCCAGCTGCGGCTGCGGCGCGGCGGGCAGCATCAGCAGGGTGCCCGAGGCGAGGACGGCCGCCGCCGCGGCCACCCGCAGGCGCCGGGTGCTCATGGCACTCATGACTCGTAGGGCTGCTTCGGCGCCGGGATCGGGTGCGCGGCGGTCACGGTCACGTACGGGATCGGCTGGCCGTCGACCGGATCGGGGTCGGTCCGGTCCGCGTACGTGCCGGTCACCTCCAGCCAGGTGTCCGCCGCAACCCCGGGCGGGACGGCGCCGGCCAGGCCCACCTTGACGGGGCGGGCGTCGGCGGCGCAACAGGTGATGATCATGCGGGTGAGGTACCGCGCGTCGCCCGACACGACGATGAAGCCCGACAGCGTGACCGTCCGGCCCTCGAGGCTGCGGCCGCGGTCGAAGACGGCCCGGGACGCGTACTCGAGCAGCGACACCCGAACCGGGTCGCCCGCGGGCAGCGGCGGGAAGTCGGAGCCCGCGGCCGAGCCGAGCGCGGTGCCGCCGTGGGAGGCCGCGTAGGAGCCGAGCGCGGGCGGCGCGACGAGCAGCAGCGCGAGCACGGGCGCGACGATGAGCCAGGCGGGTTCGAGGCGGCCGTGGTGGTGCTCCTCGCCCGGTGCGCCGCGGAACACCCGCACCAGGTTCACGGCCGCGACGGCGACCAGGACGGCGCCGGCGACGAGGAGCGGCCAGTGCAGCCCGGGCTTCACGTAGCGCACATAGGTGCCGGTCCAGGCCGTGCGCACGAGTGCGCCGCCGATCAGCAGCAGCGCCACCGACTGCACTCCGGCGCGGCCGCTGATGGCATTACCTTCTTTTGTCATCGGGAGCTCCCGAGGAACGCTTTGGCCGCTTGTCCTGTGAGGACTGACGTGAGACGGCGTCCTCG
>NZ_JBEPEH010000063.1:0-4662 GCF_040300725.1 Dactylosporangium sp. NPDC000244
GAGGCACTTCCGCCTTGAGGATCGGCGGGGCGGCATTACTTCAACGTTGGTCGGGCGCCCATGGATCGTACGGCGATCGCGACATCCCTCATCGGTTTCTTATCCACTGGTGGCACGACCGCAGCCAGGCCAGGCTTGCTCGAGGTGATCGGCAGGGTCGCTCTCTCATCGGCTGCCCGCTGCTCCTTGGTGTGGCTCTCATCTGGCATGCGTCCTGCCGGTCACCGCGGCGCGGAGAGGCTCCAGAGGGGTTTGCCCAGCTCGAAGAAGCGCTGCCCTCCTCGCTGACATCAGCACGGTCAGATCGAGGAGGGATGGCATGGCGCGCGTGATCATCGGTATGGACCCGCACAAGCGGTCCGCGACCATCGAGATCATCAACAGTCGGGAGAAGGTTCTGGCGCAGCGCCGATTCGGCACCGACCGAGACGGCTACGCCGCGATGCTCAAACTGGGCCGCCAATCACGTTCTGTAGCGCGCGGATCGCGGCATGTGCGTGCGGGCGTTCATGCCGTCCGGATGCTCGTGTTCTCCACGGCCGACCGGCTCAAGGTGAACGAGCGCCGCTCACCTAATCCACCAGGCGAATCTGGCATGCTTCCGGGCCAGGCGGGTGCCGAGCACACGGTCAGGTATCGTCGCGGCGGGGTGAGCCGGGCAGGGTGACCAAGCCCAGGCGCTCCAGGCGCGCCCAGATGCCCCCGCGCGTGCGACCGAACTCCTTGACCAGGTCCTGCACCGGGGCACCGTCCCGGTGGCGCCGTTTCAGGCGTTCGTCGTCGGCCTCGCTCCACGAGCGGTACGCGTTCGGGTAGCGGAGCCGGACCTTGTCGAAACCATGGCCCTTCGGCACAGCGAGTCCTCCTTCAACGCAGGCGTCAACCGCGCCGGCTCATTGGCGTCGGCTGTGGATTCCGCATGACAACGGACGAGCCGGACTGCTACGGGCGCTGGTCCCCGCCGAGCTGGCGGCGCAGCCAGAAGCACGCCGCCGCCGTGCCCAGGCACCAGCCGGCCCAGGCCATGACGTCGGCGGCGGCGCCCAGGTGGCGGCGGGCGAACAGGGCCGTCAGCACCACCGCCAGCACGGCCGCGTGGGCGACGACCACGCCGACCGCCAGCAGAAGGTTGCCCGTCCAGCTCAGAACGGTCGCCGCACGCATGGCCATCACCGGTACCCACTCTCGTCGATGTCACATGCAGCATGCGGGCCGTCACCAATCCCGCGCCAGATTCGATCGCGGCCTGTGGATAACTCCGCGCTGTTAGCGTTGACTCGGCTACAAATGACGCGTTGACCAACGGAAACTTCCGGGAGTGGGGGCTGACGTGGATCCGCGAAGGGCGGTGCCCAGGACCGATACGGTGCTCGATGACCCGCGCCTGGCCGGGTTCCCGCGCGACCGGGCCAGGGCGGTCGTGCGCGAGGAGCTCGACCGCGTCCGCCGGGGTGAGCTCGAGGCGGCCGGGGTGGTCGGGGCGGCCGAGCGGAGACTGCGCCAGACGCACAGCATGCGGGCCGTGCTCAACGCGACCGGCGTGGTGCTGCACACCAACCTGGGGCGGGCCGCGCTGTCGCCGGAGGCGGTGCAGGCGATCGTCGACGCCGCCGGGCCCACCGACGTGGAGCTCGACCTGGAGACCGGCCGGCGGGCGCGGCGCGGGCGGGGGGCCCTGCAGGCGCTGGCGGAGGCGGTTCCGGGGGCACAGGCCGTACACCTGCTGAACAACGGTGCCGCCGCGCTGGTGCTGGCGGCCACCGGATTGGCGCAGGGGCGCGAGATCGTCGTCAGCCGCGGCGAGCTCGTCGAGATCGGCGACGGGTTCCGGCTGCCGGATCTGCTCGCGTCGACGGGCGCGCGGCTGCGTGAGGTGGGCACGACCAACCGCACGTCGCTGGAGGACTATCGCGCGGCGCTGGGGCCGCAGACCGGTTTCATCCTCAAGGTTCACCCGTCGAACTTCTTCCAGCGCGGGTTCGTTTCATCGGTACCGGTAGATGCACTCGCAACCCTCGACGCCCCACTCGTCGTGGACATCGGATCCGGGCTCCTGCGAGCCGATCCGCTGCTGCCCGAGGAGCCCGACGCCGGCTCGGTGCTGCGCGACGGGGCCGACCTGGTGACGGCCAGCGGGGACAAGCTGCTCGGCGGGCCGCAGGCGGGGCTGCTGCTCGGCCGGGCCGACCTGGTCGAACGGCTCCGGCGGCACCCGCTCGCACGGGCGCTGCGCGTCGACAAGCTCACCCTCGCCGCGCTGGAGGCGACGCTGCTCGGGCCGGAGACGCCCACGTGGCGCGGCCTGCGCGCGGACGTCGACCGGCTCCGGCAGCGGGCGGCGGCGATCCGGCAGGAGCTCGGCGGCCTCGACGCCGAGGTCGTGGACTGCGTCGCGGTGGTGGGCGGCGGCGGGGCGCCCGCGGTCGAGCTGGCGTCGGCGGCGCTCGCGCTGCCGGCCGAGCTGGCGCGGCCGCTGCGGCTCGGCGACCCGCCCGTGCTCGGCCGGGTCGAGCGGGACCGCCTGCTGCTCGACCTGCGCTGCGTGCCCGAGTCGGAGGACAAGACCGTGGCGGCGGCGGTGCTCCGAGCGGCGGGCCGCTGATCATGTGGGTCGTCGCCACCGCCGGGCACGTCGACCACGGCAAGTCCACGCTCGTACGGGCGCTGACCGGGATGGAGCCCGACCGCTGGGCCGAGGAGCGCCGCCGCGGGATGACCATCGACCTCGGCTTCGCTTGGACGCGGCTGCCGTCGGGGCAGACGGTCGCGTTCGTGGACGTGCCCGGGCACGAGCGGTTCGTGCCCAACATGCTCGCCGGCGTCGGCCCGGTGCCGGCCGCCATGCTCGTCGTCGCCGCCGACGAGGGCTGGAAGCCGCAGACCGCCGAGCATCTGGCGGCGCTGGAGGCGCTCGGCGTCCGGCATCTGCTGCTGGTCATCAGCCGCGCGGACCTCGCCGATCCCGGCCCGGCCTTGCGGCAGGCCCGCGCCCACCTGGCCTCCTTCGGCGCCGTCAAGGCGGCCGCTGGCACCGGCCCTCCCCCGGCCTCACCCGAGGCGGACGAGGCCGTCGAGGCGGACGAGGCCGTCGAGGCGGTCGCGCCCGCCGGCTCCGACGACTCCGGCACCGCCGAGGCGATCGCGGGCACCGGCCCCGACTCCCCCTCGCGGCAGGCCCTCAATCACCCGGCCTCACCCGAAACCGTCGAATCGGGCGAGGTCATCGAGGCGGTCGCGGTCAGCGCGGTCACCGGCGCCGGCCTCGACGAGCTGCGCGCCGCGCTGGATCGTCTCGGCTCCGCCCTGCCGCCGCCCGACCTCGACGCGCCCGTGCGGCTGTGGATCGACCGCGCGTTCACCATCCGCGGCAGCGGCACCGTGGTCACGGGCACCCTGGGGGCGGGGCGCCTGACCGCGGAGGCCGATCTGGAGCTGCATTCGGCTGCGGTACGAGTACGAGCCCTGCAGTCCCTCGGCTCCTTCGTGTCCACAGTGGACGCTGTGGCGCGCGTCGCCGTGAATCTGCGCGGCGTGGAGCGCACGGCGATCACCCGCGGCGACGCGCTCGTCTCACCCGGCCGGTTCGTCTTCGCCGACCTGATCGACGTGCGCGTCCACGGCGATCCGGTGGCCGAGCTACCGGTCTCGGTCGTGTTCCACATCGGCTCGGCGGCGGTCGCGGCCCGGGTCCGCCCGCTCGGCCCCGACACCGCGCGGCTGCGCCTGGCCCGCCCGCTGCCGTTGCACCTGGGCGACCGGGCGCTGCTGCGCGACCCGGGCCTGCACCGGGTGCCGGGCGGCGTGACGGTCCTGGACGTCGCCCCGCCCCCGCTGAACCGCCGCGGCGCCGCGGCCGCGCGCGCCCGGGAGCTGTCCGCGATGGACGGCCGCCCCTCCCTCGCAGACGAGCTTCGGCGCCGCCGCATCGTCGACGCCGAATCCCTGCTCCGGATGGGCGTTCCCGACCCGGGCACCGGCTGGCTGATCGACCCGGCCTACGAGGCCGAGCTGCGGGCCGGGTTGATCTCGGAGGTCCGGGCCTACGCCGAGCAGAACCCCGTCGAGCCGGATCCGCCGGTGGACGTCGTACGCCGCCGCCTGGGCCTGCCCGACCGCTCCCTCGTGGAGCGGCTCCTGGCCCCGCCCCTGACGATTCGCGACGGCCGCATCGGCACCGGCGCGGGGCTGCCCGCGAGGCTGGCCCGGGCCGTGGACGCCGTCCGCGCGGACCTGGCCGCGAACCCGTTCGCCGCGCCGGAGGCCGACCGCCTGACGTCGCTCGGGCTGGGCGCGAAGGAGCTCGGGGCCGCGGCGAAGGCGGGCCTGCTCCTGCGCATCGCGGACGGCATCGTGCTCCTGCCGGACGGCCCGTCGACAGCCCTCGAACGCCTGGCGGACCTGCCGCAGCCGTTCACCCTGAGCGAGGCCCGGCAGCGCCTGGGCACGACTCGGCGCGTGGCGGTGCCGCTGCTGGAGTTCCTGCACCGCCGCGGCGCCACGAGACGCACCGAGGACGGGCGGCACACTGTCGTCGGCGACTGAACGCCAGGCCCGCGGTCGGGCGGGGGCTTGTCGACGGCGAGCAGGGCGCACGGCGGGGCCGGCCACGGTGCGCCCCGCAAGGTGATCCAGGCTCCACCAGCCGCACAACGCGGGTGATCC
>NZ_JBEPEH010000063.1:4759-41665 GCF_040300725.1 Dactylosporangium sp. NPDC000244
TCCAGGCTCCACCGGCCGCGCTGCGCCCCGCAAAGTGGTCCAAGCTCCACCAGCCGCACAACGCGGGTGATCCAGGCTCCACCGGCCGCGCTGCGCCCCGCAAAGTGGTCCAAGCTCCACCAGCCGCACAACGCGGGTGATCCAGGCTCCACCGGCCGCGCTGCGCGACCGAGCGCGGCGTGTCACCGAACGGCGTTTGCCGTGTCCTGCGCCGGGAAGTCGCGCAACGTGCGGGCCTCGGTGGCGAGCAGGGGTAGAGGGGCGAGGACGTAGAGGACGGCGAGTACCCACATGGCGGGCCGGATGCCGAGCGCCGAGGCCAGCAGGCCGGCGGTCGCCGCGCCGAACGGGATGGTGCCGAAGACGAAGATCCGCGATGCCGCGGTGACCCGGCCGAGCAGGTGCGCGGGCACGAAGTTGCCGCGGAACGTCATGGTCATCACGTTGGACATGGTGGCTCCGGCCAGCGCGAGGAAGGAGCCCGCCGCGAACAGTGTCAGGCGCCAGCCGTGGCCGCCGAGCGGCAGCAACAGCACGAACGGGGCGGCCGCGATGTTCGCCGCCAGGTAGGTGCGGGCGCTGCCGAAGCGGCGGGACGCGGGTGAGGCGAGTGCGGCGCCGAGGATGGCGCCGAGGCTGCCCACGCCGATCACCAGGCCCGCGGTCCCCGGTGCGGTCCCCTCGGCGCGCACCAGGAAGACGACGCGCAGGGCCGTGATGCCCAGCATCGCGAAGTTGGTCGCCGCCGCGACCACCAGCATGGCCTGCAGCAGGCGCCCGCGCACGATGAAGCCGATGCCCTCGGCGACCTGGCGCAGCATGCCCGGGCGATCGCCCGCGGACGGGCGCGGCTCCGGCCCGGAGCGCAGGCCGAGCAGGCAGGCCGCCGACACGAGGAAGGTGACGGCGTCGATGAGGACCCCGCTGACCGCGCCGGCCGCCTGGGCCAGGAGCCCACCGAGGCCCGGGCCGACGACCAGGGCGACCGACGCGCTGGTCTGCAGCCTGGCGTTGCCTTCCATGAGGTCGTCGGCGCCGACGAGACGGGGCAGGAACGCGTTGAACGCCACGTTGGCGAAGACACCGGCGGCCCCGGCGAGCAGGGCGGCCACCACCAGCAGGGTCATGCTCAGCGCGCCGGACCAGGCCGCGAGCGGGATGACGACGAGCACCGCCGCCGAGACGATGTCGGCGACCAGCAGCGTGCGGCGGCGCGGCCAGCGGTCGACCCAGACGCCGACCGGCAGGCCGATCAGTAGCCACGGCAACCAGGTGGCGGCGGTGAGCAGGGCGACCATGGCCGGGCCGGCATGCAGGGTCGAGACCGCCACCAGCGGGAGTGCCACCGTCGAGATCGCGGAGCCGACCGCGCTGGTGGACTGCCCGATCCACAGCAGGGAGAAGTTCCGCGTCCGCAGCAGCCCGCCGACGGGTCGCTTCATGGGCTGAGCGGCCGTTGCCTCGGACCGTCGATCATCTGGGCAGCATCACACGACGTGTGAGGGACCGTCGATCGTATTAGGCGCAGGAGGAGCAGGACGGAGGAGCGGCGGTGGGGGCTACGGGCCGCTCCAGATGCACAGGGCCAGCACGACGGCGATCGCGACGACGGCGATCGCGATCGTGTACGCCGGGGACAGGCCCGGCTGCTTGCTGCCCGTCAGGTTGGCCCGGGCCGCCTTCCACTCGCGGCGGTCCTTCGCCGAGGGTGTCTCCGCCGGCTTCTCCAGGTGCGTGCCCCCGGCCAGGCGGGTCAGCAGCTCGTCCACCGCCTCCCGCGTAGCGCCGCGCTCGGCGAGCCAGTCGGCGGCCGGGGACGTGCGGACCAGGGCGGCCAGGAGGTGTTCGGTGCCGATGTGCTCGGCGCCCGACTCCAGGGCCACGCGCAACGACTGCTCCAGCACGGCCTTGGTCGCCGGGTCGAACGGGGTCTCCGTCGGGGAGGGCGGCAGGTCGGCGGCGGGCCACGGGTCGGTCCAGATCGCGGCCGCGTTGCCGGCGCGGTGGGCGTGCAGGGCCTGGGCCAGGTCCATCGGGGAGATCGTGGTGCGGTCGTCGGCGGTGGCGAACGAGGGCAGCCGGGCGATCACGGCACGGGCATCGGTCGTGAAACGGGAGAACACGAGAGACCTTTCTACCCCAGCCCGGAACGCCCGGCGGCGGCACGGGCATCGGTCGTGAAACGGCAGAACACGAGAGACCTTTCTACCCCAGCCCGGCACCGCGGCGGCAACCGGAGGCACGCACGCTTCAGCCATGACGCGCAAGATATTCACGGCAATGGCGGCCGTGGTCGCAGCGGCGGCGCTCGTGCCAAGTCCGGCAAGCGCGGCGCTACCCGCGCCCACCGCTACCGCCAAGGCCAAGGCCACCGCCAAGGCCACCGCCGAGGCCAAGGCCACGGCCGCGAAGCAACAGGCCAAAGCCCGTGCTATGTGGTTATGGTCGCAGGCGAACCCGGCCGCCGTGGTCGCCTGGGCGAACAAACAGGGCGTGAAGGAGATCTTCGCGGCGGTCCCCTGGCAGCCCTCGGCCGCCGAGGTCAAGCGCCTGCGCGACCTGCGCGCGCGGACGAAGGCGGCGGGGATCAGGCTCTCCGCGCTCGGCGGGGACCCGAGCTGGGCGGTCAACCCCCAGAACGCCGTGGCGTGGCGGCAGCGGGTCAGCGCGCTGCGGCTGTTCGACGGGGTGCACCTCGATGTCGAGCCGTACCTCCTGCCGAACTGGCTCAAGGACCAGCCCGCGATTGCGGCGAGCTATCTCACCATGCTCGACGCCGTGCGCCGGGCGGGGCCGGAGCCGCTCGAGGCCGACGTGCCCTTCTGGCTGGCGACGGTCAAGGTCGGCTCGCAGAACCTGGCCGAGGCCGTCATCGCGCGCGTCGACGCGATCACCGTCATGTCGTACCGCGACAGTGGCTCCGCCGTCCTCGCCGTCGGCACCGACCTGCTGACCCGGGCCCAGGCTGGCCGCAAGCCCGTCCGGCTCGCGGCGGAGACCCAGCCGACGAGCGACTGCACCTACTGCACCTTCGCCGGCCGGACCCAGGCCGCGCTCCAGCAGCAGCTCGCCGCGATCGACGCGGGCGCCCGGGGCTACGGCACCTACCAGGGCATCGCGGTACACGACTACGACACCTGGTCAAACATCAACTGAGCACCGTACGCTACGACCCGACGCCGATGCGTTCTGCTGCGACCCGCCACGTTGTGCAGTCCGCCTCAGCCCGCCGCGCGCCGTGGCCGGACGGGTTCGGGAGGCCGTGCACTGCCGTCTACGAGGATGGGAGGGCCGGCGGGATGCCTGCTGCGCCGGAACGTGTCAGCGTCGGGTTCGAGGGTGATTCGGCGGGCGAGGGCCCGCTGTCGTGGGGTCAGCTGGAGAACTGGTCCGCGATCGTGAAACAGGGCACGTGGCTGCCGTTAGGCGGCGTGAAACCGTTAGCCCCCGGCACCACCGTCGACGACGTGGCCGACGAGCTGCGATACCTCATGAGCCGCTACGAGCCGATGCGCACCCTGCTGCGGTTCGCGCCCGACGGCACGCCGACGCAGGTGGTGTACCGCAGCGGCGAGATCGACCTCGAGATCGTCGACGCGGGCGAGGCCGATGCCCAGCGCGTCGCCGACGAGCTCTGCGACGCGTGGCGGGGCAAGCAGCTCGACTTCGCCACCGAGTGGCCGCTGCGCATGGCGGTCGTGCGCCGCGACGACACACTCACGCACATGGCGGTGCTCATCTCGCACTTCGTCACCGACGCGGCCGGCGCGCTGACGATGCTCGCCGAGGTCGCCGCGCGCACCGACACGCCAGTCCAGGGGCTGCAGCCGCTCGCGCAGGCGCACTGGCAGTCGTCGCCGGCCGGGCAGCGGCACAACGCGGCGGCGCAACGCTACTGGGAGGGCATCCTGGGCACGGTCGCGCCGGACCGGTTCCCGAAGCCGCAGGTCACCGAGGCGCCCCGGTACTGGCACGGCGAGTACACCTCCCCCGGCCTCGGCATCGCGGCGCGGCACTGGGCCCAGAGCACCGGCCTGGACAGCTCGACCGTGCTCCTGGCGGCGTTCGCGGGCGCGCTGCACAACGTGCTCGGCACCGACCCGGTGGTCATCCGGCCGATGGTGAGCAACCGGTTCCGGCCGGGACTCGCCGGTGTCGTGTGCACACTCGCGCAGGCCGGGCTGCTCAGTCTGCCGGCCGCGGGCGGGGACTTCGCCGAGCTGCTCGCGCGGGCGCGGCGGGTGACGACGGCGGCGTACAAGTACGCGTACTTCCATCACGCCGGTATGCAGGAGCTCATCGACCGGTACGACGTCGAGATCGGCTGCTACTTCAACGACCGCCGCGGCCCGTCCCGCGACGAGCCGATCGAGCCCGGCGAGTCCGCGTTCCGGTGGGTCACGGCCCAGGACGCGCCGTCGTTCGAGCCGCTGTTCGTGCACGTGGACGACGTGCCGGGCACACTGCGCCTGAGCCTCTACCTGGACGCGGCCCACCTCGAACCGAAGGCCGCGGAAGAAATCATGCGGGAAATGGAGCGTCTGGCCGCGCCATAGGCCGCGCCTTACAGGGCGGGAAATGGGGCGTCCGGCCGCACCATAGGCCGCGCCTTACAAGGCGGGAAATGGAGCGTCCGGCCGCACCGTAGCGGCGTCCACAACGTCCAAGGCGTCCGCCGGGGCGATCGCGGCCAACGGGCCCGACGCCCCGAAGCGGTGCCCCTGGCCGAAACGGCAGCCGAGCGCCGCCATCGCCGAGGCCTGCTCGTCGGTCTCGACACCCTCGGCCACCACCGCGACGCCCATCCCCGTGCAGATCTGCACGATCGAGCGGCAGATCGCCTCGCTGCGGCCCCCGCCGACCGTGAACGTGCGGTCGAGCTTGACCTCGTCGACGGGCATGGCGTGCAGCTGGGCGAGGGCGTTGTACCCGGTGCCGAAGTCGTCGAGCGCGAAGCGCACCCCGAAGCGGCCCAGGCGGTGCACGGCCGCCGCGGCCTCGGCGAGGTCGGGCAGCGGCGCGGTCTCGGTCAGCTCCAGTACCAGCCGGTGCGGGACGAGGCCGTGCCGGAGCACGGCCTCGCGCACGGTGTCCTCGTGCTCGGGGCGGCCCAGGCGCGCGGCCGAGGCGTTGACGTGCACGGCGATCCCGGCCCACGGGCCGCGGAAGGCGGCGGCGTCGCGGCAGGCGCGGTCGAGCACGAAGTCGTCGACGAGCCGGATGAGGCCGATCTCCTCGGCGGTGGCGATGAACACGTCGGTGGGGACCGGGCCGAGGCTCGGGTGGGTCCAGCGGGCGAGCGCCTCGACGGCGACGACGGTGGCGTCGGCCAGCCGGACGATCGGCTGGTAGTGCACGTCGAGGCCGTTGCCGTCGCGCAGGGTGGCGGCGAGCGCCTCGGCCAGATCCGAGCTGCCCCGGCCGTCCGGGAGGTCGACGCGGTACCGCACCAGCGTCCCCTTCCCCTGGCGCTTGCCCGCGTACATGGCGGCGTCGGCCCGGCGCAGCAGCGCGTCGGCGCTCGGCACGGTGCCGTGCTCGCCCGCCTGCACCAGCCCGACGCTCACGCCCACGCTGACGCTCTCGCCGTCGAACTCGAAGGGCCGGCCGATGGCGTCCATGATGCGCTCGGCCGTCTCGCCGGGGTCGCCGCCGCCCTCGAGCAGCACCGCGAACTCGTCGCCGCCGACCCGGGCCACGGTGTCGGAGTCACGCACGGCCGCGCGCAGGCGCCCGGCGGCGTGGCGCAGCAGCCGGTCCCCGGTGTGGTGGCCGAAGCGGTCGTTGACGGCCTTGAAGTCGTCGAGGTCGCAGAAGAGCACGGCCAGCGGGCGGCCGTCGCGGTGGTGCAGGGCCAGCGCGTGCTCGAGCCGGTCGTGGAACAGCACCCGGTTCGACAGGCCGGTGAGCGCGTCGTGGAAGGCCTGGTACGTCAGCCGCGCCTGGCTGTCGGAGACGCGGTCGAGCAGCATCGCGTTCTCGATGAGCGTCACCGCCTGGCGGATGATGAGCAGCGAGATGACCGCGGTCTCCACGGCGATCTCGACGCCGTCCATGTTGATGCCCCGCACGAGCTGGACGATGAGCAGCACGCCGGTGCCGGCGACGGGGACGTAGGGCAGCATGAGGTGGGCCCAGCGCGCGTGCCGGGCGGCCGGGGGGGCCGTGTCCGGGCGGGCCGGGGTGAGCGCGGCGACGGCGACGAGCGCCATGCCGGCGACGAACCCGGCGTCGGCCAGCGGCGGCATGCTGTCGGCGCCCTTGGAGACCAGGTAGGCGAAGACGCTGTCGGAGAAGGCCAGGCACAGCAGCCCGGCGCCGAGGATCGTCAGCTGGCCGCGGCCGGCCGGCGCGGACGCGGCCAGCAGCAGGATGACGATGACGGTCAGCACGAGGTCGGTGACCGGGTAGGCGATGGCGACGGAGTACGCGAACGGGGTCGCCGCGCCCGCGCGCGCCACCGAGCCGAGCGTGGTCGCCCAGGTGAGCACGAACAGCGCGCCGACCACGATGAGCCCGTCGAGCACCATCACCAGCTGGCCGGGGCGCCGCCGCGGGGCGTCGGCGGGCGGGCGGGCGGCCGCGAGCGAGACGACGGCCGGCAGCGCGAAGACGGGCAGGGTCAGGTAGCCGGCGTCGGCGAGCGACGGCGAGGGCAGGGCGTTGTCGCGGAACAGCTGGTAGAAGCTCCAGATGAACTGGCCGATGGTCCAGCCGCAGGCGGCCGCGCCCATCCAGAGCCGCCAGCGCCGCTGGGCGCCGGTGTGCCGGGGCGCGCCGAGCCAGCAGGCGAGGGTCGCCGCGAGCCCGGCGCCGAACTGACCGAGGTCGTCGACGAACTGCGACCACCACGGGGAGAGCAGGCCCGAGCCGCCGAGCCCGACGACGACGGCCACGGAGGCGGCCGCGACGAGCAGCGGCTTCGACGCAGGTCCGCGCGGCAACTGAATCCATCCTCACCCGACGTGATCAGGACGGTACGCGCGATACCGTATCAGCCACGCACCTCGATGGCTTCGGCGGCGGCCAGGAACTCCTCGCGTGTCAGCGGCGGGGCACCGCCCTGGCGGTAGCGGACCATGAGCGCGAGGTCGTTGTCGGGGAGCCGCTGGTCGACCTCCAGCGCGTAGGGGTCCTCGTAGAAGCTGGCGGGGCGCGCGTGCAGCGACGCGAACTGCGAGTCCTGGCGGGCCGGGAGCCCGGGGGCGAGGGTCGCGGTCAGGATGCCCCGGTCCTCGGCGGAGGCGTCGGCGGTCACGGTCGCCGACCAGCGGTCCGCGTCCATGAGGCTCTGGGTGTACCGGATGACAGGCTCCTCCCCCGGCGTCCACCCGAGGATCAGCCGCTTGTCCAGCCACAGCGAATGATCCGCGACGGACGCGGCGAGCTGCAGCACCTGGGTCCGGCTCAAACCGGTCCGCACGGCCTCGAACGAGACCACGCCGCCGAGCCGGGCCGGCCAGGTCACCGTCGCGGAGTCCGGCAGGCCGTCCACGAGCACGCCGCGCACCGCGCCGACGCCGACCGGCTCCCCCTCGGGCAGGCCGCCGGCGCGCACGGTCAGCGTCAGGTGCGGCAGGCTTCCCGCGTCCGACGCGAGCGGGTCGAGCGGTGTCTCGGTGTAGATCCGCGAGGCCGTCACCCAGGTGGGGCCCTCCTCGATGGTGCGCAGCCGCTCGCGGTAGTCGCCGGGCGGGTGCTCGAGCTCGTAGGGCATGGCCACCAGCGGCTCGGACCGCGTCGGCGACGGTCGGGCCGAGGGCGGTCCGGCCGGGAGGTTTCGTTCGGGTGTACCGACCGGCAGCAGGACGATCGCCACGACGGCCAGGATCGCGGCGACGGCGGCGAGCGCGAACCCGGTGCGCCGGCGGCGGGCCCGGCGCCGGCGCAGGGCGGGCAGGGCGGCCAGGATGCGGTCGAGGTCGGGCGTGGTGGCCGCGGCGCGCTCCTGCTGGGCCCGGCGCACGAGGGTCTCGATCGGGTCGGTCATCGCGGCTCTCCGTTTCCCGCCGGCAGCATGGCGCCCGGCAGCGAGGCGCGCAGGGTGGTGAGCGCCCGCAGCAGGTGCGTGCGCACGGTGCTCTCCCGGCAGCCCAGCTCGTCGGCGATCTCCTCGACGGGCAGGTCGGCGTAGAAGCGCAGGGCGATGACGGCGCGCTGCCGGGGCGGCAGCGCGCCGATCAGGCGCATGACGGCGTCCCGGTCGTCGTAGCGGCCGGTCGGGTCGCTCTGCGGCGCGAGCAGGCTCTCGAGCGCCTCCCCGGCGTGGACCGTGCGGGAGGCCCGGCGGCGCCGCCACGAGAGGAACTCGTTGACGAGCATCCGCTGGACGTACCGCTCCGGCGCGTCCAGCCGCCGGATGCGCTCCCAGCGCGCCTGGGCCCGGACCAGCACGTTCTGCACGATGTCCTCGGCCAGGTCGGCGTCCCAGGTGACGACCGACGCGTAGCGCACCAGCGCCCCGAGCCGGGCCGTCACGAACTCCTCGAACGTCACGGCACCTCAACGCATCGGCGCGGGCGGAACGGCTACACGGCTCACGAACTTTTTCTAACCCCGCCGCCGGGACCGCCGCCGGCGGGGTCCGGGCCGCCTCAGAAGGTCCCGGCGGCCTCGACGGCATCCGCCCGGGCGCGGGCGCGGCGGGCGTCGACGTCGGCGGCGGCCAGGTTGGGGCGGAACTCGACCGCCGCGATGTCGGTGATGCCGGCCCAGCGCAGCCAGCCCTCGAGGAACGGGGCCTGGTGGTCCGCGCCGAACGCCGGGCCGCGCCCGTCGCCGTAGACCGCGCTGGTGTAGATGACGGCGGCCTTGCGCCCGGTGACGAGGCCGGAGTAGCCGAGCTCGCCGTCGAAGCCGAAGACCATCCCGGGCTGGCTGACCACGTCGATGAACTGCTTCAGGATGTACGGAACGCCGGCGTTCCACATCGGAACCGAGAACAGGTACCGGTCGGCGGCCGCGAACCGCTCGAACGCGGCCCGGGCCCGGCGCCACGCCTCGGCACCCGGGCCGGCGGGCTCCCGGCCCGCGAACACGTCCATCTTCGCGGCCGCGGCGGCGGGGCCGAACTCGGGCAGGGTGCCGTCCCACAGGTCCCACTCGCCGACCTCGTCGCCGGGGTGCAGCCGGCGGTACGCCTCCAGGAAGGTGCCCGCGAGGGCGAGCGACTCCGACCGCTCGCCCCGCGGGGAGGCCGAGATGTGCAGCAGCTTGGACATGGCGTCCTCCTCATTCGTGTGCGTGCGCACGCACTTGTCGATGCGCCGAAGGTAGCCAAAGTGCGTGCGCGCGCACAAGACTGCTACGGTGTGACCATGGACTCCACGGCGGCCTGGGCCGCGCTGCTGCGCGTGCACGCGGCGCTGACGCCCGTGCTCGACCAGGAGCTGCAGGCCGCCCACGGGCTGCCGCTGACGTGGTACGACGTGCTGCTCGAGCTCGACGCCGCCCCCGGCCGCCGGCTCACCATGTCCGCCCTGGGCGCCGCCGCGGTGGTCAGCCGCAGCCGGGTGAGCCGCGTCGTCGACGAGCTCGTGCGGGCGGGCCTGGTCGAGCGCGTCGCCAACCCGGACGACAAGCGCTCGGCCTTCGCCAAGCTCACCCCGGCCGGCCGCGCCCGCCTGAAGGCGGCCGCGCCCACCTACCTGGCCGGCATCGAGCGCCACTTCACCGGCCGGATGACCCGCGCCGAGGCCCAGTCCGTCGCCGCCGCGCTGGGCAAGGTGCTGCGCGCGCACGACGCATCGATCGTCGTGCCGCTCGGCCGGTCCCGCTGACCGGTTCGTGCGCGGGCGGCCCGCACGGTAGGGTCACGCCTCGTGATGCGCGTGCTGCCGCCCCTGCTCGTCATCGGCGGCCCGGCGGGGGCGGGCAAGAGCAGCATCGCCGGCGCCGTGGCCGAGCTGGTCGACGCCCCGGTGGTGGGCCTGGCCGACAGCGCCGGGCCGGACCAGCACAGCGTGGACCTGCCGTCGCTGCAGCAGCGCCTCGACGAGCACGAGGAGGCCCCGCTCGTCGTGGTCGAGGGGGTGTACGCGCTGGCCCTGCCCCCGATCCGCTGGGCCGCGCGCTGGACCGTCTACGTGGACACGCCCCTGGACCTGAGCCTGGCCCGCCGCGCGCTGAGCCAGGACGACCCGCGCCCGGTGCTGCGCGCCTACCTCGGCGGCGGCCGCGAGGCCCACGCGCGCACCGTGGCGCCCGGCCGCCAGCTCGCCGACCTGGTGGTGGACGGCTCCGAGGACCTGCCCGACATCGCGGCCCGCATTCACGCCTTCATCCGCCGCCGCGCCTGACCCGCGGTGGTGAGGACCGCGACGACGGCCAGCACCACCAGCGCCGCCGCCAGTGCCGAGGCGGGCGGGCCCAGCGGTGGCCAGCCGCGCAGTTGCGGCGGGGCGCCCGCGGCCCAGGCCGCCGCCGTCGCCGGCACCGCCACCACCCCCGCGAACACGACCAGCAGCACGGCCGCGAGCGGCTCGACGGCGCGGGCGCGGCGGCCGGAGAGCCCCTGGGCCCGCAGCGCCCGCAGGTCGCCCGACGAGCCCTCGACCGTCCCGCTCAGCAGCGCCGCCGCCGCGAGCACCACCGCCAGCACGCCCGCCACGAGGTAGAAGCGCAGACCCAGTGCCGCGCCCTCCCCCGCCAGGGCGGCCCGTGCGCCGGCGATCGTGCGCCGCTCGTCCACCGTCACGCCCGCGGCCGCGATCGCATCGGTCACCGACGGGGGCGCGTCCGCCGCGAGCCAGACCTCCGCACCCGTCGCGGTGCTGTCCGCGCTGAGCCGGTCCGCGTACTCGAGGTCGACCAGCAGCCCGCTCGTGCCCAGCCGCGGCAGGCGCGGGACGGTCGCGGCCACCTCGGCCGTCAGCGGGCGCTGGCGGTCGAAGACGGTCAGCCCGCCGTCGGGCGGGAGCGGGCCCGTCGAGACCACCGGGAGCGTGGCCGGGCCGTCGTCCGGGCGCAGGACGCCGGTGGCCGCGCCCGGGCCGGGCGGGAGCTTCAGCAGCAGGTCCGTGCCCTGGGCCGTGGCCGTGCCGCCGGGCGGGGGCCGCCAGGCCGTCGACGGCGGGTCGTGCCAGGTCAGCTCCAGCGCCGCGCCCGCGTAGGGAGCCAGGCGGAACGCCACCTGCAGCAGGACGCAGCCGCCGGAGCAGGGGGCCGCGGCCGTGTACGTGTGGCGGCCGGGCAGGACGGCGCCGAACTCGATCGTCGCGTTCGGGCGGCCGTCGAGCGGGGCGAGCACCGCCGAGAAGGCGTCGTCGGTGCGGTCCAGGTGGGTGACGTCGAGGTCGAGGCTCAGCGACGTTCCGCGCACCACCGTGCGCTCCCGCAGGCCGGCCGGGTGGAGCCGCGCCGCGTAGCCGGGGCCGAAGCCCACGAACGGCGACGTGACGGCCAGGCCGCCCGGGAAGGGGACGACCGCCATGGCGTACCGCCCGTCCGGGTCGGCGGCGCGCACGGCGTCGAGCAGCGCCCGGCGGCTCGGGGCGCCGACGGACAGTACCGTTGCCGCCCCCAACTCCCGCTCGGCCTGCTCGGCGCGGCGCCGCTCGGCGGTGGTGGTGGCCGCGGCCGCGAACGCCAGCGAGGACAGGGCGACCACGAGCACGGCGAGCAGGCGCGCCGACGACGGGCGGCGGGCCAGCCACAGCCCGGCCAGCGCGCCCGTGAGCCGGCCGCGGCGCAGGGCCGCGCGGCCCAGGCGAGCCGCGAGGGCGGGCGCGGCGACGGCGGCCAGCAGCGCGGCGGCCAGCAGGACCAGGGCGGGCGCGAGGGCGGCCACCCCGCCGCTGGAGCCGCGGACCTGGAACGTGGCCGCGGCCGCGGCCACGGCGGCGAACGCGGCCAGCCGGGCGCCCCACCGTCCACTTCGGACATCGACGCGGCGCAGCAGGGCGGTGACCGGGCCGGAGACGGTACGGATGCCGGCCACCAGCCCCGCCAGCAGCGCCCCGAGCACGGCCACGGCCGCGTAGAGCAACGCCCCCGGGGTGCTCCAGCCGCCGATCGCGGTGAAGCCGGCCAGCGCGCCGAGCAGCATCGGCACCAGCGTCTCGCCCGTCGCCAGCCACCAGCGGCCGGGGCGGGACACGCCGCGCAGGGCGATGACCCCGTGCTCGAAGCGGCGGGCCCGGGTCGCGGCGGCCACGGCGAGGATGATGACCGCCCACGCGAGCACCAGCACCGGCGCGACGGCGAACGGCACCGTGCGGCGCACCTCGGCCCGGCGCTCGTCGATGCGGTCCAGCAGGCCGCCGAGGTCGGTGGTGAGCCGCGCGCCGCTGTTGGCGCGCCGCTGCGACGCCGTCACCCACTCGCGCAACTCGCCGAGGTGGGGCACGCTGATCGCGCCCGGCGTCGGGTACGCGTCGAACGTCTGCAGGTCGGCCGGGCGAACGAAGGTGGCCAGGGTGCGCCGGTCGACCGCGAACGCCGGGCCGCCCGCGTCGGTCAGGGCGCCGCCGCTGCCCCAGTAGGGGTCGGTGCCGTCGGCCGCGCGCACGATGCCGACGACGGTGACCGGCGTGGCCGGGCCGGCCGCGAGGTAGCGGTTCTGGGTGGAGTCGAACATCGAGCCGGTCAGCGCGATCGCGTCGCCCGGGCGCAGGTGCAGCCGATCGGCCGCCCGCACGCCGAGGACCGCGTCGCCGGTGCCCATCAGGCACCGTCCGGCGACGACGACCACGTGGTCGCAGAGGCCTTCGCGGTACACCACCCGCGAGAGCTGCTCCGGGTCGGCCACCGGGACCTCGGCCGGCTGCGCGGCGAACTGCGAGGAGAAGACCGACGCGTAGCCGGGCGCGTCGAGCCAGCCGGAGCCGAGCCGCTCGAACGTGTTCGGCATCGTGCCGTCGTTGCCGGACTCCACGGTGCCGCTGACGAGGATGTTGCGCTCCCGGACGGAGGCCTGCGCGACCGCGGCGTCGACGATGCGCCGGTCGGTGCGCTCGACGTAGACGGGCGCGGCCACGGCCGCGACCGTCGCCAGCGCGGTCAGCAGCGCGACGGTCAGGGCCCGGCCGGGGCGGGACCGCAGCATCCCGAGCACCAGGGCGGTCATCGGCGGCCCGCCCGCAGGAGCGCGACGGCGCCGAAGACCACCAGCGCGGCCAGGCCGGCGAGCAGCAGCGCCAGGGGCTGGATCGCGGGCGGCGTCACCGGCCACGAGTCCGTGAAGGCCCGCACGGGCGGAGGGGCCAGGGCCCGCAGCAGTACCGCCGACACGACGCCCACCACCACCGCCAGGAGCACGGGGGCCAGCGCGGCGCGCCGCTCGACCCGCGCCAGCAACCCGTGCGGCACGCCCTGCCGGCGCAGGGCCGCCGTCTCCGCGTCCCGGTCGCGGCGGTCGACGGCGGCGACCACGAACGCGGCCACCGCGGCGAGCAGCAGCACGATCCCGGCCCCGGCCACGTCGCCGAGCGCGGCCACGGCCGGGGCGAGCCGGTCGGCCCGGTCCGTGGCCGCGGCGACGCTGTCGCTGCCGGTGATGTCGAGGCCGGCCGCGCGCAGGCGCCCGATGACGGCGTCGCCGGCGCCCGGGGCCAGCCACACCTCGGGGCGCTCGGCGGACGGGACGGTGCCGACGGCCACGGCCGCGATCCGCGCCGCGTACTCGAGGTCGACGACGATGCCGGAGCCGCCGCCGCGCGGGACGAGGGCGGCCGGGCGGGGCGCCAGCGGTACCGAGGCCCCGAAGACGCTCGCCGCGGGCTGGTCGTGGCGGTCGTTGTCCGCGGCGCCCCCGGCGGCCAGGGCGGGCAGCGGGACCGGGGCGTCGATGACGTACAGCCGGCTGTCCACCGGCCGCCGGGTGCGCGCCTGCGCGTCGCCGATGCGCAGCACCCCGCCGGTCTGCACGATCTGGATGCCGGCGCTCGCCTGGGCCACGGTGGTGCGCCAGCGGGCCGGGTCGGCGAAGACGTCCCCGGCGATGACCGTCGCGCCGCCCGCGCTGAGCTCGCGCAGCTCGACGGGGGCCTTGAGCGCCCCGTCGGCCTCGACCGCCTCGACGCGGCAGCCGCGGTCGCAGGCCGGGACGACGGCGGTGAGGGGCTCGGCCCGCGGCGACAGCGGCCCGAACTCGGCCACCGCCTGCTCGCCGGTGCCCTC
The DNA here is from genome assembly GCF_040300725.1 of Dactylosporangium sp. NPDC000244. Classification (NCBI taxonomy): domain Bacteria; kingdom Bacillati; phylum Actinomycetota; class Actinomycetes; order Micromonosporales; family Micromonosporaceae; genus Dactylosporangium; species Dactylosporangium sp. NPDC000244. The sequence continues at coordinate 18,878 of NZ_JBEPEH010000063.1, forward strand.
GGCGGCCAACAGGAACCGCACCCGGTTCCCGTCGCCGCTCGCGCGCAGGGCCAGGTCGGTGCCGGTGAACCGCAGCGGCGCGGGGGCGCTCGGGTGCAGCGCGGCGCCGTCGACCCCGGCGACCGCCCGCAGGCGCGCGGCGTCGACGGCGACGACCGGCGAGGCGGCGGAGGCGCCGGTGACGACCACGGCCATCGCCTCGCGCCCGCCCGGGTCGGCGGCGCGGACGGCGGCGAGCAGGCGCTCCCGGGCGACCGGGGCGACGCGCAGGACCCGGTCGGCGCCCATCTCCACCCGCGCCCGCTCGGCCCGCGCGGAGTCGCCGCCCTGCCAGTCCTGGGCGGCCAGCGCGAGCACGCAGGTGGCGGCGGCGAGCAGGGGAATGATGCGGAAGGCGGTGCGCCGGCGCCCCAGCGTCAGCCCCGCCAGCGCCCCGCTCAGCCGGCCCGCGGCAAGCGCCTGGCGCCCGTAGAGGCCGGCGGCGGCCAGCAGCAGCCGGGTCCCGAGCACCCCGAGCCCGGCCGCGACGAGGAGCGGGGCGACCTGCGCCAGCCCGAAGCCGGTGTCGCGGCGCACGTCGGCGGCGGGCGCGGCGACGAGCTGGAAGAGGGCCGCGGCGGCCAGGCCGAGCGCGCAGACCTCGGCGGTGGCGGCCGCGAGGGGGCGGCGCGGGCGCACGTCGCGCATGAGCTCGGTGACCCCGCCGCGGGTGGCGCTCCAGTCGGCGGCGGCGACGATGACGACCCCGGCCGCGAACAGCCGCGGCGACCAGATCGAGCCGAGCGCGAGCGGCACCAGGCTCTGCCCGGCGGTCGCGGCCCGGATGCGCCAGCGGGGCAGGCCGCGCACGGCCAGCCGGGCGGCGTCGCCGCGGCGCTCCTGGGCGGCGTAGGCGGCCGCGACCGCGACGGCCAGCCCGCCGAAGAGCAGGATCTGCGCCTCGGCGAGGCCGATCCCGCGGCGCACCGAGCGGCGGTCGGCGGCCACGGCGTCGGCGAGCGCGGCCGCGCCGGAGGTGACCTCGAGGCGGGCCGCCCGCAGCCGGTCGAGCACCGTGCGCAGCTCGGCGGCGTCGTCGAACGCCTCCGGCTCCAGCACCGCGTCGTAGGTGGCGGTGACGGTCGCCCCGGCCGCGGCGACCGTCGGGGCGGTGGTGTAGGCGGCCACCCCGTCCTGGCCGGCCCAGAACCAGCCTGCCGGGTCCGCCGGGGCGAAGATGCCGACGACCTCCAGCGGCACGGGCGTCGCGGTCAGCCCGGTCTCGTGCACGAGCTTCGCGCCGACCCCGGCGCCGAGCAGCCGGGCCAGCTCCTCCGGGAGCACCACCTCGCCGTCGGCGTTGACGCACCGGCCCTGCTTGAGCGTCAGGTTCGCGCACAGCCGCTCGGCAGAGCGCAGCTCGGCGCTCTGCCGCCGGGCGCCCGCCGGGCCGAGAAGGTCGCCGGCGAGGCGCAGGCCGCCGGCGCGCTCGTCCACGGGCACGTGGACGAGGTTGCCCATCCGCCGCAGCACGTCCTCGGGCCGGTCGCCGGGGGCCACGGTGCCGCGCACGTGCAGGGTGCGCTCGGCGACGGTGGCGGCCGCGACCCGGGCCCGCGCGGCGTCCTGCCCGGCGGTGCCGGCGGCGCGGGCGGCGGCCCCGGCCGCGACCACGGTCATCGCCGCGAGCGCCAGCATCACCAGCGCCTGCACCCGCCGAGCCCGCAGCGCCCCGAACACCAGCCCCAGCATCGCTCAGACCCTAGTACCTCTTCAGCTCAGAACGGCCACGAGAAACTCCGACTCCGGCGTGAACGGGCGTAGATCCCAGGTCGACAGCAGCACGTCCCGGGACAGTCCCGCGGCGGCCGCGTCGGCGAGGAAGTCCTCGAAGGCGTAGCCGCGCCCGGCGCCGAAGCCGACCACCACCCGCCCGCCCTCGCGCAGGTGCGCCTTGAACCGGCGCAGGATCTCCACCCGGGTCGAGGGCGCGACGAAGGCGATGACGTTGCCGGCGCAGACGACGGCGTCGAAGCCCGGCGCCGGCAGGTCCAGCTCGGCGAGGTCGCCGACCAGCCACGACGGGCCGGGGTGGTCCTGCTCGGCCACGGCCACCAGCTCGGGGTCGAAGTCGACGCCGACGACCTCGTGGCCGGCCGCGTGCAGGAACGCGCCGACCCGCCCGGTGCCGCTGCCGGCGTCGAGGATCCGGGCCCCGCGGGGCACCATGGCGTCGATGAGCCGCGCCTCCCCGGCCAGGTCCTCCCCCCTGGCGGCCAGGTCCCGGAAGCGCTGGACATACCACCCGGTGTGCCCGGGCTCCTCGGCCTTGCGCCGCAACCAGGCGTTCTCCTCGGCCACGCGGACATCCTCTCGTCGGTGGTCTCCGTGAAAGTTCCATTCTGCTCAACCGGGCCGCCGGGGCGCCGATGGGGCACTCGTGCGGTCCGAACTCGACGGCGGGGTCGTCAGCGCCGATGCCCTGCAGGGCATCGTGTGGCAGGTGTGGACCGCCTACCTCGGCGCGAGCCCGCCGGCCGAGCCGCTGCCCGCCGCCGCCTTCGCCGGGCCGTTCGATGTCACCGCGGGCGTCTCGATCGCGGGCGCCTGGCACGGGCACGTGATCCTGCGCTGCCGGGTGGACGGGGCCGCCGCCATGGCCGCCGCGATGCTGGAGATGCCGATCGGCAGCGTCCGGCTCGAAGACATCGTCGACGCCGCCGGGGAGCTGATGAACATCATCGCCGGGAACGTGAAGAGCCTGCTGCCGCAGCCGTCGATCGTCGCCCTGCCGCAGGTCGTGCTGGGCGAGGCGGACGTGGTGTGGCCGGGCAGCGTCGCCTCCTGCGAGCTGCGCACCGGCTTCGAGGAGTGGGCGATGCAGCTGTCGGTGATGGAGATCGACGGCGGAGTGCGGCACTGAGCCGGCAGCCGGACACCACAGCGAGACCATCCGGAGCGTCCAGTGACCGAAGACCTCAGCGACCTCGAGCGGCTGCGTGCGATCACGCGGTACGACCTCGGCGACCCCGAGCTGCGCCACGCCCTCGGGGTCATCACGGCGGAGACGGCGCAGCGCCTGCACGGCTCCCTCACCGCCGTGAACATCCTGCTCGACCGGGCGGTGCTGACCATGGCCTCGCACGGCGCGGAGCACACCATGACCGCCGCGGTCGGCGGGGCCCCGGCCGAGTGGTCCTTCTGCAGCCGGGTGGTGACCGAGGGCCGGCCGCAGGTGATCGACGACGTGACCCTGGACACCCGCGGGGACGTCGACGGCGGCCCGCTCGCGGCGGCCGGCATCCGCTCCTACGCGGGGGTGCCGATCGCGACCGATGACGGGCACACCATCGGCACCCACTGCGCGCTGCACCCGCTGGGCGGGCAGTACGACGAGGGCACGATCGCGGTGCTGGAGGCGGCCGCCGGCCGGATCAGGCACGAGCTGGACCAGGTCCTGGTCGGCTAGCCCAGCAGGCTGACGACGTCGACCACGCCGTCGACCCGCTCGACCCGGCGGACGAAGGACGGGATCGCGGCCTCGCGCCCGACCTCGCCGAGCAGGGTCACGACGCCGTCGGCGACCTCGACCCGCACGCCGGTGCGCGCGCAGAGCCCGGCGACCTCGCGGCGGATCTCCTCGTCGCTGCGCAGGAAGACCTTGAGCAGATCGCGGCGGGTCACCATGCCGAGCAGCCGGCCGGTCGCGTCGACCACGGGGAGGCGCTTGAGCCCGGCCGCGTCCATGACCCGGGCGGCCCCGGGCAGCGCGGCGGTGCCGGAGACCGTGATCGCCGGGGCGGTCATGAGCTCGCCGGCCGCGGTCGCGTGCATCTTGGCGCCCGCGCGCTCGATCTTGGGCAGCAGATCGGCCGAGGACACCACGCCGATCACGCGGTCGGCGCCGTCGACGACCGGGACCGCGTTCACGCCGTGCGCCTCGAGCAGATCCACGATCTCCTTGAACGGGGTGTCCTCCGTCACCGACACCGCCCCGAATGTCATGACATCCGCGACATTCCACCGACTCATGGCGGTCCTCCTTCGCATCTGCCCCGACCGTAGGCGAGGGCCGGAGCGGGGCGGCAGGGCCGAAGGACCCGTCCGTGCGGTACAGTGGCCGCGTGATGCTGGGTTATCGCGCGTTTACCGTGGCTCCGGGTGGAGCCGGCGGCTGTTCGCGCTGACCTAGTTCACCCGGAGCCAGCAGGGGCAGAGACGTCGTCGTCTCTGCCCTTCGTCGTGTCAGACGGCGGGCGCTGGTGTCACCGGGGCCCGCCTCCTTGGAAGGAACCGAGACGGGCATGGAAACCAGCAACCTCCGCGTCACCGGCTACCGCCCGCTGTTCTCGCCGCGGGAGCTCACCGCCGAGTTGCCGATGGACGACGAGCGGGCCGCGGTCGTGCAGCGCGGCCGCGATGCCGTGCACCGCATCGTGACCGGCGCCGACGACCGGCTCCTCGTGGTCGTCGGGCCCTGCTCGGTGCACGATCCCGTGGCGGCGGTGGACTACGCGCGGCGCCTGGCCGCCGCCGCCGAGCGCCTGTCCGCCGATCTCGCCGTGGTCATGCGGGTGTACTTCGAGAAGCCCCGCACCACCGTCGGCTGGAAGGGCCTCATCAACGACCCCGGGCTGGACGAGACCTTCGACGTGCCCCGCGGCCTGCGCCTGGCCCGGGAGCTCCTGCTCGACGTGCTCGGCCTCGGCCTGCCGGTCGGGTGCGAGTTCCTGGAGCCGACCAGCCCGCAGTACATCGCCGACGCCGTCTCGTGGGGCGCGATCGGCGCCCGGACGCCGGAGAGCCAGGTGCACCGCCAGCTCGCGTCGGGCCTGTCGATGCCGGTGGGCTTCAAGAACGGCACCGACGGCGACGTGCAGGTGGCGATCGACGGGTGCCGGACCGCCGCGAGCCGGCACGTGTTCTTCGGCGTGGACGAGGACGGGCGGGCCGCGGTCGTGTCCACCACCGGCAACCCCGACTGCCACATCATCCTGCGGGGCGCGCGGACCGGCCCGAACTACGGGCCGGGCGACGTCGCCGACGCGCTCGCCCGCCTGGAGAAGGCGCAGATGCCGCGCCGGCTCGTGGTGGACGCGAGCCACGGCAACAGCGGCAAGGACCACGTGCGGCAGGCGACGGTGACCCGGGAGGTCGCCGAGCAGGTGGCGGCCGGCCAGGACGGGATCGCCGGGGTGATGCTCGAGAGCTTCCTCGTCGCCGGGCGGCAGGACCTCGGGGGCGAGCTGACGTACGGCCAGAGCGTCACGGACGCGTGCATGTCCTGGGACACGACGGAGGCGCTGCTGGACGAGCTGGCCGCCGCCGTCCGCGGCCGCCGGGCCGGCTGAGCGCTCAGGCGAAGACCGGTGGCTGTCCGGTCGCCTCGAGCACGGACAGCCACAGGTCGCCGCCGGGGTCGACGAGGTTGCGCGAGCTGATGGCCAGGGCGATCGGCACGTGGACGAACCGGCCCCGCCAGCGGCCGACCACCATCTCGGTGCGCCCGGCCATCGCCGCGTGCACGGCGGCGTGGGCCAGGCGGATGCAGTACACGCTGTCGTACGGATCGGCCGGCACGCTGCGGATGGTGTAGCTCGGGTCGATGTACTTGAGGTTGGCCTCGACCCCGGCGGCGGCGAAGTGCTCGGCGATGCGCCCGCGCAGATACCGCCCGAAGTCCTCCAGCCGCACGTTGCCCGAGGCGTCCTGCCCCTTCGCGGACAGGTACTCCTGCCCCGCCCCCTCGGCCACGACCACCATCGCGTGCCCGCGGTCCACGACGCGGCGGCGCAGGTGCTCGAGGAAGCCGCCCGGCCCGTCGAGCGCGAACGGCACCTCGGGGATGAGCACGTAGTCGGCGTCGTTGTTGGCGAGGGCCGCGTAGCAGGCGATGAACCCCGAGTGCCGGCCCATGAGCTGCACCAGCCCGATGCCGTTGGGGAACGCGGTCGCCTCGACGTGCGCGGCGCGGATCGCCTCCGTCGCCTTGCCGAACGCGGTCTGGAAGCCGAAGGAGCGCTCGATGTAGGGGATGTCGTTGTCGATGGTCTTGGGCACCCCGACGACGGCGACGCGCAGGCCCCGCTCCGCGACCGTCTCGGCGATGCGCAGCGCGCCGCGCATCGAGCCGTCGCCGCCGATCACGAACAGCACGTTGATGCTGAGCTGCTCCAGGCAGTCCACGATCTCGTCCGGGTCCTGGTTGCCGCGCGACGTGCCGAGGATGGTGCCGCCGTACTCGTTGATGCCCGCGACCACGTCGGGGCTCAGATCCACGACCGGCCTGCCGTAACGCGCGGTCATCCCCTGGTACCCGTTGCGGAAGCCCACGATCCGGCGCACCCCGTAGTGGTTGGTGAGCTCCAGCACCAGCGCCCGGATGACGTCGTTGAGCCCCGGGCACAGGCCGCCGCAGGTGACGATGCCGACCCGCGTCTTGGACGGGTCGAAGTAGATCTTCGAGCGCGGGCCGCCGGGCTCGAACCCGGGCAGCTCGGCCACCGGCACCCCGCGGGCGGCGACGAGCGCGACGGTGTCGTCCAGCAGCACCCGGTCCGCCTCGTCCACGTAGTGCCGCGTGGTGCCCTGCCGGCGCAGCAGCGCCGAGAGCGGCGAGTCGATCCGGCCCTCGCCGAGCCGGGCGACCTCGAGCTGCGCGCGTTCGTCGACCATGCCCACCATGCTCCGCCCGGGGCGTTTCACCCGGGTTAATCGGTTGAGGCGATGGCCGTACGACCCCAAGCTGAAGGGATGCGGGTCACGTTCATCCGGTTTCCCGACCACCAGCGGGCGCACGTGGTGGTGGCCCGCGACGACGGCGTCGTCTACAAGCTCGACTCGGGCCCGGCGAGCGCCGAGACGCCGCACGACCTGGTGCACTTCACGGTCGAGGACGCGCTCGGCATCGCCGACGGCATCTGGGGCGCCATCGCCGGCGGGGTCGTCTTCCGCAGCATGCACCACGAGTCGGGCCGCCGGCCGCCGCACGCCGCCGAGCGCTCGAAGGACCTGATCCGCGAGCACCGCGAGCTGCTGCAGCGGGCCGAGCTCATCGGCGGGCTGTGCGAGCGGGCCGCGCACGGCGGCCTCGCGGCGCGCGAACCCTTCATGCCGCTCACCACCGAGCAGCTGGACACCGCCGTGGCCGCCCTGCGCCGGGCGGACGCGGCGTGGTCGAAGCTGCGGGTCGGCGAGGAGCTCGAGCTGCGGTGGCCGGCCTGGTGCCGGATCACAGCAGCGGCGACGCCTGCGAAGACGGAACGACCGGGACGATCTCGAAGTCGACGAGGTCGTTCCAGCGCGTGACCCACGCCATGAGCAGGGTCAGGTCGTCGCACTCCATGAGCTGGTAGCAGCGGCCGAAGTCGGCGGCGACCCAGCTGTCGACGTAGCGCAGCCTGTCGGGCAGCTGCCGGCCCTGGGCGCGGGCCCGCTCGTACACCGGCCGGGGCTGCCCGCCGCGGAAGGTCTCGATCACCATGAACAGCATGGTTGCGACCATAGCGACCGGGTCCCGGACGACCACCCCACCGGCGCCGTCCGGGACCCGGGCGTTTTCTAGGCGGGCAGCGTCCAGCGCTGGTTCGCGCCCGCGAAACAGGTCCAGATCTGCAGCCGCGCGCCGTCGGCCGTCGAGTTGTCGGTGACGTCGAGGCACTTGCCCAGCGCCCGCAGGGTCCCGTCCGCGTTCGCCGTCCAGCTCTGCGCGGCCGAGCCGTTGCAGTCGTACAGCTGGATCTTCGCCCCGTCCGCGGAGCTGGCCGAGGTCACGTCGAGGCACTTGCCCAGCGCGCGGATGGTGCCGTCGGTGCCGACCGTCCACTGCTGCGCGCCGGTGCCGTTGCAGGTGTAGAGCTGCACCGCCGCCCCGTTCGCGGAACTGGCCCCGGCGACGTCGACGCACTTGCCGCCGAGGCCGGTGATCGGCCCGGTCCGCGACGGCGTGGTCGTGGTCCCGGCCTTCCACGTGAACGTCGCCGAGGTCTTCGTCGGCAGGCTGTACGTGAAGTGCTGGCCGTTCCAGTTGACGGTCACCGCCTGGGTGCTGCCGGTGTTGTTGTACGCGATGAGCGCGCGGGTGCCGTCGGTGTTGAGGTACGCGATGTTCGGCACGCTCGCGTTCGCCGTGGAGTCCACGCGCCAGGCGCCGGGCTGCACGAACTTGGTCAGGTGGCCCATCGTGTAGTACTCGATGGTGTAGTCGACCTGGCCGGAGCGCGAATCTCCGTTGTGGACGGTGATCAGGCCGGTGCAGGTCCCGCAGCCGCCGTAGTGCGGGCCCATGTTCTGGTCCACGGCCAGGCTCCACTTGGTGAAGCTCTTGGACCAGTTCCGGCCGTAGTCGATCAGGTTGAGCATGTCCTCCTGCTGCTGGTTGGCGATCCAGGTGCCGCCGGAGTGCTCGGTGCTGTACGCGTCGAGGTTCGGGTACTGGTTGTGCACCGACGTCTGCTTGGTGACGTCGCCGCCGTAGCCGTGCCAGGCGATGCCGCCGAAGAGGGAGTCGTTGCGGATCGCGGCGTCGTTGACGGACTGGGCCGCGTAGGAGTCGTACACGTCCCAGTTCCAGTCGTGCACGAGCACCTTCGTGGACAGGCCCGCCGCGTGGAAGGCCGGCAGCAGGTTCGAGCCGACGAAGTAGTCGAGGCCGTTGGCGTTCCAGCTCATCGACGGGTATCCGGCGCAGCAGGTGGGCTCGTTCTGCGGGGTCACGAAGTCGACCTTCACGCCCTGCGCCTGGTAGGCCTGGACGTACTTCACGAAGTACTGGGCGTAGGCCGCGTAGTACTGGGACTGCAGCCAGCCGCCGTTGAGGCTGCCGCTGTCCTTCATCCAGCCCGGTGCCGTCCACGGGCTCGCCATCGTGGTCAGCTTCGGGTTGAGCTGCTGGGCCTGCTTGGTCAGCGGGAGCACGTCGGCGAGGTCGTGGGCGATGCTGAAGTTCGCCAGGCTCGGGTCGGTCTGGCCGGCGGGGCGGTCGTCGTAGGAGTACCCGGTCCGGGCCAGGTCCGAGGCGCCCATGGGGTTGCGCAGGAAGCTCAGGCCGATGCCGTTGACCGGGTCGAAGAGCTTCTGCATCACGGCGGCGCGGGTGCTCGCGGACAGGGCGCCGGAGCTGTTCATGAGCCAGGCCGCGGTGTCGGTGAACGAGGCCCCGCCGCCGGTGAAGGTCTGGTAGCGGGTGGCGTCGTTGACGGTGATGTTCTGCCCGCTGCCGCCGGTGCCGGCGCTGAACCCGACGGCGGCCTGCTGGGCCAGGCCCCGGGTGACGGTGCGGCCGCCGGCGTCGCTGGTCGTGGTGAGCCAGACGTTCACGGACTCGCCGGCCGCGAGCGCGTGCGGCGCGGCGATGAAACCAACCGCGCCAAGGGCGGCCGCCGCGAGCGCGGCGATCCCGTAGCGAAGTCTCATGTGGCCTCCTAGGCCAGGGTGAAGGCGGTGCGGACGCCGACGGCGATGTAACGGAATGAAACGTCCTGTAACATCGCTGGGCATCAGCAAACCGCTGCGAGGATTGACTGTCAAGACTCCTAAGAGAAAGAGACGACAATGGCGGGCCATAGACGGGTGACTGTGCGCGACATCGCGGCCGAGACCGGGATGTCGATCGCGACCGTCTCGCGCGCGCTCAACGACCACCACGCGGTCACGCCCGCGACCCGGGCGCTGGTGCACGAGGCGGCCGAGCGGCTGCGGGCCCGCATCGGGGTGAGCGGCAAGCCCAAGGGCGGGACGGTCTTCGTGCGCTGCCCCTACGTGCTCACCGACTACTTCGGCCTGATCGTCTCCTCGATCGCCGAGACGCTGGCCCTGCACGGCCGCCAGCTCGTGCTCACCGCGGGCGAGGCGGCCCAGCGCACCCCGCTGCTGGCCGACCTCGACGGCCGCGAGGGCGTCACCGGCGTGATCGTGATCCTGCCCCCGGAGCCCGGCGACGACCTCGTCGAGCTGCAACGGCGCCGGATGCCGTTCGTGGTCGTCGACCCGCGCACGACGCTGCCCCGCGACATCGTCTCGGTCTCGGCCGCGCACTTCGCCGGCGCCCGCCGCCTCACCGGCCACCTGGTCGAGCTCGGGCACCGGCGCATCGGCGTCATCGGCGGCCCGACCGAGTGGCTGGCCAGCGACGCGCGGCTCGCCGGGCACAACGCGGCCCTGGCCGACGTCGGCGTGCTGCCGTCCGGGGAGCTGCTGCGCAGCGTCGAGCCGACCACCGAGCGCGGCCACCGCGCCGCCGGCGAGCTGCTCGACCAGCCCGAGCGCCCGACCGCGCTGGTCTGCTTCAACGACAAGGCCGCCGTCGGCGCGCTGCGGGCCGCGGCCGAGCGCGGGCTGCGGGTGCCGCAGGATCTCTCCATCACCGGCTTCGATGACCTCGACCTGGCCCAGGCCACCGGCCTGACCACGGTGCGCCAGCCGCTGCCGGAGATGGGCCGCATGGCGGTGTCGCTGCTGGTCCGGCTGCTGGAGCAGCACGAGCTCGACGCCCTGCACGTGGAGCTGGCCACGGAACTCGTCGTGCGTTCATCGACCGCCCTGCCACCTCTCGGCTGACGAAGTGCGATCCTGGTGGGCATGACGCCGCGCATCTGGTTCGTCCTGCAGCACCGCCCCGGCCCGGCCGCCGACCCGGCCGTCCGGGTCACCGACCAGCCGGGCTTCCGGGAGCACCTGGCGTTTCTCGGCCGGCGCGCGGAGGACGGGACGTTAGTGGCCGCGGGCCCCTTCGACGACACGGACGGCTCGGTGGACGAGGCCATGACCGTGCTGGCGGCGCCGAGCCTGGAGGACGCGGTGCGCCTGGCCGAGCAGGACGACGAGGCCGTGCGCTCGGGGCTGCTCGCGGTCACCGTGCGCACGTGGACGGTCGTCATGACCCCGGCCGTGGGCGAGGACTGAGCCGGGTGCTGTTCGTCTACCGGTCGCACTACGAGGGGCCGTGGAGCAAACGCATCCGCCGGCTGCCCGACGCGAGCGTGCTCGACTGGTTCCGCCGCGGCTGGCACGAGGACCCGCAGACGTGGCCCGACGCCGAGCTCGGGGGTTACGTGTACGGCCTGGCCTCGATCTTCCGCGCGGCGCACGAGCACAACCTGCCCCGGCCCGAGACGGTCGACGAGCTGCGCCGGCAGCTGCACGAGCACCTCTACGTCGAGGGCCCGGCCGAGGACTGCATCCGGCTGGACGAGCACAGCCTGCGCGCGCGGACCAACGACGACGAGGTCGAGCTCGCGTACTTCTTCCTGGACGACTCGGCCCCCGCCGACCGGGTCGCGTACGTGGTCCACGACGGCCCGCTGCCGATGACGTTCACGGACACCGAGGGCGAGCCGACGACGTTCGCCGTCTTCCTGACGTACTACGACGGCCTCAGCCTCGACACCCCGCCCCCGTTCGTCTTCCCCGGCATCACCCTGCCCGAGCTGCCGGCCCACCTGCGCGCCACCGAGCCGGACGAGGACACCTGGCCGCCGGAGCTACAGGTCCTGCGGGCCCTGACCGGGCCGGGCGACACGACGGTCGGCCCCGCCCTCGAGCGCTGCAACCGCTGGCCCGGCTTCAACCTCAACGCGCCGTCCATCCTCGCCCCCGACACCGACGAGCTCACGTCGGGGCGCGACCCGCGGCTGAGCGTGCTCGAGGCCGGCGAGCACCTGGCCCAGCTGGCCATGCACTGCGACGACACCTTCGGGTTCCAGCAGTGGTACCTCTTCGACACCACCTGGGCCGCGGCCCACCCGGACCTGGCCGCCTCCCTGCTGCGCTACGCGACCGACTGGGACCCGCTCGCCGAGGACTGACCCGCACGGCGTTGACCGACCTCGATATCGACCGCTATGTTAGCGCTCACACAGTAGAGGGAGCCGCCATGACCCGCCTGTACGTGTTGACCCTTGCCGTCCTGCTCACGGCGCTTGGATTGACCAACGTCACACCGCCCGAACTCGTCGCCGCCACGCAAGTGAGCGTTCCCGCGCCGGCGATGGGCTGGGCCTCGTGGAACAGCTTCGCGGCCAACATCAACGCCGCCGTCATCAAGCGCCAGGCCGACGCGATGGTCAGCTCGGGGCTGGCGGGCGCCGGATACACGTACGTCAACATCGACGAGGGCTGGTGGCAGGGCACCCGCGACGCGGCCGGCAACATCACCGTCGACACGAACGAGTGGCCCGGCGGCATGGCCGCGATCGCCGACTACATCCACGCCAAGGGGCTCAAGGCCGGGATCTACACCGACGCCGGCCGCGACGGCTGCGGCTACTACTACCCGACCGGGCGCCCCGCCGCGCCCGGCTCCGGCAGCGAGGGCCACTACGCGCAGGACATGCTGCAGTTCGCGCGCTGGGGCTTCGACTTCGTGAAGGTGGACTGGTGCGGCGGCAGCGCGGAGGGGCTCGACCCGCAGGCCGCGTACCGCTCGATCAGCGCCGCCGTCGCCCAGGCCACCGCCGCGACCGGCCGCCGGCTGCTGCTGTCCGTGTGCGACTGGGGCGTGCAGGGCCCATGGGACTGGGCGCCCGGCCTCGCCCCGATGTGGCGCACCAGCACCGACATCATCTACTGGGGCCAGACCGCGAACCAGTCGATGGTGCTCACGAACTTCGACCGCGGCCTGCACCCCGCGGCCCAGCACACCGGCTTCGTCAACGACCCCGACATGATGATCGCGGGCATGCCCGGCCTCGGCGCCGCCCAGAACCGCACGCACCTGAACCTGTGGGCGATCTCGGGCGCGCCGCTGCTGCTCGGCGCCGATCTGAGCACACTGGACGCGACCACGGTCGCGGCGCTGAAGAACGCCGACGTGGTCGCGGCCGACCAGGACCCGCGGGGCCTGCAGGGCGTGAAGGTCGCCGAGGATTCCAGCGGGCGGCAGGTCTTCGGCAAAATGCTCTCCGGCACCGGCCGCCGCGCGGTCGTGCTGCTCAACCGCACCGGCTCGGCCGCGACGATGACGGTCCGCTGGGCCGACCTGGGCCTGACCGCCGCGACCGCCACGGTCCGCAACGCCTGGACGGGCCAGAGCACCGGCGCCGCCACCTCCTACAGCACGTCGGTCCCCGCGAACGACTCGGTGTTCCTGACCGTCACCGGCACCGAGGCGGCCGCGAGCACCTACGAGGCCGAGGCGGCCGGCAACACCCGCACCGGCTCGGCCGCGAGCGCGGCGTGCGCCGGCTGCTCGGGCGGCACCAAGGTGGGCAACGTCGGCAACGGCGCCACCCTGCGGTTCAACGGCATCGCCTCGGCGAACGGCGGGTGGGCGGTCGCGACGGTGGCGTACGTCAACGGGGACACCGCGACGCGCACCGCCACGGTGCAGGTGAACGGGCGGCCGTCCACTGTGGTCGCGTTTCCGCCCACGGGCTCGTGGACGACGGCGGGGAGCGTCAGCATCACGGTACCGTTGACGCCCGGAACGAACACGATGACGTTCGCCAACGCGGGCGCCTGGGCCCCCGACCTCGACGCCGTGGAGGTGCGCGCGCTCGCGGGCCCGCTGCCGGTGACCGGCGCCCAGTCCGGCCGCTGCGCCGACGTGGACGCCGCGAGCACCACGAACGGCGCGAAGGTGCAGCTCTGGGACTGCAACAACCAGGTCAACCAGGGCTGGGCGCTCACCGGGGCCGGGCAGCTGAAGGTGTACGGCGGAAAATGCCTCGACGCGTTCGGCAACGGCACCGCGAACGGCACGACGGTCGACATCTGGGACTGCAACAACCAGACGAACCAGCAGTGGACGCTGGGCACGGACGGCACCGTGCGGGGCGTGCAGTCGGGGCTGTGCCTGGACGCCTACAACAACGGCACCGCGAACGGGACCAAGCTGGTGCTGTGGGCCTGCAACGGCCAGGCCAACCAGCGCTGGACCGTCGGCTGAGCGTCGGCCACGAGTTGGCTAGGCGTCGGCGAGGACGTTCGCGGCGGCCTTGCGGGCCGGGTTCACGCTGCCCCGGGTCGCGTCGGGGTGGACGCGGTTGGTCAGCAGGACCAGCAGCGCGCGGCGGTGCGGGTCCAGCACCATCGACGTGCCCGTGAACCCGGTGTGGCCGAAGGCGCCGCGACCGGCCAGCCGCCCCATGTACCAGCTCTGGTCGATGTCGAACCCGAGCCCGTGCGCGGCCCCCGGGCCGAAGCGGGTGTTGGCATCGGTCCGCAGTTGCTCCACTGTGGACGGCTCGAGCAGCGGCCCGCCGCCGTCGAGCAGCGCCCGACCGAACAGCGCGAGGTCCGCGGCGGTGGCGAAGATGCCCGCGTGCCCGGCCACCCCGCCCAGCGCGGCCGCCGACGGGTCGTGGACGGTGCCGCGGATGCCGCCCTCGGTCGCGGCGACGCGCGGGAGCAGGGCCGGCGCCGGGAGGTACCCGGTGTCGGCCATCCCCAGCGGCGCCGCGATCTCCCGGCGCACGAGGGTGTCGAGGCGCTCGCCACGCAGGCCGGTGACGATCGCGCCCAGGGCGATGAAGTTCTGGTCGGCGTAGAGGAAGCCGCTGCCGGGCGGCGCGACCGGCGGCTGGCCGAGGATGTACGCGAGCCGCTCGTCGGGGGTGGCGCCGGACAGCGGCGTGTCCTTGGACAGCCCGGACGTGTGCGTGAACAGCATCCGGACCGTGATGCCGGGCTTGGCGCCGAAGGACGGCAGGTAGCGCATCGCCGGCGCGTCGAGGTCGAGCCGCCCCTGCTCGGCCAGGCGCAGGGCGAGCACGGCGGTGAAGGTCTTGGTCAGCGACGCCAGGTCGTAGACGGTGTCGGTGCGGGCCGCGACCCGCTCGGCCGCGGGCAGCTCGGTCTTGTCGGCCGCGTACCGCACTGCGTCCCCGACCGCGAAGTGCGCGGCCACGCGCCCGCCGACGGCCGCGAGCACGACGGCGCCGGGGTAGAGCGGGTGCCGCGGATTCTCCGGCGTGGCCGTGAGATACCGCCCGGCCACGGCGCGCAGGCCCACCTCGTCGCGGGTGACCGGGGCCTGCGCGGCCTTGGACGGCGCGCCGCACCCGGTCAGCACGGCAGCGGCCGCGCCGAGGCCGAGCAGCCGCCGCCGGCTCAGCGTCACCGAGGCGAGCGGACGGCTTCGTAGACGGCCGCCATGTCGTCCTCCCCGCGCCCCCGCGCCACCGCCTCCTCGAGCAGTTCCCGCGCCGCGTCCACGACCGACGAGTCGACGCCGACCGCCGCCGCCAGCTCCCCCACGAGCCGGGCGTCCTTGGCCGCCCCCTCCGCCGGGAACGCCACCGGATAGTCGCGCTCGCGCATGAGCGGCCCCTTGAGGTGCGCGTACGGCCAGTCGAGCGCCCCACCCTCGATCAGCGGCAGGAAGTCGACCCCGAGCGCGTCGGCCAGCGCGGCACTCTGCGCGAGCGCGGCGGTCGCGGTCACCACCCAGCTGTTCACGACGAGCTTGGCCCGGCTGCCCTGCCCCGCCTCGCCCAGCCAGGTCACCTTGGCCGCGATCGGCGCGCAGAGCTCCTCGACCCGTGCCCGCGCCGCCTCGGGCCCGGACGCGAGCACGTTGAGCTTGCCCTGCTCGGCCGGCCCGCGGGTGCCCAGCACCGGCGCGTCCACGTAGACGAGTCCCAGCTCGGCGGCGAGCCCGGCCAGCTCGGCGGCGCCGGCCGCCCCGACGGTGCTCAGCTGCAGCCACAGCGTGCCCGGGGCCAGCCCCGGCGCCGCGGCCCGCATGACCTCGGCGACCGAGGCCGCGTCGAACAGCATCGTCACGACCGGGTCAGCGCCGGCGACGGCGTCGGCCGGGCCGGCGGCCACGACCGCGCCGTCGGCGGCGAGCGGCTCGGCGTTGCCGCGGGTGCGGTTCCACACCCGCACCTCCCGCCCGGCCTTGAGCCAGTTGCGGGCGACCGCCGCGCCCATGATCCCGGTGCCCAGGACTGCCAGTGTCATGTCCTTGATCGTGCCACGCGGCCACGGCTCAGGTGACGTGACCGCACTCGCACGCCTTCTCGATGGCGCGCAGCGTCTGGCGCATGTCCACGGTCTTGAGGCCCGCCCCGATCACCACGACGGTGGTGCCGTCGATACGGGGGTGCGCACGGCCCTGCGGAGCCTGGCGGCGGCCACGGCGGTCGCCGTCGCGGTGCTGGGCCGGGGCGAGTTCGGCCCGTGGGAGCTGGCCTGCTTCGTCGCCGCCGGGCTGCTGCACACCGGGGTCGGCCTGCGGATGTGGCGCGAACGGCCCGACTCGCGGATGGGCCCGTTCATGCTCGCCGCCGGCCTGTGCTGGCTCGCCGACGGGGCCGGCCGCGTGGCGCTGCCGGGGCAGTTCCGCGACGACCTGATGCTGGGCATGGTGTACCAGCCGCTGGTGCTGCACTGCGCGCTCGTCATCCCGGTCGGGCGGCTGCGCGGCCGGCTCGACCACGCCACCGCCCTGGCCGGCTACCTGTTCTGGCCGGCCGCCCTGCGCGACGCGCTGCGCACCGGCCTCGGCGACCCCACGCTCGAGGCGGTCACCAACGCCGAGAAGCACGGCGGCTCCGACGACATGGAGCTGCGGCTCACCGCGGTGGACGGCGACCTCGTCGTCCTCGTGCGCGACACGGGCTCCGGAGGTGCCGCGTTCGTCCCCGGCGGCGGCCTGGAGGGACCGCGCGACCGGGTCGAGGCGTGCGGGGGCCGCCTGCTGCTGCACAGCCCGCCCGGCGGCGGAACCCGGCTCACCGCGAGGGCTGCGGGCGGCCCTGCGCCTACGCCGCGAGCAGCCGGGGCTGGCGATCCTGCTGCTGTCGCAGTACATCGAGACCCGCGACGTGGTCACGATCCTGGAGCAGGGCGAGGCCGGCGTCGGCTACCTGCTCAAGGACCGCATCACCGACATCGACCGCTTCCTGGCCGACGTGCGCCGGGTCCTCGCGGGCGGCACCTGAGCCATGGTTCAAATGTCGAGGTCGACCCAGACGGCGGCGTGGTCGCTGGCGGCGTGCCGGGCGGCCGTCAGCTCCGGGTAGACGCCCCACAGCTTCGGCGGCGTCTTGTTCTCCGGGCTCCCCCACAGGCCCTTGCGGAACACCCCGCCGCCGGTCACCTTCGCCGCGAGCTCGGGCGAGAGCAGGATGTAGTCGAGCCGGTTGGCGATGGTGCAGGACTGGAACGTGCCGGGCCGCTCGCGGCCGGTGTCCCGCGGGTCGAACAGCCCGCCGAACGCGTCGAGGTCGTAGCAGCTGACCAGCGGCGTCCCGGCGTCGAGCAGCGGCTCCAGCGTCGGGTGGTGCTTGGGGTCCTTGCGGTCGGGGCCCTTGTTGAAGTCGCCGAGCACCGCGACGTATTCGGCGCCGTCCGCGCGCAGCCGATCGTAGATGGCGCGGACCTCGGTGCTCTGCCGCGTGCGCAGCGGGTCCGGGTCGCCCGACGCGAACGACTGGCTCTTGAGGTGGTTGAGCAGCAGATAGAGGTCGGTGCCGCCGTCCAGGCGCAGTTTGTACAGCGGGCAGTCCCGGCTGAACAGCCGCTTGCCGGGCACGGCCGGGTCGGGCACGTCGACGTGGCTGCGCACCCAGTCGATGCCGACCGCGCCGGTGCAGAGCAGGCCGACGTCGATGCCGCGCGGGTCGTTGCCGTCGACGAGCATCGCGTGCTCGTACCGCCGCCCCAGCAGCTCGTCGTTGAACCGCACGAGCGCGGGCCGGTTCTCGGCCTCGACGAGACAGAGCACGTCCGCGGCGAGGTCGCCGATGACCCGGGCGGTCATCCGGGTCCCGGTCTCGTCGACGGGCTCGGTGATCAGCTCGACCCAGCCGGTCCAGTCGCCGCGGCCGCCCGCCACGATGTGCGGCTCCCGGTCGGCGGGCGCGGCGAGGAAGTCGCCGCGGTTCTCGCGCAGCAGCGCCCACGCGGTGTCGAACTGCCGCGGGTTGAGGCGCCGCCCGTCGCGGGTCTGCACGAGCACGCCCAGCGTCACCAGGGCGTCGAGCATCTCCGTCTTGTCCTGCGGGCTGTACTCGTCGTGCGCCGCGATCCGGTTGAAGACCTCGAACGCCGCGAGCGCCGGCTGCCCGGCCTCCCGCACGGTGCTGTCCATCGCCTTGGCCCGGGCGAAGAGGTTCTCGACATTGAACGTCGCCAGCCGCATGTCACGCAACGTAGCAGCCGGCAACACCGCGTCAGGTCGGCTAGGCGACTCAGCGCAGCGCGAGCCCGTTGCGCCGCAGCGCCTCGTCGATGATGCCGAGCGCCTTCGGCCCCATGCCGTGCAGCTTCGCGAGCTCGGCCCGCGCCACTCCGTCGAGCCGGCGCAGGCTGGTGTATCCGGCGTTGTGCAGCGCGCGGGTCGCGGGCGCCCCGATCTTCGGCAGCGTGTCGAGCTCGTCGTCCACGGCACCGATGGTACGTGCGGGCTCGGACGGGATATGTCGGGCGCTCCGCGCCCGACATATCCGATTTATACCCTGACAGGGTATAGAGCGTGATTCTCAGCTCCAGGACGCCGTGGACCAGTCGTCGCTGGACCAGTAGTGCCCGGACCAGGTGCCGTTCGACCAGTAGTGCCCCGACCAGTAGTGCCCGACCAGTCCGGGTCGGCCCACGTCGACGCGCCGCCCCACGGGGAGCCGGTCCAGGACGCCGCGGCCCAGGTCTTCGAGGCCCACGACCGGCCCGTCCAGCCGTCGCCGGCCACCCGGTAGCCCATCCAGAGCCCGCCGTTCCACGCGTCCAGGCTCGCGCTCTTCGGCGCCCAGGCCGTGGTCGCGAGCGGCCCCCAGACCGTGGCCTCGCCGCTGAGGGCGACGTTGTCGCGCACGACGTGGCTGTCGCCGCGCGCGCCCTCGATGCTGCCGGTGCCGCTCGACCACGTGAAGCGTTGCGTGGCCGACGGCGTCGCGGCGGCCAGCGCGCTGTTCACGTTGATCTCGCGGTACCCGAGCCCCGCCGCGTTCCCGGCCGTGAGGACGCTGCCGTTGTACATCAGCAGGTTCTTCACCTGATCCGGCGTGAGCGACGGCCGGGCCTGCAGCAGCAGCGCCACGGCCGCGCTGGTGACCGCCGTCGCCTGCGAGGTGCCGCTGCCGCGCAACAGCGTCGAGCCGACCTGCGCGGCCGGGTACGACGTGTCGATGTTCGACCCCGCGACGCGCAGCGACACGATCGACTGCCCGGGCGCCATGACGTCGGCCCGGCGGTTGCTGGCCAGGTTGGACGTGAGGCTGGTGAACGTGGAGATGGTGTCGTCGGCCGCCGAGGCCGTGCCCTTGGTGTCGGCCGACCCGACGCTGAGCACGAACTGGTCGGTGGCCGGGTCCGTCATCTGCCCGCCGCTGTTGCCAACCGCGGCCACGACGACGATGCCGGCCTTCCACGCCTGCTCGGCCGCGTACTGCACGGGGTCGGTCCAGTAGTTCGGCGTGCCCCCGGTGCCGTAGGAGAGGTTGATGACGCGGATCGGGCTGGCCCGGTCGTCGTTGCGGTGCTCCACCACCCAGTCGATGGCCGCGATCATCTGCGAGACGTCGACGGCGCCGTTGGACGTGCCCACCTTCACCGAGGTGAGCTTCGCCTTCGGGGCCAGCCCGACGGTCCCGGTCGCGGTGTCGTTGCCGACGATGATGCCGGCCATGTGCGTCCCGTGCCCGTACGTGTCGAGGTACCGCAGATCGTTCGACTGCGACTCGAACGACAGGTCGGGCCCGTTGACCACCTGCGCGGCGGGCAGCCCGGCGACGGGCGCGACGGGTACCAAGGCCGCAACAGCGGCGGCGCCGGCCCAAGTCTTGCGTAACATGCGCCCAACGTTGCGCGCCGCCGAGCCGATCGTCACCGCCGCGGGCCCGATCCTCACCGAACCGCACCCGGCCCCTGTCAGCCGCCGCCGCGCGACATCGTCCGACCACCCGTCAACGCGCGGTGCCGGCGACCGCCGCGGCCGGCGCCACGGGAGCGTCGAAGTCGATCGGGTGGTCGAACTGCCAGGCGAACTTCTCCGGGTCGCCGAACGCCTTCATCGCGATCGGCATGAGCAGGTCGCGCAGCACCCGGGCGACCGGCCCGGCCGCCTTGTCGGCGTTGGTGCGCGCCGCCATCTTGATGATCCGCTCGACGCGCTCGCGGCGCATCCGCTCGTACTCGGCGAAGGCGCGCTCGACGGGCAGGTCGCGCAGGCACCGGGCCAGCTGCACGGCGCTCTCGATGGCGAGCGACACGCCCTGGCCCGAGCTCGGGGAGGTGGCGTGCGCGGCGTCTCCCACCAGTACGACACGATCCCGATGCCACACGGGGACGCTCGGAATGTCCTCGAGCGCGCCGGTGATGACGAGCTCGTCGGGGCGCGTGCGCCGGACCAGCTCCGGCACGGGGCCGCGATCGTCGCGCGCCGCGGCGGCGATGCGCCGCAGCCACTCCTCGGGGCCGATCGCGCGGGCCTGCGCGGTGGTCATCGGCGTCGGGTGGGGCAGGTTCGCGAACCAGCCGGCCTCGTCGGGCTCGATCTGGTACCCGAAGAACGCCCGCTTGCCGAAGAGCATGTGCATCCTCGGGCCGGTCGGCTCCAGCCCGTCGCCGGAGCACTTGGCGCCGAAGCCGAGCAGGCCGGCGTACCGCGGGGAGGGAGCGCCCGGATCGATCGCGCGCCGGACCGTGGAGCGGATGCCGTCGGCGCCGATGAGGATGTCCCCGGCGGCGGTGCTGCCGTCGGCGAACCGGGCGACCGGCCCGTCGAGCGAGACCAGGCGCTTGCCGTGCTCGATGCGGATCCCGCGCCGCGCGGCCTCGTCGTAGAGCGCGCGGTACAGGTCGGAGCGCCAGATCAGCAGCTGCTCGGGCAGCCGCCGCGGGGCCGCGAACTCGGCCAGGCGCTTGCCCGTCCAGCTCTGCATGATCATCGAGCGCATCGGCCGCCCCACCGCGGCGACCTGCTCGTCGGCCCCGATCGCGGCGAGGGCCTGCCGCCCGTTGGGCGCGATGGCGAGCGCCCCGCCGACGCCGGTCGCCGGCCCGTCGTAGGCCTCGTAGACCGTCGCCTCGATGCCGACCTTCCGCAGGGCCATCGCCGCGACCGGCCCGCCGATCCCGCCCCCGATGACCACCGCGCTGCCGATCCCGGCCATGACCAGCCCCCGTCCTCTGGATTAGTTGATACCAACTATCCATGGCCGACTAGTCAGTGTCAACTATTCGGGCTTGAACTCCTCGCCGTGCGCCTCGGCCCACATCGGTCCCCACTCCTTGATCCTGGCGAGGAGGTCGTGCACGTAGGCGACCTCGGCGTCGATGAGGCTCAGGCGGTACACCTCCTCGATCAGAAACAACGGGGGCACTCCCTGCTGCTCGGCCTGCTGGATCTCATGGCTGGCCTCGGCGCGCTGCGCGGCGAGCCCGTCCAGCCGGTTGCCGAGCAGCGGCACGACCTCGTTCGGGCTCAGCGCCGCGATCATCGACAGCGCGCTCACGAACGCCGGATACTCGTGCTGCGGCTCCCCCACCAGCTCACGCAGCCAGTCGCGCAGCTCGGCGCGGCCGGCGTCGGTGATCTGGTACACGGTCCGCTCCGGCCGCGCACCCTCGCGGTTGACCTCCTGCTCGGCCACGAAGCCGGCCTTGGCGAGCTGCTGCACCACCATGTACAGCGAGCCGTGGTTGAACTTGATGCTGCGCGCGTCGCCGTGGTTGCGCAGCGTCTTGGACAGCTCATAGGGGTGCATCGGCGCCCGGCTCAGATAGCTCAGCACCGCCAGCCCGAGAAGGTTCCCGACCTGCCTTCGTTTCATTCGGGTGTACCGCCTGTGCCCAGCGCCGCCAGCGCGTCCTCGTCGAGCCGCAGGCGCCCGGCGGCCATGTTCTGCTCCAGGTGCTCCAGCGACGCGGTGCCCGGGATCAGCAGTGTGTTCGGCGCGACGGCGAGCACCCATGCGAGCGCGACCTGCGCCGGGGTGGCGTCGAGGCGCTCGGCGACCGCCTTCACCTTCGGGTGACCCAGGACCCGCTCGCGCCCGAACGCCGCGCCGAGCGGGAAGAACGGCACGAACGCGATCCCGCGCTCGACACACAGATCCAGCACCGGCCGCGACTGCTGATCGACGAGGTTGAAAGGGTTCTGCACGCAGACGATCTCGGTCCGCGCGAGCGCCTGCCGCAGCTGCTCCTCGTCCACGTTGCTCATGCCGATCCCCTCGATCAGCCCCTCGTCGCGCATCGCGATCATGGCGTCGAGCTGCTCGTCGAGCACCTTGGGATCACCCTTGGCGGGCAGCCGCAGGTTGACGGCGGCCAGCCGCTCGACGCCGAGCGCCCGCAGGTTCTCCTGCACCCCCGCGCGCAGCTCCTCCGGCCGGTCCGCGGCCAGCCAGGCGCCCTTGTCGTCCCGCTTCGCGCCGACCTTGCTCACGAGCGCGAGGCGCTCCGGATACGGGTACAGCGCGCTGCGCAGAATCTCGTTGGCCACATCAGGCCCGTAGTACTGCGCGGTGTCGATATGGTCGACGCCCAGGTCCACGGCCCGGCGCACGACCGCGAGCGCCTCGGCCCGATCGCGCGGCGGCCCGAAGGCACCCCGCCCGGGCAGCTGCATGGCGCCGAACCCGACGCGGTGGACGTTGCGCCGGCCCAGCGGGAAGGTCTTCACGCTCCTAATCTTCCACACGACCACCGCGGGGCTCGCCTACCGGCCACTCACACGACCACCACGTTTCGCGCGCCTCGTCCGCGGCGCTCGCCTTGTGACCACTCGCACGAGCACCACGTTTCGCGCCTCTCGTCCGCGGCGCCCGCCTTGTGACCACTCGCACGAGCACCACGTTTCGCGCCTCTCGTCCGCGGCGCCCGCCTTGTGACCACTCGCACGAGCACCACGTTTCGCGCCTA
>NZ_JBEPEH010000063.1:41761-62241 GCF_040300725.1 Dactylosporangium sp. NPDC000244
CCTCTCGTCCGCGGCGCCCGCCTTGTGACCACTCGCACGAGCACCGCCTTTCCGTCCGCGAGGCTCGCCTTGTGGGCGCCCAGACGACCACCGCGTTTCGCCTCCCGGGCACTCACACGACCACCGCCGCGGGACTCACCTTTTTCTGGGCGCCTCCACGACGACCGCCAGGCGACTCGCCTTCCGGGCGCTCACACGACCAGGTTGAGGCGCCGCTGCGCCACGCCGATGCTCACCCGCTGCCCCCACGACAGTTCAAGCCGGTCCGACTCCAGCCCATCGGCGAACACGACGAGCCGCTCCCCCTCGCAGGCCAGCTCCAGCCGCTCGTCCGCCCCCAGCCGCCCATCGGTGAGCGTCGCCCCCGTGGCCGGCGACGGCCAGGCCTCCCGCACGAACCAGCACACCTCGGCAGCCTGCGGCTGCGGCAGCACGGGCGGATCGACCCGCTCCAGCGCGATCGACGAGCACCACCCGGTGGCCCCGGTCCCGGTGCCGACCACCACCCCGGACGACGACTGCCGCTCGCGCGCTCCGCCCGGAGCCGTCAAGGTGTACCGCGCGGACTGGTGACTCACGTGCCCGAAGTACACCTCGTTGAGCCCCAGCAGCTCCTGCCCGTCATCGAGCCGGGCCGACACCATGGTGCGCCGCTCGATGTCGCGACTCCTGAGCACCCGCCCGATCGCCCCGGCCTCATGTCGCACGAGCACCCCCGGGTTGCGCCCCGGCTCCGGATCGACCCCGATCACCGCCTGCCCATCGAGGTACTTGGCCACGTTCGCGACGAGCCCATCCTGCCCGACGGCGATGACCACGTCCTCGGGCCCGAACAGGAACCGCGGCAGATCCTCCCGATCGATGTGCCCCCGCCGCCAGTCGGCCGGAATGGCGGCCCCGACCGCGGTCATCGCGGCCTGCAGCGCCGAGTGCCGAGCCGCGACCTCCTCGAGATCCCGCCCCCGCTGCCGAAGGTAGTAATCGGCGGCGGCCCGGGTTCCATGCCGGCCGAGCAACTCGTCAAGCTCACTGCGCCGAGACACGATCACCGCCCGAGGCGCCAGCGTGCCCATGCTTCTCCTTCCCCCTGCCACGTACTCTCCCGCCCCCGCGACCACTGCGGGGCCGCCCACTCACCCGGCCCCGCAGCAATCCCGGCACCACCTCATTCGGCCCCGCACCGACTCGGCACCGCCTCACCTCGCTGCCGCAGCGACCCCGGCGCCCCCTCACCCGGCTCCCGCCGCGACCCCGGCCGCCCATCGCCCGGCCCCGCAGCGATCCCGGCGCCACCTCACCCAGCCTCGCAGCGACCCCGGCGCCACCTCTCTACTTGCCGAGCCGGTTGAGCAGCCCGGTCACCACATCCGGGGTGACCGTGAGCTGCCCGATCTCCGGCAGCTGCCCGGCCAGCTCCCGAAGGGCGAGCGCATGCAGCACCGCCGGCGGCAGATCCCGATACGCCGCCACCCGAGCCGCCTCGGCCTCCCCCTCGGCCAACCCGACCGCCCGAACCCCATCGGCCCGAGCCTGCGTCCGCAGCCGGTCCGCCTCCGCCTCAGCCGCCGCCGCCACCCGCGACCGCTCCGCCTCGGCCTGCGCGGCCACGAGCGCCGCGGCCGCATCAAGCTCGGCCTGCCGCTGCGTATTCGCCCCATGCTGCTCGACCAGCTGCTGCTCCCGCCGAGCAAGCTCGATCTTGTTCTGCAGCTCGTTCTCAGCGATGGCCCGCTCCTGCTCAACGGCTCGAGCCCGCCGCGCGTACGTCGCCCGATCCGCCTCCTGCTGCACCGCCTCCCGAGTGGGCGTCTGCAGCGCCCGCTCGAGATCGGGCTCGGGCCGAATGGCCACGACTCGAGCCGACACGACACTGACCCCGGTATCGGTCAGCCGCGGATCACTCCCGAGCGCCGCCGAGACCGCCTCCCGCACGGGCGCGATCCCGGCCGTGAGCGCCTCGGTCAGCGGCAGCCGGGCGAGCAGATCGAGCGCGGGCTGCTGAGCCAGCTCCGCCAGCAGCGTGGCGACCTGATCGAGCGGCTGTGCCCGCCACTGCCCGCCCTTGGGGTCCACGGAGAAGTCCAGCCGCTCCGCCGCCGTGGCCGGCACGCTGATCCGATAGGTGACCGTGGCTTGGACGGTGACGTCGGCGAAGTCACTGGTACGAGCATGAAAGAGCAACGGCAGCTCCCGATCGTCCACGGGTACTTCCGACAGCACCGCGGTCAACGGCCGGTACCAGAACGACTGCCCGACGCCTTCGTGCTTCACCACCCCGTTGACGTGATGCCGCACCCAGCTGGTGGGCGCCCCGCGCAGGTGCCGCCAGAACATCCGCCGTGTCACATCAGCCATGGCGCCTTCCCCTCCCCTGACTCAGCGGCACCGGCTCGAGCGCACCGCGGCCGCGCAGCGGGTGACCCGCGACGGCATCCGGCTCAAGCCACCGAACGAGCAGCACGCCACCCGCCCGGCCCAGCTCTGGAGCACCTACACTGCTCAGTTATCGTCAGACCGACGATATAAGTCGCACGAGTTTCTCGTCAACGTGGTGATAAATACATGTCATTTGCCGTAACGGTCGACCTGGTCATGCTCACGGTCCGGGCGGACGCCCTGTGCGTCCTGCTCGTGCGCCGCGCCATCCCCCCGTTCGAGGGCTCCTACGCCCTCCCGGGCGGCTTCGTCCTGGACACCGAGGACCTGACGGATGCGGCCATCCGCGAGCTGTCGGAGGAGACCGGCCTCCAGCAGCCGGCCACCCACCTGGAGCAACTGGCCACGTACGGCTCTCCCGGCCGCGACCCCCGAGCAAGAGTGGTAACGGTCGCCTACCTGGCCCTGCTCCCCGAGGCCCCGGACCCGACGGCGGGCAGCGACGCCGCCGAGGCCGCCTGGCTCCCGGTCGAGAGCCTGCCCCCGCTGGCCTTCGACCACGCGGCGATCCTCCGGGACGGCGTGGAACGAGCCCGGGCCAAGCTCGAGTACTCGCCACTCGCCGCCGCCTTCTGCCCGCCCGAGTTCACCATCGCCGAACTCCGCCAGGTCTACGAGGCCGTCTGGAACGCCAAGCTGGACCCGAGGAACTTCCACCGCAAGGCCACGTCGACCCCGGGCTTCGTGGTCCCCACCGGCCACTCCACCGCCGGCGACCGGGGCCGCCCAGCCCAGCTGTTCACCCGGGGCCCGGCAACGGTCCTCTATCCGCCACTCCTGCGCGCCTCGCCTCCAACGAGTTCGTGACATCCGCACCGGCGCATTCGCGCGCCCAGCCGCCGCTCGCCGCCGAGTTCCTGGCTCGCCCCCGCCGCACGTCTCCCAACCCAGGCCGATCTCGCGACGATGGATCCGGCGGGCGCTCATCTCGTGCGCGGCCGCTTGGGTGTTGCGGGAGCCGACGACGTTGGTTCCGGACCCAGTGACGTTGTCGGCGACGGTCATACGATTACCCGCCCGCCGGTGAGGTCGAGAGTCGCGCCGGTGATCCAGGACGCCGCGTCGGAGGCGAGGTAGAGCACAGCCTCGGCAACGTCCTCCGGTCGCCCGATGCGACCCAGCGGGAACTGGCCAGCGAGCGCCGCGAGTTGCTCGTCGGTCATGTGCTGCCGCATGCGGCTGTTCAGCACGGCCGACGGGGCGAGGCAGTTGACGCGGATGCCGTGCTTGCCGACCTCGGCGGCCAGGTGCTTGCTGAACATGACGACGCCGGCCTTGGCCGCGGCATAGGCGGCGCTGGCCAGCCCCGGCATCCGGCCCGCCGTCGACGACATCGTGACGATAACTCCCGCGCGACGCTCGATCATGCCGGGCAGCACCTCGCTGACGGCGAGGAAAACCGACGTCAGGTCGGCCTCGATGGTGGCCCGCCACTGCTCGGCGCCGAGTTCGTGGGTCGGAACGGGGCGCCCCTGCCCGCCGACGAACGGCGCCAGGATGTCGATCGGGCCGAGTGTCCGCTCAACCTCCTCGCGGATGCGGCGAACGGTCGCGTCGTCCGTGGCGTCGCCGGGCACCGCCAGCGCCGTCCCGCCGGTGCCGGCGATCTCGCCGACAAGGCTTTCGACCGCGGAGGAGTCGCGACCGTTGACGGCGACGCGAACCCCGTTGGCCGCGAGCGCCCGGCACGTGGCGGCGCCGATGCCACGAGACCCGCCGGTGACCAGGGCGACCTTGCCCTCCAGATCGGGATGACTGGTGAATGCCATGACGCACTCCATTCTCCGAACTGAATCGTTCAGTTGAGTGAATCGTTCTTGCTGGTGTACGATAGCCCCATGACGGACGGCGGGCAACCCAGGAGGCCACGAGGGGCGGCCTTCCTTCTGGCACAGCTCGGAGCACACGCATCGGAGCGGTTCGCGGATCGCGTGCAGCAGATCGGACTCTCACCGGCCGAGGTCGGACTGCTGCGGATGATCAACGGCCAGCCCGGGCGAAGCCAGCAGTCGGTAGCGGTCGACCTCGGGGTGGTGCCCAGCCGCGTGGTGGTGCTCATCGACAACCTCGGACACAAGGGCCTGGTCGAGCGGCGGACGGGCAGCAACGACCGGCGACATCACGAGCTGTATCTGACCGTCGACGGAGAGCGGGTCATGATGGACATGCGATCGATCGCCACCGAACACGACGACGAAATGCTCTCCGCGCTCGAGCCGGAGGAGCGCGAGCAGTTGACGGGCCTGTTGCAGAGGATCGCGGATCAGCAGGGTCTGACGCCGGGGGTGCATCCGGGCTACCGGCAAGGGACCGGGCGCCGAAAACCTGTCACCCCGACCAGGTGACGGCTCCCGGGCGGAGGGTTCGGAGGTCCGAGGCGACGCTGTCTACGCCTGCCGACCCAGGCACCTGACGGCGCTCGGGCCGAGGGTTCGGAGGTCCGAGGCGACGCTGTCTACGCCTGCCGACCCAGGCACCTGACGGCGCTCGGGCAGCGGTTCGGAAGTCCGACAGCGACGCCGTCCGTGCCCGCCACTCCGGGCACGTGGCGTCGTCCGGGCGGAGTCGCTTCACGGATTCCGTGGAGCGACGCGGTCCGCGAAGGTGGTCTGACGCCGTGAGCTTCCGGCCGCGAGACCGGCACGCACTGCGAGATTCCGGCCGCGTACTCAAAGACCGGCCCGCTCCGCGAACTTCCGGCCGCGCGCTCCAAGGCCGGCTCGCACCGCGAGCTTCCGCCCGGTTCGCCGGGGCAGAACGGCGCGCTGTTGAACTTGGGGCGCACCTTCGGGACACGGGCGCAAGGAAGCGGGATTCGTGGTCGTCGTCCTGGATGCGAGGAGGTGAGGTGAACGATGCGGGCACACGCAGGGTGATTCGCGAAGCATCGGCAGGGGCCGTGACTTGGCTGGCGCTGGACTACTACGGTCTACGGGCATGAGCTCACCTGACGACGCCGGTGTCGGTTCGGCCGACGTCGCGCCGCCACCGCCGGGGCCTACGCCTGCCGGGTTTGGCAGCAGGGTCGTCGCGCTCGTCGGGGCGATCGGGGCGCTGCTCGCGCTGGCGTTGCCGTGGGCTCGCGAGGACAGCACGGTCAGCGTGGAGACGAACTTCGGGACCGCCACCCTGCTGCAGCCGGGCGGCGATCAGTGGAGCGGGTGGGCGCTGCACGGGGCCAGCCGGCTCGACGGGCATCGGCCGGTCACGGTGGCGATGGCGATGCTACTCATCACGGCCACGTTCGTGCTCGTGGGGGCGGCGTGGGCGACGTTCGAGCGGCCTCGGGCGATCTGGGTCGCGCCGACGATGGCCGGCGTGGCGGTGATGACGCTCATCGTCAGCGTGCCGGGGCTCGACGGAGTCGCGGGGAAGTTCGGGGCCGGGCACGTCACGACGGTGGAGTTCGGGTTGGCGGTGTGGCGTACGGCGCTGGCGATCGTGGCCGTTGGAGCGATTCGGCTGGCGTTGCTGCAGGAGGCCAGCCGGCGAAGGTTGCGCTGATCCGGGGCGGAACAGGACAGCGGGGCGTGAGGCCGAGGTGGCAGCACGGGCGGCGTAACGCGGCGCCATGACAGCGACCGTGACCGACGCTGAGACAGACTGGCAGCAACACGTCGGCGGCGGTTGCGACACGATGGCGGCGTCAATGGAGACGGGAAGACCGGCGGAGGACCCCCGTCCGACAGCACGCGGTCACCGCCGGGTGTGTAATCAGCAGTGCAGCGATGGCCGAGCTGGCCGCGTTGGACGCCTAAGTGGAGAGGCTCCCGTCCGACACCTCATGGCGACCCGCAGGGTGCGCAATCAGCAGTGCGGGGTGGCCGAGCCGGCCACGTTGGACGCCCACGTGCAGAGGACCCCCGTCCGACAGCACGCCGGTTGCGTGATCAGCGGCGCGAGGTGAGTGAGTCGGCCGCGTGGAAACGGGAGCGGCCACAAAAAGGGCCGGCCGCTACGCGGCTGAGTCCTCCGCCTCCCGGCGTTGGGCTGCTGCTCGCCGCTGGTTCTCGCGCATCCGCTTGTACTGGTCCCTCGCCTGGGGGCTCCAGCCCTGGATCGCGCCCTCCACCGTCGCGGGGCCGAAGATCCGGAAGAAGAAGGTGCCCACGCGGTCCTTCTTCTCGGCGGGGTCGCGGCGCTTCAAGCCAAACACGTCGGGCTCCCTTGGTGTGCCAATGGTTGGGGTACCAATTATTGGTGTGCCGCTAGTATGACAGCCGCCAGGGTTGTGCGGGAAGGGCCGGGACACGTGACTGAGGACGCAAGGGTGGGCGATCCGCTCGCGCTGGAGCATCAGGTCTGCTTCGCGCTGGCGGTCGCCTCGCGGAATGTGATTGCGCTCTACCGGCCGTTGCTGGAGCCGATGGGGCTGACGCACCCGCAGTACCTGGTGATGCTCGCGCTGTGGCAGCGCTCGCCGCTGTCCGTCAAAGAGCTCAGCCGGTTGTTGCAGCTCGACCCGGGCACGCTGTCGCCGCTGCTCAAGCGGCTCGAAAGCGGGGGGCTCATCCACCGGCGGCGGGCCGAGCACGACGAGCGGGTGCTCGAGGTCACGCTCACCGCGACCGGGCGGGCGCTCCGGGCCGAGGCCCAGAAGATCCCGCCGGCCATCATCAAGCAGCTCGGCATGCCGATCGACGAGCTCCTGCAGCTGCACGCGGCGCTCACCCGGGTCATCGCGATCACATCAGCGAGCGACTAGGGCAAACGAACCGACGCCGAGCAACAAACCGACGCGCGCAACAAACCGGAGACGAGCAACAAGCCGGAGACGAGCAACGAGCCGGAGACGACGTCACGACTCGGTGCCGCGGACCTCGTACAGGCCGGCCTCGAAGCGGCGCTTCAGGGGCGGTATCCGATCCGTCGCCCGCAGGAACGTGCGCTGCGCGGCCAGGGCCACGCGGCCCAGCACCGGGCGGTGGACCAGCTGGTCGCCGCCGGTCTGCCGCTTCGAGGCCTCGACGGCCTTGAAGCCGTACTCGATCATGTCGCGCTCGTAGTCGCGCAGGGCGCCGATCGTGGGGCGGCCGCTCGTGGAGCAGGGCACCGCGTTCCTGCGGCGCTTCGACGACACCGTGCTGGCGGGCATGATCGAGATCCTCGAGTTCTCCACGCGTCAGCACAATTCGCACTTATCGCCGGACAGGGTATAAGTCCGAAATGTCGGGCTAGCGAAGCGCCCGACATTTCGGAGGCCGCACCACGACGAACAGCCGCCGACGCGCCGGGAATCATCGGTGCGCTCCCCGGCCGGGGCACGGTACCGTCCGCGTCCGTGGATGAACTGGTCAGCGGTACCGTCGCCGAGGGCTTCGAGCCCGTCGCCGAAGCCTTCCGGCAGCTGCTCGAGTCCGGCGCCGAGACGGGCGCCTCCGTCGCCGCCTACGCCGGCGGCGAGCTCGTCGTCGACCTGTGGGGCGGATGGGCCGACGCCGCCCGCACGCGCCCCTGGCGGGCCGACACCCTGACCACGGTGTTCTCGGCCGGCAAGCCGGTCGCGGCCCTCGCCGTGCTCGCCCGGGTCGCCGACGGGCGGATCGGGCTGGACGAGCCGGTGGCGCGGTACTGGCCGGCGTTCGGGCACGAGCGCGGCACCGTGCGGCACGCCCTCGCCCACCAGCTCGGGCTGCCCGCCGTCGCCGAGCCGCTGACCGCGGACGAGGGTCTGGACTGGGACCGCTGCACCGCCGCGATCTTCGCCTCGCCGCTGGAGTGGGAGCCGGGCACGGCGGCGGGCGAGCACGCGCTGACGTACGGCAACATCCTCGGCGCGATCCTGCGCGGCGCGACCGGCGAGACGGTCGGCGAGGTGGTTCGCGGCCTCGGCCACGACGTGCACTTCGGGGTGCCGGCGGCCGACCGGGCCCGCTGCGCCGAGGTGGAGTTCGGTGACCCGGGCTGGCCCGAGGCGTCGGTGCACGGCCACGGCGACCTGTGGGCCCGCGCCCTCGGCAACCCCGCGGGGCTGCTCGACACCGCGGTGCTCAACGGCGACGCCTGGCGCGGCGGCGAGCTGCCGGCCGTGAACCTGCACGCGACCGCCCGCGGGCTGGCCGGGCTCTACCAGGCCCTCCCCCGGCTGCTGCCCGCCGAGGTGCTGGCCGAGATGCTCGCGCCGCAGGCCGAGGGCGTCGACCGGCTGCTGGAGGAGGACGCGATCTGGACCCTGGGCCTCCGCCGCGACGAGGACTGGATCGGCATGGGCGGCATCGGCGGCTCCTCGGGCGGCGGGCGCCTCGCCGACCCGGACGGCTACCGGATGGCCTACGTGACGCGGCACCTGGCCGGGCACGACCGCGGCAACGCGCTGTACGACGCCGTCGAGGGCTGTCTGTCCTGAAACCTGTCCCAGAACGACCGCGTACGATGCGTCCGTCCATGGGGAGGACTGACGCAGATGAATAGAAGACGGGTGCTCGCCGGGGCCGCGATCGTCGTGGTGCTGCTCGGCGGGGCCGCCGCGGCCGCCGGGATCTACACCGGCAGTGTCACCGTGCCGCCGTTGCCGGAGCCGGGCGGGTCGACGGAGATCCTCTACTCCGACGGCACGCTCATGGCCCGCACGGGCAAGGACGACCAGGTGCCGATCGACACCGCGCGGCTGCCGGGGTACGTCGCCGACGCCGTCATCGCCGCCCAGGACCCGGGATTCCGGGACGGGCACTGGTTCGGCCGGCCGACGGACCTCAGCGTGCAGTACACCCGCAAGGTTCTCGACGATCCCCGGATCGGCACGGCGCGGCTCCTGGCGGTCGCGAGCCGGCTCGAGCGGCAGCACGGCCGCGACGTCATCCTCGACCGCTACCTCAACACGATGTACTTCGGCCGGCTCGCCTACGGCGTCGAGGCGGCCGCGCAGGCCTACTACGACAAGCCGGCCGCGACCCTCTCGCCCGGCGAGGCCGTCGTGCTCGCCGCGCAGCTGGACTCGCCCGGCGACGGCGCCTACGACCCGACCGTGCACGCCGACGCGGCCCGTAAGCGGTTCGAGGAGATCCGCGGGCGCATGAGCGGCGGCGGGGCCGGGGTCGTCTTCCCCGAGGGCACCACCCGCACCGCCGAGGACGCGACCAAGCGGCACAAGGCGCTGCGCCCGGACGGCAGCGACGGCCTCGTCGAGCGGCGCGTGCTCGACGAGTTCGCGACGCTCGGGCTGAACGCCGCCGGCGCCCGGATCTCCACCACCATCGACCGCCGGCTCCAGGGGTCGCTGCTCGTCGCCGTCGGCGCGGCGATGGGCGGCCAGCCCGCCAGCCTGGCGGCCGGCGCGGTCGCGGTCCAGCCGCTCACCGGGCGCATCCTGGCCTACTACGGCAACGACCGCGCGGCCGCGATCGACTACGCCGGCGCGCACCCGCCGGGCAACGTCTTCGCGCCGATCACGGTGGCCGCGGCGCTCAAGGCCGGGATCTCGCTGCAGTCGCGGTGGCAGGCGCCGGCGGAGATGGACTTCCCGGCCTCGGGCCGCACGGCCAAGGGCGGCAACCCGGTGCGCGACGTGCACCGGTGCCCGGGCGGCAAGGCGTCGTGCACGCTGCTGGAGGCCGAGCGCGACGGGCTGCGGGTGCCCCTGTTCGGGGTGACCGAGAAGGTCGGGCCGGGCAAGGTCCTCGACATGGCCCGGGCGCTCGGGGCGGGCACCATGTGGGCGACCGTGGACGGCAAGGCCCTGGCGGTCCGGCTCGACGGGCCCGGCGACGCGCTGTCGCCCAAGTACTTCAACACCGAGCTGGGCTACGGGCAGTACCCGATGACGCTGACCGACCAGGCGAACGTCATGGCGACGCTCGCCGGTGACGGGCAGCGGGCCAAGGCGCACATCATCGCGGCGGTGACCAGCGGCAGCAGGACCATCTACCGGGCCACCGAGCTCGCCGAAGCGGGCGTGGACGAGGCGATCGCGCGCAACGTGGCGTGGTCCCTCGCCCAGCAGCCGGCCGGGCGGCTCGCCGACGGGCGGCAGACGGCGCTCGCGGTCGGCGACTGGCCCCTCGGCGGCGACTTCGGCAAGACCGCGCACGCCACCGCGGCCGGCTTCGCGCCGCAGGTCGCGGTCGCGGTGTGGGTCGGGAACAAGGCCGAGGAGCGGCCACTGGCCGACAAGTCGGGGGCGCCCGTCACCGGCGCGACCCTGCCCGCGGCCGTCTACCGCCAGTTCATGGGCGCCGCGCTGGGCACGGCCCGCACCGACATCCAGCAGCCCGCGCTCCTCGGGGACCCGAAGGCCGGGAACGCCTGATCCACGTCTTGCTTTCTGAAAAGCTTTCTCAGGAGGTACACGTGGATCTGCTCACTCGCGACGGGCGCCTGCTGTCCGGGGCGCCCGCCGACGTGCTCGTCACCGGCGGAGTCATCGCCGCCGTCGGCGCCGCGGCGAACAACCCGGCCGCAGAGGCTCCCGAGGTCATCGACGCCGAGGACCACCTCGCCGGCGGCCCCGGCGGCCCGATCGCGTGCATGGACGAGGCCGGCCTGCTCGGCCCGCACCTGCAGCTCGTGCACGTCAACGCGATGACCGCCGACGACGCCGCACGGCTCGGCGGCTCCGGCACGGGCGTGACGGTCACCCCCGTGGTGGAGGCGACGATGGGCCACGGGGCCTCCCTACACCCGGTTCGCGGCCGCCGGCGGCCGGTGCGGCCTCGGCACCGACGTCGTGGTGAACGCCCCGCCGGACCTGTTCGAGCCGATGCGGGAGACGCTTCGACTCCGCGGCCGCGATCGGCCTCGGCGCCGTCACCGGCACCCTCACCCCCGGGATGCGCGCCGACCTCGTGCTGCTCTCGGGCCTGGCCCACCTGCCCGGCGCCGCGGTCGCGGGCGCGGTGGTGACGGCGCTCGGGCCGGCCGACGTGCGCACGGTGCTCGTCGACGGCCGGGTGGTGAAGCGGGACGGCCGGCTGACCGCCCTGGACCTGCCGAAGCTGCGCGCCCAGGCGGTCGAGCTGGGCCGCCGGACGTGCGGCTAGTGGCCGACTAGCGGGCGGCGCGGATCGCGGCGGCCATCTTCGCCGGGTCGTGGCCGTCGCGCACGCCCTCGAAGAGGATCGCCGACCCGGCGATGTGGTCGGTGCGCAGGTGCCGGATCGCCTGGTAGGCCGGGGAGTCGTACCAGGACCGGGCCGCGTCCAGGCTCGGGAACTCGATGATGACCACGGTGCCGGGCCACTCGCCCTCGCGGACCTCGACCGGGGGGCCGTGCACGAGGAACCGGCCGCCGAAGGGGTCGAGGGTGCCCTGGATGCGTTCGAGGTATTCCAGCACGTCGTCGTGGCTGCTTTGGCTGTGCAGGTGGGCCAGCGCGTATCCGTTCATGCCTTCGATCATGACCGGGCGGGGATCGCCGTGTCGATGACCCGCGAGGTCATACGGCCGCGTCGAGCAAGCGCCCGGCCGCGCGCAGGGCCAGGCCGCCCAGGGGCTCGGCGCGCATGACGGCCCGCACCGAGGCGCCGTCGAAGAGCATCGTGAGCTGGGCGGCCAGGAACTGCGGGTCGCTCGCGCCGAGGGCGGTGGCGTGCTGCTGGAAGTACGACTCCAGGCGTTGTTTGAAGGAGAGCGCGACGAGGGCCGCCGCGTGCGCCGGGTCGTGCAGCTCCACGGCCGTGTTCACGAACGGGCAACCGTGGAAGGACCCGGTGCCGGACCGCTCCTCCAGCCGGGCGAAGACGTGCAGGATGCGCTCGCGCGGCGGCATGTCCGCGGCCGGATCGGGGAAGTACCCCGCGACCGTCGCCGGCCCGTATTCGCGCAGGCTCTCGGCGATCACCTCGTCCTTGGTGGCGAACAGCTGGTACATCGACCGCTTCGACACGCCCGCGGCCTTGCACAGCCGCTCGACGCCGACCGTGGCCGCGCCCTCGGCGTAGAAGAGCTCGGCCGCGGCCCGCAACAGCCGCTCACGGGGGGAGGCGATGGAGGTCACACGGGACAGTCTACCCAACCGGAAACCGATCGTTCTACCGTAGGGGAACACCGGAAACCGATCGGTTTCCACGACTGCGAAGAGGTGTCGCGATGCGCAACGAGGTCGTGCTGGTCACGGGCGGCAACCGGGGGCTGGGGCGGGCATTCGTCGAGGAGGCCCTGGCCCGGGGCGCGCGCAAGGTCTACGCGGCGGCCCGCGACCCGAGGTCGGTGAGCATCCCCGGCGCCGTGCCGCTGGCCCTCGACGTCACGGATCCGGATTCGGTACGGCGCGCCGCCGCCGAGGCCCCCGACGTGACCGTGCTCATCAACAACGCCGGCATCACGACCCGCGCCAGCATGCTGCACGGCGACCTCGACGACATCCGCCGCGAGTTCGAGACGAACTTCTACGGCACGATCAACGTGACCCGCGCGTTCGCCCCGGTGCTCGCGGCCAACGGCGGCGGCCACGTGCTCGACGTGCACTCGGTGCTGAGCTGGATCTCCCAGGGCACCTCGTACAGCGCCAGCAAGGCCGCCGTCTGGCAGGCGACCAACGCGTTCCGCCTCGAGCTGGCGCCGCAGGGCACGACGGTGACGGGGCTGCACGTGGGGTACATCGACACCGAGATGACCGCGGGCGTCGACGCGCCCAAGGTCACCGCCCAGGACGTCGCGCGCCAGGCGCTCGACGGCGTCGCGGCGGGCGACTTCGAGGTGCTCGCCGACGAGGTCACCCGCACCGTCAAGCGGGGCCTGTCCGCGGACCCGGCGGCGCTCTACCCGCAGCTGGTCTAATGGGACGGTGAACGCATACCGGGCGGACGGGGAGTTCAAGCGCGACTCGCGGTACATCGCCGACCGCATCACCGCCGACGGGCGGGACGGCTGGCCGGTCGAGCCGGGGCGCTACCGTCTCGTCGTGAGCCGCGCGTGCCCGTGGGCCAGCCGGGCCGTCATCGTGCGCCGGCTGCTGGGGCTCGAGGACGTGCTGTCCATGGGCGTGTGCGGACCCACGCACGACGCCCGCAGCTGGACGTTCGACCTCGACCCCGGCGGCCGCGACCCGGTGCTCGGCATCGAGCGGATCCAGGAGGCGTACTTCGCCCGCTTCCCCGGCTACGAGCGCGGCATCACCGTGCCCGCGATCGTCGACGTCCCCTCCGGCCAGGTCGTCACCAACGACTACGCGCCGCTGACGCTGGACCTGTCGACCGAGTGGCGGGCGTACCACCGCGAGGGCGCGCCCGACCTCTACCCCGAGCCGCTGCGCGACGAGCTCGACGAGGTCATGGAGCTCGTCTTCAAGGACGTCAACAACGGGGTGTACCGCGCGGGCTTCGCCGGTTCCCAGGAGGCCTACGAGGCCGCGTACGAGCGCCTGTTCGCGCGCCTCGACTGGCTCTCGGAGCGGTTGCGGCGGCAGCGGTACCTCGTCGGCGACACCATCACCGAGGCCGACGTGCGCCTGTTCACCACCCTGGTCCGGTTCGACCCCGTCTACCACGGCCACTTCAAGTGCAACCGGCAGAAGCTCTGCGAGCTGCCGGTGCTGTGGGCGTACGCGCGGGACCTGTTCCAGACCCCCGGCTTCGGCGACACGGTGAACTTCGAGCACATCAAGCGCCACTACTACGAGGTCCACCGCGACATCAACCCGAGCGGCGTCGTGCCGCTGGGCCCCGACCTGAGCGGATGGCGGGAGCCGCACGGCCGCGAGTCCCTCGGCGGGCGCCCCTTCGGCGCCGGAACGCCGCCCACGGCACCCGCGGACCGGTAGCTTCGGCGGCATGGAACACGTCACGGTCGTCACCGGCGGCGGGCGGGGCATCGGCGCGGCGACCTGCCTGCGGCTGGCCCGCGACGGGCACCGCGTCGCGATCGGCTTCCGCAGCAACGCCCACGCCGCCGAGCGGGTCGCCGACGCCGTGCGGGCCGCGGGCGCCGAGGCCGTCGCGGTGCGCGCCGACACCTCGTCCGAGGACGACGTCGTGGCGCTGTTCGACACCGCCGCCCAGCGCCTCGGCCCGGTCACCGGCCTGGTCAACAACGCCGGCATCGCCTCGACCCTGGGCCGGCTGGCCGACCTCGACACCGCCGAGCTGCGCCGCGTCATGGACGTCAACGTCATCGGCGCGTTCCTGTGCGCCCGCCAGGCCGCCCGGGTCATGACCCGGGGCGGCGCGATCGTGAACGTCTCCTCGACGGCGGCGACCCTGGGCAGCCCCGGCAACTACGTGCACTACGCGGCGAGCAAGGCCGCGGTCGACGCGCTGACCCTCGGCCTGGCCAAGGAGCTGGCGGCCGACGGCATCCGCGTCAACGGCGTGGCGCCCGGCTTCGTGCACACCGAGATCCACGAGCAGACCGGCGACCCGAACCGCGCCGCGAACGTGGTGTCGCGCATCCCGGTGGGGCGCCTCGGCACCCCGGAGGAGATCGCCGAGGCCATCGCGTGGCTGCTGAGCCCGGCCGCCTCCTACGCGACGGGCACGACGCTGCGCGTCGCCGGCGGCC
This sequence comes from Dactylosporangium sp. NPDC000244, assembly GCF_040300725.1. Classification (NCBI taxonomy): domain Bacteria; kingdom Bacillati; phylum Actinomycetota; class Actinomycetes; order Micromonosporales; family Micromonosporaceae; genus Dactylosporangium; species Dactylosporangium sp. NPDC000244. The sequence continues at coordinate 56,630 of NZ_JBEPEH010000063.1, forward strand.
TGTGACGGGACCGGGTCACCACCGGGTCGTCAGCACCGGGTCACCACTGGCTCCAGGCCACGTTCCAGTCGCCGACGCCGTCGGTCAGGGGCAGGTTCTTGGGCGTGTTGCGCACCTCGACGACGTCGCCGGTGTCGAAGGTGTCGTAGAACCACTGCGCGTTGGCCGGCGCCACGTTCACGCACCCGTGCGAGGTGTTCGCCTTGCCCTGCGAGGGGATGTTCCAGTCGGCCGAGTGCACGTACTCACCCGAGAGCGAGATCCGGCACGCGAGCTTGATCTGCTCCTCGTAGTAGTTCGGGTTCTTCTTGTCCGTGATGCCGTAGCTGGCGGAGCTCATCGTGACGATCGGCTCCTTCGTCATCAGCACGTGCACGCCGGAGCGGGTGAAGAAGTCGATGGTCTCGCCCTTGGAGCCGGTGGTCGTGCCGCCCTTGCCCATGCTGATCGGGATCTTCTTGACCATCTGCCCGTCGACGTAGCACTCCATCTGGTGCGTGTTGGAGTCCGCGATCGCGATGCGCGACGGCCCGATGGAGAAGTTGGCGCTGGCGTTGCCGCCGCCGTAGGTGCCGTTGCCGAGGTCGACGCCGAGCAGGTTGACGCTGACCTTGACCGTGGTGCCCTTCGCCCAGTACTTCTCCGGCCGCCAGTGCGCGCTCTGGTTGGTGACCCAGTGCCACTTGCCCTCGACCTGCGGCGAGGTGGTGACCTTCATCGCCTGCTCGGCGGCGTCCTGGTTCTTGACGGCCTTGTTGAAGAAGACGATGACCGGCTGCCCGACGCCGTAGGTGCCGCCGTTCTTCAGCGCGGCCATCGGGTTGGCCTGGAACGTGATGTTCGCGACAGCCTTGGGCTGCAGCGTGGTGAAGCTCGCGGTCTGGCTGACGTCCTTGCCGTCCGCGCCGGCGCCGGCGGCGGTGACCGTGTAGGTCTGCCCGTAGGCGAGGGCGCCGCTCGACGTCCAGCTCTTCTTGTCCTCGGACAGCTTGCCGTCGAGGTTCTTGTTCCCGGCCGCGACGGTGACCGTGCTCAGCGTGCCGTTGTCGATGGCGACGGTCACCTGGCTCGTCGGCGACACGTCCTTGGTGTCGGCCGCGGGCGTGATGGTGAGCGTCGCGGGGGCTCCCCCGCCGCCTCCGCCGCCGGCGTCCGTGCCGGGTGAGGCGCCGCCGCCGGTCCAGGCGGCCTTGCCCTTGTTCCCGTCATTGCACGCGGCGAGCGCGGCGGCCGCGGCCACTCCCGCGCCCGCGGCCAGCATCTTGCGACGACTCCACATGTTTTGTGCCCTCCCCGTTCGCGAACGGTACTCACCGGGAGCCGCGCTGCAAAACCCCCGAATGGTATTGCCCGCAATGTCCGGGCGCGTTCCCGAGGGTTAGACGTACACGGAGGGCCGCCGCGTTTACGTCAGGATCCCGACACGACCGTGACCTCGAGACGGTCCGTGTAGAAGGCCACACGCTTCGCGATCGGCGCGACGGCCTCGTAGGGCGTCTCGTAGCTCCAGACCGCGTTCTCCACGGTGCCGTCGGGCGTGACGACCGAGTAGTAGGAGGCGTCGCCCTTGAACGGGCAGTAGGTGCTGTGCTCCGTGCGCTGCAGGAACTGCTGGTCGACGTCGTCGAGCGGCACGTAGTAGGCCACGGGGTAGGTGGACTCCTGCAGGGCCAGGGCGTTGGTGGTGTCGGCGATGACGTGCTCGCCGGAGCGGACGACGATCCGCACGTCGGAGGGCGTGACGGTGATCGGGTGGTCGGGGCCGGGGATCAGGTGTGGGCGACTCATGCCACCCACGCTAGGCCGGGAGGACCTTGTCGACCAGGCGGACCGGCAGATCGTCGTCCAGCGTCCACGGGAGGAAGATCGCGCGGTACACGATGGGCCCGACGATCCCGTCGATGATCTCGTCGGCGTCCAGCGCCGCGGGCTCGCCCATGATGACGAGGGCCTCGGCGCGGCGGTTGCGCAGGCACTCGGTCTCCTGCTCGCCCGCGGACGCGCTGCCCCCGCGCAGGAGGGCGGCGTTGATCGGCTTGCGGTAGTGCTCGACGACCTCGCGGGCCCAGGCGATGAGGTCGGCCCGCAGGTCGCCGGAGTGCGGGAGCTCGCGATCGGGGTCCAGGCGATAGGTCGCGATGTCGTTGAGCAGGGCGGCGGCGTCGCCCCAGCGGCGGTACACGCTCGTCGGGTTGACCCCGGCGCGCTCGGCCACGAGGGGAATCGTCACCTTCTCGGCGCCGCGCTCGCGGACGAGCTCCTCGACGGCGTAGCGGATCGAGGCCAGCACGGCGGCGCTGCGCCCACCGGTGCGGCGCACGGGTGCGGACACGGTGTGACCCTCCTTACTAATGCAATGTTCTTTGCTTTAACGGGGTCCTTCGGGCGTACCTTCAGCGTAACGCAAAGACCTTTGCTTTAGGAGTCGCGCGATGTCTACCGCAACACTCGCCCGCCCGGCCGTCACGCCCGCCCGGCGCACCCTTCCGCCGGCCGTGGCCTTCACCGGCGCCGCCCTGGCCTTCGCGTCCCTGTACCTCGCCGCCGGCGCCCCGACCCCGCTGCTCGTGCTGTTCGAGCGCGAGTGGGGCTTCGCCCCGTGGGTGCTCACGGTCGCCTTCGCGGCCTACGCGTTCGGCCTGCTCGCCTCGCTCGTCGTGGTCGGCTCCCTGTCCGACCACGTCGGCCGCCGCCCGGTGCTCGTCGCCGCCCTGGCCGTCGAGCTCGCGGCGATGCTCATGTTCGTCTTCGCCCCGAACATCGGCTGGGTGATCGCCGCCCGCGTCGTGCAGGGCGTCGCGACCGGCGCGGCCAGCAGCGCGTTCACCGCGGCCCTGGTCGAGCTGGCCCCCGAGCGGCACAAGCGGCTCGGCGGCATCCTCGGCGCCGTCGCCCCCGCGGGCGGGCTGGGCCTCGGCGCGCTGCTCACCGGCGCCGCCGTGCAGTTCACGCACCAGGCGAACCTCATCGTGTTCACCAGCCTCACCGTCATCATGGCCGTGGGCACCCTGACCGCGGTGCTGTCCGCCGAGACCGTCAGCCGCCGCCCGGGCGCCCTGGCCGCGCTGAGGCCGCGGGTCTCGGTGCCGCGGGCCGCCCGCCCCGACTTCCTGGCCGCCGCCCCGGCCCATCTGGCCTCCTGGATGCTCGCGGGCCTGTTCATGGGCCTGTCCCCGAGCATCCTGCGCGACGTGTTCCACCACTCCAGCGGCCTGCTCAACGGCGTCACCGCGTTCATCCCGCCGGCCACCGCCGCCACGGCCGCGTACGTGCTCAGCCGCCGCCCGGCCCGCCGCGTCGTGCGCACCGGCACCGTCGCCGTGCTGGCCGGCACCGCCATCGTGCTCGCCGGCATCGCGACCGGCACGCTGCCCCTGCTGTGGGTCGGCGGCCTGATCGGCGGCGCGGGCTTCGGCGCCACGTTCTCCGGCGCGCTGCGCACGGTCGGCCCCCTCGCCGAGGCCCACCAGCGCGCGGCGCTCTTCGCGGCCGTGTTCCTGGTGGCGTACCTCAGCTTCGGCGTCCCCGCGATCGTCGCCGGCCAGCTGGTGGCGCCCCTGGGCCTGCTCACCACGGTGCTGCTCTACGGCGGCGCGATCATCCTGGCCGCCCTCGTGGCCCTCGCGGCGCAGCTGCGGCTCGAGCGCTGAAAACCCTCACGAGCACTGGTCTCCCGGCCGATGGCAGGGGACCAGTGCTCATTCACGTCACGGAGGACACCGCATGCGCATCGGCGACGCGATCACGTTCAGCATGCCCGCCGCGGGCACCCCGGTCGACCCGGCGACCCGCCAGGCCCAGGTCAACGCCCAGGCCGACACCCTGAGCCAGCTCATGGGTACCAAGCACAACGTGCAGGTCGCGGCCAACGTGACCGACGGCAAGGGCGTCGACCTGTACATGTGACGGGATCGGATTCAGCTACGTGTGACGGGATTGAGCTCAGCCGCCCGTCGCGGGATTGAGCTCAGCCGCGCTTCGCCGGGTCGGGCTCAGCTCGGCCTGAGCAGCTCGCGCAGGCGTCGCGCGAAGGCCTTCGGCCGGAACACGTGGGCGCTGTGACCGCCGTCGAACTCGGCGGGCTCGCGACCGAGGAGCCGCGCCAGGGCCTCCGCCGGGGCCGCGTGCGGGCGGCCGCGGCTGCTGCGGCCCACCGCCGGGATGACCGTGGGCGGGGCGGGGTCGAGGAGTGGGTCGAGGTACAGCCGGAAACGCCTCGCCGCCGGGGCGTCATGGGCCAGGAAGAACGCGAGGTTGGCCGCCCGTTGCGGGCCCGGCCCCGGCAGCACGGCGTCCGGCTCGCGGTCGGCCGGGTCGATGCCGGTCATCGCGAGGAAATGCCCGATTGCCGTGGCCGCACCCTCGGCCCGGAACGCGTCCTCGACCGCCCGCTGCCGCGCCACGAACGGCTCCGGGTCGTCGAGCACCTGCGTGAGCGGCGGCTCGAAGGCCACGAGCGTGCGCACCAGCCCCGGATACCTGGCCGCGAGGTCGAGCCCGATCAGCGCGCCGATGCTGATCCCGAGCACGTCGACGGGTCCTTTCGCCCGCGTGGCGAGCAGGAACGCCAGGTCGTCCGTGTGCGACTCGATCGTCACCGGATCGTCACCGGCCGGGCTGCGGGACAGGCCGCGGCGGTCGTACGTCAGGACCCTCATGTCACCGGCCAGCTCGTCGACGAGCGCGGGACACCCGTCGGCATCCCCGTCCCCGGGCTGAACGATCACGAGCAGCCGCTCCCCGCGGCCGCGCATCTGGGTGTGCATGCCGCCGACGGTAAAGCATCATTTCTGATGCATCAAGCCTGTTGTAATCTGACGATCGTGAACGGACTCGAGCTACTGGTCCTGGGCCGCACCCTGATAAAACTGGGCAGCACGGCGATGCCGACCCTGGGTTCCCCGGACGCGGAGATGCCGGCCAGCGTGCGCTCGGTCCTGGTCGACGTGACCCAGCACCCGGACAGCTCGATCGGCGAGATCGCGGCGCGGACGGGCTTCCCGCAGAGCCACGTGTCGGCGTCGATCGCGCGGCTGCAGGAGCACGGCTCGGTGGTGACGTCGCCGGACCCACGCGACCGCCGGCGCACCCTCGTGCGGCCCAACCCGTCCGCGAAACAGTTCCTGATCGTGAGCGGCGACCCGGCGGACGACGCCCTCTTGCAGGCCCTGGACGACCCGCGGGCCCTGCCGGAGGTCCAGGCCGCCCTGCGGACCCTGTACTCCCACCTGGTCCGGCTCCCCTAACCCTTTCCCGCCGATCACGCCGACGCGGCCAGCACACGCACACAGCGCGGGCTGAAGAATCCTCCGCGCGCTGTCCGTGCGGCCCCGATGCACAGCCGCCGCCAGTCACCCAGACCCGGGCGGCACCGGGATCGTCAACCGGATGTTGACACGTACGTGTCACGATCGGGACGAGCTTGAACCTCTGCGCGACCTCGGGATGAAACGGCCTGACCGCGCGAGTGCGTTAGCGATTGCCGGAAGATCCTCCCGACGCGATCTGCAGACGAGCTAGCTACTTCGACCTGAAAAAGTAGATGTGGCTGCGCTGCCCACGGCTGGCCCGTGGGCAGCAGTTGGCCGCTGGGTCTGTGAGGGTGGGTCATG
>NZ_JBEPEH010000064.1:0-56783 GCF_040300725.1 Dactylosporangium sp. NPDC000244
TTTGACTGGGCGCGGCTTGTGCGGCCCGCCCCGGCCGCGCCGTTCCCCTTGCCCGGCCGCGCCGCCGCCCGCGCGGGCGCAGCAGCCACCCGGCCCGGGCCGCATGGCGTTCGTACTTTTCGGATTTATCGTTGGCTGGGCGAGAAGTCCGACATGCTCCGCATGTCGGTTCCTGGGCGGCCGGGCGCGGGACGTGCGGCGTGGCGTTGGAGCGCGTGCGGGGCCGAGGCCGGGCACGCCGCAAATTGGCGCGTTCGACATGCGCGACGCGCGCGGCAGCGCGTGCAGCGCGTGCGCGACACGTGCGCGGCAGCGCGTCGGCCGTGCGCGTGCGGCATACGGCGCGTCCGGCGTGCGGGCCGTTCCGGGAAGGAGCAACCCGACGCCACCGCGCACGCCGACGCTGAGAACGCGACGCGGCAGCGCACGCCGACACAGCCGCAACCCCGGCACCGACGCCGATCCGACAGCGCGGCGCCACCGCACGTCGGCACGACCGCAGCCCCGATGCCGGCAACGCGATGTCACGGCGCATGCCGGCAGCGTCGCGGCGCCGGCCGCGGTGCGGACGAGGAGCGCGTTGCCAGGCGTTCAGGACTCGTTGATGGCGGCCAGGAGTTGCGCGGGGGTCAGGGCGCCGGGGGCCTTGGCGGTGCGGGCGGCGTCCACCACCAGGCGGCGGACCGTCTCGTTGGCCGGGGCCGGGACGCCGTGGAGGCGGCCCAGCAGGACGATCTCGCCGTTGAGGTAGTCGGCCTCGACCGTGCCCGTGCGCCGGGTCAGGCTCTGCCACGTCGAGCCGCCGCCGCGCATGCTGCCCGCCACCGGGACCAGCTGGAGGATGTCCCCGCGCCGGGCCTTGTCCTCCTCCAGGGTGGCGAAGTCGATGCCCGCGGCCCTCAGGACCGTCTCGCCCTCGGCGCGCAGGATCGCCGCGGGCTCGTCGGCGCCCTCGACCTGGCCGCACAGGGCCTCGACGGCATTGCCCAGGTTCATCAGCAGTTTCGCGTACTTCTGGCGCATGATGTCCGGCCGCGCCTGCGACACGAAGCCGGCCTTCGACAGGTGGGCGGCGATCTCCCGGCCGGTGTCGTCGACGCCGCCCGGGAAACGGCCGATGTCGAGGATGCCCGGCACCGGGGCGCACTGGGCCACGACCACGCCGGGCTCCAGGTGGGCCGACGGGAGCATGACGCAGATGGCGTACACGTCGGGGAACAGGCGCAGGGCGGCGCGCTCGTTGGCCACGCCGTTCTGCAGGCAGACGACGGGGACGTCGCGCGGGAGCTGTTCCAGGACCGCCTGGGTGTCGTTGCTCTTCACGGCCAGGACCGCCACGTCGCCGGGTTGCCAGTCGACCTCGGCCGGGGTGGCGTGGGCCGGCAGGTGGTGCCTCGAGTCGCCGCCGGCCTCGCGCAGCAGCAGGCCGTCGCGGCGGATGGCGTCCAGGTGGGGGCCGCGGGCGACCAGCGCCACGGGCGCGCCCGAGCCGGCCAGCCGGCCCGCGACCACGCCGCCGACCGCGCCCGCTCCGATGATCACGAATCGCACGCCCCCGACGGTACCCACTGAACCGGCCGCAGCCACGTACGACCGTCGTTCGTAGTGGGCAGCCCGGCTGGCACGAATGGGGGACTCCGTCTACGAGATTGGCTAGTAGTGTTCCTCGCATCTGATCCACCTCCCTTCAGCTACAGCACCGAGAGGAATACGACAATGAGCGAGTACGGCGACTTCTCCATGGGCCAGGAGTCCAGCGAGCTGGAGCAGCTGCACCAGGCCTCCGGCGGCGAGCAGGACTTCCAGTCGCAGTTCGGGGTGTTCGAGGCCGACCACTCGGCGGCCGAGTCGACCGACTTCGAGACCGGCCGGCACGTCGAGTTCGAGGGCGCGGACGGCACCCGCTTCGAGTCGACCGACTTCACCAACTACTCGCACGACACCGAGGAGTCGGACCACGTCTTCGCCGCCGAGGGCAGCGAGTCGATGCACAGCGCCCAGTTCTCCGAGATCGACGCGCTGCGCGCGCAGATGGGCAGCAGCTTCGCGCAGGGTACGCAGATCAGCACCGGCGGCGACGGGTTCTCGATCGCCGGAAACTGACGATCGTCGCGCCACGCGGGCGCCGTGCCGCATCAGCCCCGGCCGGCGTCCGCGCGGCGTTGCGTGACAACGCGACAAACAGGACCAGGAATCGACGACCGTCGCGCCGCGTTCCGCGCGACGAGCAGAACTGGGAACTGACGACTGTCCCGCCCGGCCGCATCAGCTCCGACCCGCGTCCGTGCCACGTTGCGCGACGGGCAGGAGTCGTGACGGTCCGTTCTTGCCACCGCGGAGGCCGGGATTCCTGGCGGGAGCGACGGTCCGCAGGTGACGCGGGCCCGAGCCATGAGCTTTCTACAACGCCAGGAGCGTGCGCTCCAGGATCGCCAGCACCGGCGGGGCGGTCAGGGTCGCGCCACAGAGCGTGACGATGGCGGCGCGCGGGAGCCGGCGCAGGGGGCGGGGCGGGTCCAGCAGGCGGTGCATCCGCTCCAGGGCGTCGCCGCCGTGCAGGGGCAGGCCGGGCGCCGGTCCCGCCGAGCCGGCCATCGCGGCCAGGGCCCGGGCCAGGTCCACGCGCCGGGCGGTCCGCGCCGCGGTGTCGTCCGCGCACAGCTCGACCAGGCGGTCGACCTGCCGCGCGCCGAGGCGGAAGCAGGGCGCCCACGGGAACGCCTGGGCCAGCATCCGCATCCAGCGGGTCGCCTCGAAGTGGCGGCCCTCGTGGTGGCCGCGCTCGTGGGCGAGGACGGCCGACAGCTCCGGCGCGGCCAGGCGGTCCACGGCGGCCGACGTGATGACGATGTCGGCGGCGCGCCCGGGCAGTCGCGGGCCGGGCACCAGGTAGGCGGCCGGCTCGGGGTGCGTCACCACGGTCGCGCCCGGCACCCGCTGGCCGGTCCCCGCGGCCCGCACGAGCAGCCGCAGCCGGCTGCGCAGCGTGCGATGGGTGGCGTACAGCCGCCCGGCGCTGAGCACCAGCCGCACCCCGAGCGCCAGCAGCACCACGAGCCCCGCGAACGCGATGGCCCGCGCGCGGTGGTGGTCGTGGCGGCCCAGGAGCGCGTCGAGGCACATGTGCCAGGCCCCGGCCGCGAGGTCGTGCGCGCAGTCCCAGTAGAGCAGCAGCGTCAGCGCGGCCAGCAGGGCCGAGGCCAGAATCGCGGCGCTCAGCACCAGCCAGGCCGCGACGCCCAGCCGCGGCGAGCGGGTCACCCATCCGGCCGCGGCCAGCCGCGGGGCGCCGAGCGCGGCCAGCGCCAGCGCGAACCCGACCAGCAGTAACGGGCTCATCGCCCGGCGATCTTGCGCTCGTACGTGCTCAGCGCCGCGCGCAGGGCCGCGGCCTCGTCGAGGGTCATCCGGCCGACGAAGTGCGTGAGGGCCTCGAGGCGGTCGCCACTGTCGACGAGGACCTCGTGCATGGTCTGGGCCACGTACTGGTCGCGGGTCAGGGCCGGGCTGTACCGGTAGGCGCGGCCGTCGGGCTCGCGGGTCAGCCAGCCCTTGCGGAAGAGGGTGTCGAGCACCGTCATCACCGTCGTGTACGCGAGCTCGCGGTGCCAGGTCAGCTCCGTCATCGCCTCCCGGACGGTGGTCGGCCGCTCGCGCTGCCACAGCAGCTCCATGAGCGCCGCTTCCAAGTCCCCGAACCCCTGCACCGCAGCCCCTCCCCTGGCCCGCCCAACTATCGCGAATCGTACCCACGGGCGGCCCGGGCGCCAGTCGGCCGCGGGGCCACATCCTGGGAAGTGGCTACCGTCGCGGTTGCCGGCGAGTCGTAGGGTGCCTGCATGCAGGTGACTCAGTCCGCGAAGCTGGCCAACGTCTGTTACGACATCCGCGGGCCGGTCATGGCCGCCGCCAAGCGCATGGAGGCCGACGGCCACCACATCCTCAAGCTCAACATCGGCAACCCGGCGCCGTTCGGCTTCGAGGCGCCCGAGGAGATCCTGCAGGACGTGATCCTCAACCTGCCGGCCGCGCACGGCTACGGGGACTCCAAGGGGCTGCTGTCGGCCCGGCGGGCCGTGGTGCAGTACTACCAGCAGAAGGACGTCACCGGCGTCGACATCGAGGACGTGTACCTGGGCAACGGCGTCTCCGAGCTCATCGTCATGTCGCTGCAGGCGCTGCTCGACAACGGCGACGAGGTGCTCATCCCCTCCCCCGACTACCCGCTGTGGACGGCGTCGGTGTCGCTGTGCGGGGGGCGGCCCGTGCACTACGTGTGCGACGAGTCCAACGACTGGATGCCCGACGTCGAGGACATCGCGGCCAAGGTGACCCCGCGCACCAAGGCGATCGTGGTCATCAACCCGAACAACCCGACCGGCGCGGTCTACAGCCGGCAGATGCTGGAGCGCATCGCCGAGGTCGCCCGGCGCCACGACCTCATCGTGTTCTCCGACGAGATCTACGACAAGATCCTCTTCGACGGCGCCGAGCACGTCTCGACCGCGGCCGTCGCGCCGGACCTGCTCACGATCACGTTCAACGGGCTGTCCAAGGCGTACCGGGTGGCCGGCTTCCGCACCGGCTGGATGGTCCTGGCCGGGCCGAAGGCGCACGCGACGAGCTACATCGAGGGCCTCGACATACTGGCCAACATGCGGCTGTGCCCGAACGTGCCGACCCAGCACGCGGTGCAGACGGCCCTGGGCGGCTACCAGTCGATCAACGACCTGGTCCTGCCCGGCGGGCGGCTCCTGGCACAGCGCGACATCGCCTGGAAGATGCTCAACGACATCCCGGGCGTGTCGTGCGTGAAGCCGCAGGGGGCGCTCTACATGTTCCCGCGCATCGACCCCGGGGTGCACCCGATCAAGGACGACCTGCGCTTCGCCCTGGACTTCCTGAAGGCGGAGAAGGTGCTGGTCGTGCAGGGCACCGGGTTCAACTGGCACCACCCGGACCACTTCCGCATCGTGACGCTGCCGCGGGTGGCCGACCTCGAGGACGCGGTGACGCGGCTCGGGCGGTTCCTGAGCACGTACGTGCAGGACTGACGCGGCTTTCCGGGCGCACGAGCGCCCGGAACTTCTCGTTCCGGACATGTCGCCCGGCGAGGGATAAGTCCGAAATGCCGGCCGGTTCGGCCGCGAAGCGGCCGACATTTCGTCAGCGGAAGCGGTCTACCAGGCCCCGGTCGCCGACGGGCCGGCCTGGCCGCCGCGGCGGCGCAGGTATTTCTCGAACTCCTGCGCGATCTCGTCGCCCGTCAGCGGCTGCAGCCCCGCGTCGCCGGAGCGCTCCTCCAGCTCCCGCACGTATTCGGCGAGCTCGGCGTCCTGCTCGGCGGCCTGCTTGAGCCGCTCCTCCCACTCCGCGGACTCCTTGGCCAGGTCGCCGGTCGGCACCGGCAGGTCCAGGATCTCCTCGAGGCGGTGCAGCAGCGCCAGGGTCGCCTTCGGGCACGGCGGGTTGTTCGCGTAGTGCGGCACGTGCACCCAGAACGACACGGCCTCGAGGTCGGCGCGCACGCTCGCGTCGTGCAGGACGCCCACGATGCCGGTCGGGCCCTCGTAGCGGGTCGGGATCAGGCCGAGGCGCTCGATCGTCTCGGCCGAGGCGCCGGACGGGGCCGAGCCGCTCACCGGCAGCGGCCGCGTGTACGGCACGTCGGCGAGCAGCGCCCCGAGCAGCACCACGCGGCTGACCTCGAGGGAGTGGCACACCTCGAGGACCTCCTCACAGAAGGTCCGCCAGCGCATGCTCGGCTCGATGCCGCGGATCAGCACGATGTCGCGCTCGGCGTCGGGCGGGCTCGCCACCGAGAAGCGGGTGGTCGGCCACTCGATGCGCCGCGTCTCCCCCTCGGACATCACGACCGTCGGCCGGTTGACCTGGAAGTCGTAGAAGTCCTCGGGGTCGAGCGAGGCGATGGTCTCGGCACCCCACTCCTGCTCGAGATGCTCGACCACGGCGGTCGACGCATCGGCGGCGTCGTTCCACCCTTCGAACGCGGCAATCGCGACAGGGGAGCGCAGCACGGGCAGGCCGTCGAACTCGGTCACGGGTCCCAGCCTACGTGGATGCCCGCGCAATGGCTTGTTGGCCGCGCTGGGGAACCCAGATGAGAGTGGATACCCACCGCCGCCGGCGCCGGGGTGAGATGTCACGCCCAGTAGCAGGGCACTCAAGATCTCTCGGTAGCATCCGGGAATGCGAAACGGTCGCAGGTCCTGGCTGCTCGCCTTCTCGGCGTTCTTCCTCGTGTTCGGTGCCTGGTGCTTCGCGGCCCCCTTCGACGGGCCGGCCGACGAGGTTCAGCACACCATCCGGGCCGCCGGGGTCGCCTCCTTCGACCCGGGGCAGATCTTCGCCCGGCCGGCGACCGTCCCGGACGCGTTCGAGAAGCCCGGGATGGGGGCCTACCAGCGCGTACCGGTCGGCATGGACGCCCACGCCGTGTGCTTCGGCTTCAAGCCCAACGTGTCGGCGGCCTGCGCCGAGGGGCTCAAGGGCGGCCCGATCGGCGAGGTCAGCACCAGCGCAGGGCGGTACAACCCGCTCTACTACTTCGCCGTCGGCGTGCCGCTGCGGCTGTGGCCGAACTGGGGCGGCCTGGTCGTCGCCCGGCTGATCAGCGCGGCGATCTGCGCGGCCCTGCTGGCCTCGGCGTTCGTGTCGCTGCTGCGCTGGTCGCGGTTCGGGCTGGCGGCGGCGGCGCTACTCGGCGTGGCCACCCCGATGCTGGCCCACCTGGCCGGCGGCGTGAACCCGAACTCGGTCGAGATCGCGGCCGGCATCGCGTTCTTCGCCGCGGGCATACCGCTGCTGCTGGAGCCGCCCGACCTGACGAACAAGCGCTCGCTCGTCACGCTGCTGGGCATCAGCGCGGTGCTGCTGCTGACCCTGCGCTCGGCCGGGCCCGCCTGGTTCGCGTTCGCGTTGTTCGCGCTCGCGGTGCCGGTGCGGTGGAAGTGGCTGCGGGAGTACTGGGGGCTGCTGCGCGTCAAGCTGTGGACCGGCGGCGTGATCCTCGCCGCGGTGCTGTCCGCCGCGTGGATCGTCGGCATGAAGACCGGCGAGCTCGTCCCGCCGCCGCCCGGGCTGTACCAGTACAAGACCGGCGAGGCCATCGCGATCTACGCGAACAGCTGGTGGGTGTACATCGAGGGCATGATCGGCGTCGCGGGCTGGTTCGACGTGCTCATGTGGGCGCCGTTCTACGTGGTCTGGGCGCTGCTCGTGGGCGGGCTGGTCTTCCTCGGCGGGATCTTCGGGGACTGGACGACGCGGTGGCGGTACCTCGTCATCCTCCTCGGCGGCGTCGCGCTGCCCGGCATGCTCCAGGTGAGCCAGGCCAACATGACCGGATTCATCATCAACGGGCGGTACATGCTGCCGCTGCTGGCCGGCCTGCCCCTGCTGGCCGCGTGGACGCTCGAACGGCGGCTGTTCGACGCCGGGCAGACCCGCACCCTGACCCGCACGATGATCATCTTCCTGCTGCCGATCCACTTCGTGCTGCTCGTCTGGGCGATGGTGCGCTGGCAGCGCGGCCTGCCCAACAACGCCGGCGTCGGCTGGTTCAACCCCCTCGCCGGCAAATGGCACCCGCCGACCGGCTCGATCACCCCGCTGCTGATCATGGGCGTGGCGCTCATCTTCCTGGCCGTGGTGTTCTGGCGCGTCCCCCACGAGGAGGCGCCGGCCGCCCAGCCGGCCCCGAAAAGTGATGCAGGCGGTGACCTCCTGACCACGGAGGTTCCCACCCAGCGGGAGATCAGTACCGATACGTGGCGGGAATCGCGTCTGCCCGGGGCGGATTCGACGCCGGGCGCCCGATAGCCTCTGGGGTATGCCGGATCTACTGAAGACCCTCGCTGAGCGCGTGCTCCTCGCCGACGGCGCGATGGGCACCATGCTCCAGGCGGCCGAGCTCACCCTCGACGACTTCGAGGGGCACGAGGGCTGCAACGAGGTGCTCAACGTGACCCGCCCCGACGTCGTGCGGCAGGTCCACGAGGAGTACTTCGCGGCCGGGTCCGACGCCGTCGAAACCAACACGTTCGGGGCGAACCTGGCCAACCTCGGCGAATACGGCATCGAGTCGCGCATCCGCGAGCTGTCCCAGGCCGGCGCCCGCCTCGCCCGCGAGGCCGCCGACGCCCACAGCACCCCCGAGCGGCCCCGGTTCGTACTCGGCTCGATCGGCCCCGGCACCAAGCTGCCCACGCTCGGCCATGCCCCCTTCGCCACCCTGCGCGACGCGTACTTCGACAACGCCGCCGGGCTCATCGAGGGCGGCGCCGACGCGCTGATCATCGAGACCTGCCAGGACCTGCTGCAGACCAAGGCGGCGATCATCGGCGCCCAGCGGGCCTTCGAGTCCACCGGGCTCACCGTGCCGATCATCTGCCACGTCACCGTCGAGACGACCGGCACCATGCTGCTCGGCTCGGAGATCGGCGCCGCGCTCACCGCCCTGGAGCCGCTCGGCATCGACCTCATCGGCCTCAACTGCGCCACCGGGCCCGCGGAGATGAGCGAGCATCTGCGGTACCTCGCCCAGCACGCCCGAATCCCCGTGTCGGTCATGCCCAACGCCGGCCTGCCCCAGCTGACCGCGAACGGCGCCTACTACCCGCTCACCCCGGACGAGCTCGCCGAGGCGCTGCAGCGTTTCGTGCTCGACTACGGCGCCGGGCTCGTCGGCGGCTGCTGCGGCACGACCCCCGCCCACATCAACGCCGTCGCGAACCGGCTCGGCGCCCAGCACCCGGTCACCCGCCACCCGCAGATCGAGCCGGGCATCGCCAGCATCTACCACCACGTGCCGTTCCACCAGGACGCCAGCGTGCTCATGGTCGGCGAGCGGACCAACGCCAACGGTTCCAAGGCGTTCCGCGAGGCGATGCTCGCCGCCGACTACCAGACCTGCCTCGAGATCGCCCGCCAGCAGGCCCGCGACGGCTCGCACATGCTCGACCTCAACGTCGACTACGTCGGCCGCGACGGCGCCCAGGACATGCGCGAGCTCGCCGGCCGCTTCGCCACCGCCTCCACCCTGCCGATCATGCTCGACTCCACCGAGCCCGAGGTCATCGAGGCCGGCCTGGAGATGCTCGGCGGCCGCTGCATCGTCAACTCCGTCAACTTCGAGGACGGCGACGGCCCCGGCTCCCGCTACGCCCGGATGATGCCGCTGGTCCAGGAGCACGGCGCCGCCGTCGTCGCGCTCACCATCGACGAGGAGGGCCAGGCCCGCACCGCCGAGTGGAAGGTCCGCGTCGCCGCCCGCCTCATCGACGACCTCACCACGAAGTGGGGCATGCACGTCTCCGACATCCTCGTGGACTGCCTGACCTTCCCGATCACCACGGGCCAGGAGGAGGTCCGGCGCGACGGCATCGAGACGATCGAGGCGATCCGGGAGATTACCCGGCTGTACCCCGGGATCAACTTCACCCTGGGCATCTCCAACGTCTCGTTCGGCATCAACCCGGCCGCGCGCCAGGTGCTCAACTCGGTCTTCCTGCACGAGTGCCAGGAGGCCGGCCTCACCAGCGCCATCGTGCACGCGTCGAAGATCCTGCCGATGAGCCGCATCCCCGACGAGCAGCGCGAGGTCGCCCTCGACCTCGTCTACGACCGCCGCCGCGAGGGCTACGACCCGCTGCAGCGCTTCATCGAGCTCTTCGAGGGCGTCGACGTCGCCTCGGCCAAGGCGTCCCGCGCCGAGGAACTCGCCGCGCTGCCGCTCGAGGAGCGGCTCAAGCGGCGGATCATCGACGGCGAGCGCAACGGCCTCGAGGATGACCTTCTTTCCGCATTGCAAGAGCGAAGTGCGTTGTCGATCATCAACGACGTCCTCCTCGACGGCATGAAGACCGTCGGCGAGCTCTTCGGCTCCGGGCAGATGCAGCTGCCGTTCGTGCTGCAGTCCGCCGAGGTGATGAAGACGGCCGTCGCCTACCTCGAACCGCACATGGAGAAGTCCGAGGACGACGCCGGCAAGGGCCGCATCGTGCTGGCCACCGTCAAGGGCGACGTACACGACATCGGCAAGAACCTCGTCGACATCATCCTGTCCAACAACGGGTACGAGGTCGTCAACATCGGCATCAAGCAGCCGATCTCCGCGATCATCGAGGCCGCCGAGGAGAAGCAGGCCGACGCGATCGGCATGTCCGGCCTCCTCGTCAAGTCCACGGTGATCATGAAGGAGAACCTGGAGGAGATGAACACCCGCGGCGTCGCCGAACGCTGGCCGGTGCTGCTCGGCGGGGCCGCCCTCACCCGCGCCTACGTCGAGGACGACCTGCGCGCCCTCTACCACGGCGACGTGCACTACGCCCGCGACGCCTTCGAGGGCCTCGCCCTCATGGACCGGGTCATGACCGCCAAGCGCGGCGGCGCCCCCGTCATCGACGCCGAGCGCGAGGCCGCCCTGGCCGCCCGCCGGGAGCGCCGCGCCCGCACCGTCGAGGTCCGCGAGGACCTGCCGGCGCTGGACGACGCCTCGGTGAAATCCGACATCGACTACACCGCGCCGGTGCCGGTGGCCCCGTTCCTCGGCACCCGGGTCGTCAAGGGCATCCCCCTCGCCGACTACGCGGCCCTGCTCGACGAGCGGGCCACCTTCCTCGGCCAGTGGGGCCTGCGCGGCGCCCGCGGCGGCACCGGCCCCTCCTACGAGGAGCTGGTCGAGACCGAGGGCCGGCCCCGGCTGCGGTACTGGATGGACCGCCTCGCCTCCGACCGGGTCCTCGAGGCCGCGGTCGTCTATGGGTACTTCCCCTGCTACTCCGAGGGCAACGACCTCGTCGTGCTCGACGAGAACGGCCACAGCGAGCGGGCCCGGTTCTCCTTCCCGCGCCAGCGCCGCGACCGCCGCCTGTGCATCGCCGACTTCTTCAAGCCCCGCGACGCCGGCGAGCTCGACGTCATCGGCAT
Organism: Dactylosporangium sp. NPDC000244; assembly: GCF_040300725.1. Classification (NCBI taxonomy): domain Bacteria; kingdom Bacillati; phylum Actinomycetota; class Actinomycetes; order Micromonosporales; family Micromonosporaceae; genus Dactylosporangium; species Dactylosporangium sp. NPDC000244. The sequence continues at coordinate 10,951 of NZ_JBEPEH010000064.1, forward strand.
GCAGCTGGTCACCGTCGGCCAGCCGGTGTCGGACTACACCGCGAAGCTCTTCGCCGAGAACGCCTACCGCGACTATCTCGAGGTGCACGGCCTGTCGGTGCAGCTGACCGAGGCCCTGGCCGAGTACTGGCACCGGCGCGTGCGCGAGGAGCTCGTCCTGCCCGGCGACCGCCCGATGGCCGACGAGGACCCGAAGGACCTCGACGGGCTGCTGCGCACCGAGTTCCGCGGCTGCCGGTACAGCTTCGGCTACCCGGCCTGCCCCGACCTGGAGGACCGCGCGAAGACGGTCGCCCTGCTGCGGCCGGACCGCATCGGGGTCTCGCTGTCGGAGGAGTTCCAGCTGGTGCCGGAGCAGGCTACCGACGCGATCATCGTGCACCACCCCGACGCGTCGTACTTCAACGCCAAGTAGCACCAGCCCTTTTCGAAGCCGACGCGCCCGGGGTCCACCGCGACCCCGGGCGCGTCGGCTGCTCGGGCGATTGCCGTTGCCGCGAGTCAGTTCACTCGAACACGTTGCGCACGGCATCCTAGGAGGCTAGGTTGAGCCCTATGACCATCAACCCGGGGGCGGCGGAGTTCCCGCATCGGCAGATCGGCGCCCAGATCCGCGCGCAGATCCAGCGCGGCGACTGGGCCCCCGGCGAGCGACTGCCGTCGATCCCAGCCCTGGCCGCGCAGTACGGCGTGGCCAAGCAGACGGTCCAGCGCACCATCGACCAGCTGCGCATCGAGGGCCTGCTGATCACCCGGCCGGGCTCGGGCACGTTCGTGCGCGGCACCAAGCGCCGGATGAACCGGCTCTCCCGCGGCCGCTACGGTTCCCAGCGCGGCTACCACGCGGAGCTCGCCGCGCGGTACCGTCAGCATCTCATGATCGTCGCGCAGCTGCCGGCCCCCGCGGACGTGGCCGAGGCGTTCGGCCTCGACGCGGGCGCGCCGCTGCTCGTGCGGCGGCACCTGGTGCGCACCGGTGACTCCCCGGTCGAGGTCGGCGCCTCCTGGTTCCGCCCCAACGACGTGCGCGGGACGTCGATCGAGCGCCCCGACGTGTTCGACCGGCCGCTGTTCCAGGAGGTCGAGGAGGAGCTCGGCCGCCGCTACGCCAGCGCCCGCGACCAGGTCAGTGCCCGGCTGCCGTCGCGGGAGGAGGCGGAGCTGCTGCAGATCCGGCCCGACACGCCGGTCCTGGTGCTGCTGCACGTGGCCTACGACGACGACCACAAGGTCATCGAGGTCGCCCAGGCGGCCTGGCCCGGCCCGATGACCCAGCTGACCGAGGAGTACCGCATCCCGGCCCCCCGCCCCGGCCTGCCCGACGACGAGCCCGGCCTGGCGCTGGGCTGACCACGAGTGCTGGTCGGACGCGATTCGCAGTGGGCGCGGCTGCACGCCGTGCTGCGCTCGGCCGCCCGCGACCAGGGCGGCGGACTGGTGCTGCGCGGCGAGGCCGGCATCGGCAAGACGGCGCTGCTGGCCCAGGCGGCCGACACGGCCCGGGCCGAGGGAATGCGGGTCGTCACGGCGGCCGGGGTCCAGGCCGAGGCCCGGATCCCCTACGCGGTCATCCACCAGTTGCTGCGCCAGGTCGGGGTGCGCTTCGACCCGGACGGGGAGTCCTCGCCGTACCGGATCGGCATGCGGGCCCTCGACCGGCTCGGGGACCTCGGCGAGCCGGTCCTGCTCGCCGTCGAGGACGCGCACTGGGCCGACGCGCCGAGCTGGGATGCGCTGACGTTCCTGGGCCGCCGCCTGGAGTCCGACCGGATCGCGCTGGTGATGACGATCCGCGACGGCGATGACGTCGAGCGGCGCCTGGCCGCCGCCGGGCTGCCCGAGATCCGGCTCGACCCGCTCGGGCCGGAGCCCGCCGCGGAGCTGCTCGACCGGATCGTCCCCGGCCTCTCCCCCGCCCTGCGGGCCCGGGTCCTCGACGGGGCGGCCGGCAACCCGCTCGGCCTGGTCGAGCTGGGCGAGGCCGCGGCCCGCTCCGGGGCCGCCGCGCTGCTGCCGGCCGCGCTGCCGCTGAGCACCCGGGTCGAGCGGACGTTCTCGGCCCTGGTCGCCGAGCTGCCGGAGCCGACCCGGGCCCTGCTGCTGACCGCCGCGCTCGACGACGGCGACGCGCTGGACGAGGTGACGGCCGCGACCGCGATCGTCTGCGGGCGGCCGGTCACGGGGGCCGACGCGGAGCCGGCGGTGAGTACGCGGCTGATGGCCGTCGATGAGCAGTACCGAATCCAGTTCCGTCATCCCCTGCTGCGCTCGGCGCTGGCGGGATCGGCCGCGGCGGAGGTGCGCCGGGCCACCCACGCCGCGCTGGCCCGGGTGCTCGCGGCCGAGCCGGACCGCCAGATCTGGCATCGCGCCGCGGCCGCCGCCGGCCCGGACGAGGCGATCGCGCGGGACCTGGCCAAGACCGCGATCCGGGCCCACCGCAGCCAGGCCGCCGGGGTCGCGCAGGCCGCGCTGGAACGGGCCGCGCAGCTCAGCGAGGACCACACCGAGCGCGTCCTGCGGCTGCTCTGGGCCGCGGAGATGGCCAGTCAGCAGGGCGACGGCGACACCGTGCGGCGGCTGCTGGCCCAGGTCGGCTCCGAGGAGCTGCAACCGGCCCACCGGGCGCGCTACTCGTGGCTGCACGAGTCCTTCGCCGGCGCGGGCTTCACCGGCACCACCCGGCTCGGGGTGTACCTCGATCTCATCGACGACATGCGCCGGACCGGCGACGCCAACCTCGCCCTGAGCTCGCTGATCGACCTGAGCCTGCGCATGCACTGGTCCAACCCGGGCGACGCGCTGCGCCGGCGCTACGTCGAGATCGCCGAGGCGCTCGACACGCCCGGCGACGACTACCGGGCCCTGGCCGCGATGGCCACCGCCGCCCCGATCGAGTGCGGCGTGGCGAGTCTGGAGCGGCTCGAGCGGCTGCGCCACCGGGTCGGCCTGAGCGCGGTGGCGCTGAGCGAGCTCGGCGTCGCGGCCTCCGGCGTCGGCGCGTTCCCGCTGTCGAATCACCTGCTGATCCCGAGCATCGCCGACCTCAGCCGGCAGGGCCGGCTGGGCCTGCTGGTGCACGTGCTCAACAGCCTCGCCTTCAACGCGGCCGCCCTGGGCGACGCCCGCTCCGCGCTGCGGCACGCCGAGGAGACGGTGAGCCTGGCCGCGGAGATCGGCCTGGGACAGGTCGGGCTGACCGGCCGGCTCAGCCTGGCGATGGCCGCGGCCCTGCGCGGCGACGGCGAGCGGGCCCGCGCGCTGGCCGACGGGGCCGAGGCGGTGTTCATCGCGGCCGGCACGCATCCGCTCGTGTCGCAGGTCCTGCGCGTGCGCGGCGTCGAGGCCCTGGCCGCCGGGCGCGCCGAGGAGGCGTTCCGCGAGCTGCGGCGCATGTTCGACCCGGCCGATCCCGCGTACCACCCGTACCTACGCCTTACCGCCGTCGGCCACCTCGCCGAGGCGGCCCTGCTCGCGGGCCTGCGGGCCGAGCTGGCCCCGGTCGTCGCGGACCTGGAGCCGGTGGCCGAGCAATGCCGCAACCCCGCGCTGCTGGCCGGGCTGCACTACGCCCGCGAGGTCCTGGCCGACGACCCCGCCACCCGGCCCGGCGACGACGCCGGGCCGGACCTCGCCGCGTGGCCGTTCGAGCGGGCCCGGCTGGCGCTGACCCGCGGGACCCGCCTGCGCCGCGGCCGGCAGAACCTCGAGTCCCGGCCGCACCTGCGGGGGGCGGCGGCCACGTTCGACGCGCTCGGAGCGACGCCGTGGGCGGACCGGGCGCGGGCCGAGCTGCGGGCCTCGGGCGAGTCGCTGCGCCGGCCGGTCGACGCGACGGCCGCCCTCACCGAGCACGAGCTGCAGGTCGCGCACCTGGCCGCGGCCGGGCTGAGCAACCGCGAGATCGGCGAGCGGCTGTTCCTGTCGCCGCGGACGATCTCCACCCACCTGTACCACATCTTCCCCAAGCTCGGCGTGAGGTCGCGGGGCGAGCTGGCCAAGGTGCTGCTGGATCCCTAGACCGGCTTGGCCTTCTGGGGCTGGAAGGTCTCGTGGCGGGCCAGCATCGCCACGAACTCGGCGATCTTCCGCTCGCGGGTCTCGGCCCGCTTGACGGCGTTGAGGCGGTAGATGAGCGCGAACCGGTTCGCCTTGGTGAGCACGTCGAACATGGCCTGGGCGGCCGGCGCCGCGGCGATCGCGGCCAGGAGATCGGCCGGTACCTCGGCCTCCGACGGCGGGGCGTAGGCGGCCGCCCACCGCCCGTCGGCCTTGGCCGCGTCCACCGCCGCGCGGCCCGCCGGTCGCATCCGGCCCTGCTCCTCGAGCCGGGCCACGTGCCCGACGTTGCGCTGCGACCAGGAGCTGCGGGCGGTACGCGGCGTGAAGCGGATCCAGGAGTGCTGCTCGTCGCCCTTGCGCGCCTGCCCGTCGATCCAGCCGACGCACAGCGCCTCGTCCACCGCCTGCTGCCAGGTCAGCGTGGTGATCGTCCCGCCCTTGCGGGTCAGGGCCAGCCAGACCCCCGCCGACACCGCGTGGTGCTCGGCCAGCCACGCCCGCAACGCCTCGGCGTCGGCGACGATCAGCTCCTGCAGTTGCGCTCCCGGCATCCCTGCAGGCTAGCGGCGCCGGCCACGGATCTCCGCGACCGGCGCCACACCTTCCTCAGGTGATCGGGTCCGGGGCGGCCGTCGCGGCCGGGGCCGGGGACGTGGGGGCGTCGGAGATGCGCGGGTCGCCCTCGTCGGCGAAGTAGTCCTCGCGCGTGGTGTCGTCGCCGCCGTCCGTCACCGAGGAGGCGCGCAGGATCAGGGTCACGATCGCGGCCACGGCCAGGTTGACGATCACCGCCACGAAGCCGACGTAGATGGTCTTCTTGGTGTCGAAGCCCCACTCGCTCAGCGGGAAGGCCGAGCCCGCGAAGTGCCGGTGCGTGGTCGGGTTCACCACCTTGTAGAGCATCCACAGGCCCAGGCCCATGCCGGCGACCCAGCCCGCGACCAGGGCGCCGCGGTGGAACCAGCGGGTGAACAGGCCCAGGGCCACCGCCGGGAGGGTCTGCAGGATGATGACGCCGCCGATGAGCTGCAGGTCGATCGAGAACTGCGGGTCGATGAAGACGACGAAGAGCAGGGCGCCGAACTTGACCAGCAGGCTCATCACCTTGGAGACCGTGGCCTCCTGGGCGGGCGTGGCGTCGCGCTTGAAGTACTCGCGGTAGATGTTGCGCGTGAAGAGGTTCGCGGCGGCGATGGACATGATGGCCGCCGGGACCAGGGCGCCGATGCCGACGGCGGCGTAGGCGACGCCCGCGAACCAGTCCGGGAAGATCTTGTCGAACAGCAGCGGTACCACGGTGTTGTTGTCGTTGGTGCCGTTGGCGTTCTTCAGCGGGGTCACGCCCGCGGCGATGGCCGCGAATCCGAGCAGCGCGATGAGGCCGAGCAGGAAGCTGTACGCCGGCAGCGCCGACATGTTCCGCTTGATCACGTCGCGGTTCTTGCTGGCGAGCACGCCGGTGATGCTGTGCGGGTACAGGAACAGGGCCAGCGCCGAGCCGAGGGCCAGCGTGAAGTACTGGATCTGGTTGTCGCCGGTGAGCAGGATGCCGTCGGCGGGCGACGGTGTCTTGGCGAACTTCGCGTCCGCGGCGTCGAAGATCGCGCCCCAGCCGCCGAGCTTCGCGGGCAGGTAGAAGACCGCGACCAGGATGACGACGTAGATCAGGATGTCCTTCACGAACGCGATCAGCGCCGGGGCGCGCAGGCCGCTGGAGTACGTGTAGGCGGCCAGGATCGCGAAGGCGATGATGATCGGCAGGTGCCGGGCCAGCGTGCCGGACCCGGTGACGCCCATCGTCTTGAGCACCGACTCGATGCCGACGAGCTGCAGCGCGATGTACGGCATCGTCGCCACGATCCCGGTGATCGCGATGACCAGGGCGAGCGTGGGCGACTGGAACCGGGCCCGCACGAAGTCGGCCGGGGTGACGAACCCGTGCCGGTGCGACACCGACCACATCCGCACCAGGACGAGGAACACGAGCGGGTAGATGATCACCGTGTACGGCACCGCGAAGAAGCCCGCCGCGCCCGAGGCGAACAGCAGGGCGGGCACGGCGACGAACGTGTAGGCGGTGTACAGGTCGCCGCCGACCAGGAACCAGGTGACCCAGCCGCCGAAGCTGCGGCCGCCGAGTCCCCACTCGTCGAGATGGTTGAGCGTGTCGGGGCGCCGCCAGCGGGCCGCGACGAAGCCCATCGCGCTCACGGCGAGGAACAGCACGACGAAGATGACGATCTCGGTGACATGATCACGCCACATGGCCGCTCACCGCCGCTTCGTCATCTGGTAGACGAGCGTGGTCACGCCGACGCCCAGCAGGATGAAGGCCAGCTGGAGCCAGTAGAACCGGGGGAAGCCGAGGATGCGGGGTCCGTCGGCGTTGAACACGAAAGTCAGCAGCGGTACCACGATCGGGATGAACAGCAGCCAGTTCCACGGGCTGCGGTCACTCGCCGGGGCCTTCCGCTCTTCAGGACCGGTCATGGCAGACCTCTCCTTCGACGGGGGTGTCCGGACCTGGGCGGCAGGTCCGTAATGATCGACGTAACCTGATCCCTGCCGCTCCCCGAGGGCCCGCGGGCCGCGAATCGGCGAGCGGTACGAACGATGCGCCTAACGGGCAAGCTCCAATTCGGACGCGTTGGCCCCCGTGACGACCACCCCGACGGCTGAGCCCATGAGCCCGGGCCGCGCGAGCACCGCCGCGAGGGCCGCCGCGCCCGCGCCCTCGGCCTGGGTGCCGGCGAGCCGGGCGAGCAGCCGCCGCGCGTCGCCGATGGCCGCGTCGCCGAGCAGGACGAAGTCGGCGAGGTGCTCGCGGAGGATCGCCTGCGGGCCGGCGAAGCCCCGCCCGGTGGCCAGTCCGTCGATCTCGGTGAGGTTTGCGCGGTACTGGCACGTGCCCGCCCGCCACGAGTCGTGCGCGGCGGGCGCGGCCTGGGACTGGACCGCGATCACCCGGCAGCCGGGCGCGAGCGCGGCGGCGACGAGGCAGGCGGCCGCGGCGCCGGTGCCCGAGCCGACGGGGACGACGAGCGTGTCGAGGTAGGGGTGGCGTTCGAGGAGCTCGCAGTACAGCGTGGCGACCCCGGCGATGAGGGCCGGCTCGTCGCCGGGGCTGACCAGGCGGCCCGGCAGGGTCCCGGCGTACTCCTCGGCGTCGCCCATGTTCGCGCCGTGGCGCACGACCGTCGCGCCCAGCGCCTCGACGGCCCGGACGCGCAGCTCGGCGGCGTGCTCGGGCATGACGATCGTGGCCTCGCGGCCGTACTCGCGCGCGGCGTACGCGATCGCCCGGGCGTGGTTGCCGGTGGAGTAGGTGACGATCGGGTCGTCGCCGTCGAGGGTCGCGAGGAGGTTCAGGGCGCCACGGACCTTGAAGGCGCCGGTGGGCTGGGCGTTGTCGTGCTTGACGACGACGCGGCGGCCGGCGGCCTCGTCCAGCAGCGGGTAGGACCAGGACGGGGTGGGCGGGAGGTGGCGGGTGACGATCTTCCGGGCCTCGAGCACGTCGCGCATGGTGAGCATGGGGTGAGCTTTCACCGGTACGACATATTGGTCCAATGCTTGTTCGACCGCTTTCTCATAGACATCATTGATGTGTGCTCGATGTGACGCGCCTGCGGGTGCTCGTGGCGGTGGCCCGGCACGGGTCGGTGACGGCGGCGGCCGAGGCGCTGCACTATGCGCAGCCGTCGGTGAGCCACCACCTCGCCCGGCTGGAGGCGGAGACCGGGGCGCAGCTGCTGCAGCGGGCCGGCCGCGGGGTGCGGCTGACGCCGGCCGGGCGGCTGCTGGCCGAGCGGGGCGAGGAGATCCTGGGCCGCCTCGACGCGGCGGAGGCGGAGCTGGCCGAGCTCAGCGGCCTGCGGGCGGGGCGAGTGCGGCTGGCGGCGTTCCCGTCGGCGCTGGGGTCGTTCGTGCCGCGCGCGGCGGCCCGGTTCACGGCCGCGCATCCGGACGTGGTGCTCGAGTTCGTGGAGGCGGAACCGCCGGCGGCTTTGGCCCTGCTGCGCACCGGGGAGGCCGACCTCGCCGTGGTGTTCGACTACGGCTCCACCGACGGCTCCGCCGACCGCGAGGTGCGGCTGACGCCGCTGTTCACCGAGGGTCTGCACCTGGTGACGAGGCCCGGCGCCGAGGGGCCGCTCGAGTCCTTCGCGCGCGCCCGGTGGATCGCGGGGTGCGCGCGGTGCCGGGAGAGCCTGGTGCGACGGTGCGCGGCGGCCGGGTTCGTGCCGGACATCGCGTTCACGACCGACGACTACGTCGCGGTGCAGGCGCTGGTCGCGGCCGGGCTGGGCGTGACGATCCTGCCGTCGCTGGCCTTGCGGGCGCACCGCTCGGCGTCCGTGTCGACGGCACCGCTGGCGGGCGAGGGGCGGCGGGTGAGCGCGGCGGCGTACGGTGTTCCCCCGGACCCACCCGCAACCGCGCGCCTCCTGGAGTTCCTGGTCACCACGGGTGACGAGGAAATGCGGGGAGTGACGACGGAAACGTGAATTTATCTCACGGGTGTATGGTGTCAAGAAGACGGAACGGCCACCACAACTAGGTAATCCGACTCACGGCGGCTGAGTTGCGCGGCGGATCCGATCTCCTCCCGGCCCGGCTGGAATGTTCCGCATGGGACAGACGGTCTACATCACAGGGTGCGGGTCGTTCCTGCCGGGAGCGCCGGTCGGCAACGACGAGATCGCGGACCGGCTCGGCGGCTCGGATCGGGCCACGGCCCGGCGGCGGGCGCGGGTGCTCGCGGCCAACGGGATTCGGCAGCGGTACTACGCGGTCGGCTCGTCATCCGGCGGCGCGGAGGCGGACGGTGAGCTTGACGGGACGCGGGAAGGGTTAGGCAACCGCGAGGCCGGACCGGGGCTGAGCAACGAGGAGCTCGCCGCCGCGGCGGTCGAGCGGGCCGTCAAGGACGCCGGGCTCGCGCTGGGCGAGATCGGGATGCTCGCGACCGGCACGACGATGGGCGACCAGCTCGTGCCCGGGTTCGCCGCGATGGTGCACGGGCGCGTCGGCGGCGGGCCGATGGAGCTGCTCAGCGCGGGCGGGGTCTGCGCCTCCGGGATGGCCGCGCTCAAGGCGGCCGCCGCGACCGTGGCGCTCGGGGAGCACGACGCGGCCGTCGTGGTCGGGTCGGAGCTCGTCAGCCGCGTGCTGGCCGAGCCGCGGTTCGGGGCCGGCGGGCGGGTCACGGCCGACGCCGAGTTCCTGCGGTGGACGCTCTCCGACGGGGCCGGGGCCGTCGTGCTGTCGTCGCGGCCGCGCACCGATCGGGCCAGCCTGCGGGTCGAGTGGGTGCGCAGCGTGTCGTACGCGCACGAGTATCCGGCCTGCATGCGCGCCGGCGAGGGGTGGCTCGACGCCGCCAGCGCCGCCGAGGCCGAGGCGGCGGGGGCGTTGCGGCTGCGGCAGGACGTCGGCGGGCTGCCCGGGCTGGTGCGGCTGGGAGTCGAGCAGCTGCGCGAACTCGTTGACATCCGAACGATCGATCACGCGCTGGTGCACTACTCGGCGAACACCTTCCGAGACCGGATATTTCGTGAAATGCCGGAAATCGCCGCCATCTGCTTCAGCAACCTCGACCAGTGCGGCAACACCGGCGCGGCCAGCATCTTCGTCATGCTCGAGGAGGCCTGGCGCACGCAGAAGTTCAAGCCGGGGGACAGAATTCTGCTCGCCGTGCCCGAATCCGGGCGGTTCACGATCGCGTTCGCGCTGCTCACCTGCGTCGGGCCGGCCCAGCTGCTCGACGACCTCGCCGAGGTCTGGGGCGAGCTCGAAGAGCGGCTTGCCGGCGTCCCGCTGGTCCGCCGGATCGAGGACGGCACGGCCACGATCAGCGACTATCGTGCCCTGCTCGTCAACCTCCGCCAGCAGGTGGTCGAGGGCGGGCGGTGGATCTCGCGGGCCGCCTCCAGCTTCTCGGCCGAGCGGTTCGAGCTGCGCAGCGCCGCGATCCGGCACGCCGCCGAGGAGCACCGGGACTTCCGGTTGCTCGAGCGCGACTTCGTCGCCGTCGGCGGGGACCTCGCCGAGATCACGGCGGCCGCCAAGAACCCGGGGTCCGAGGCGTTGTCCGCGTTCATCCTGCAGCAGGCCTCGCTGCCCGATCCGGTCGACCTGCTCGGCGCGATGTTCGTGATCGAGGGGCTGGGCGGCGTCAAGGCGCTCGGGTGGGCGCGGATGCTGCAGGAGCGGCTGGGGCTCACCGACGAGCAGGTGAGCTTTCTGCGGTACCACGGGCAGCACGACGGCGACCACCTGAGCGAGATGCATCGGCTGCTCGGCCCGGTCATGGCCGATCCCGCCGACTGTGCGCGGATCGTGCGCACGGCCCGGATCACGGCGCGGCTGTACGCCCTGCAGCTCGAGGAGATCCAGTGACCGACGACGGGATCTGGGACGAGCTGGCCGCCCGGGAGCCGATGGACCCGGCCACGCTCCGGCTCGTCATCGAGGACCAGCGGTCGGCGTCGCGGCGGTGGCTGTACCCCCTCCTGCGCCCCGTCTGCGGCGTGCTCGTCGCGGTCGTCGTCGTGGTGCGCCGGCTCGTGCCCGGGCGGCTCACCGCGCACGGGCTCATGGACGCGCTGTGCGTGTGGTTCCTGCGCCGGTGTGTCAGCCCGGCCGCGGGTGAGCTGCTCGTGCGGCACTTCATCGTCGAGACGAACCTGCTCGTGTTCGTCGCGCGCAACACCGGCCAGCCGCACGAGGTGACGCTGCGGCCGCGGGCGCTGCGCGAGCTCGGCGACCGCGCGGTCATCGAGCACGACGCGAACGTGTACGAGGTGCTCAAGGCCGTCGGGCAACGCCGGTCCGCGCTCGACACGAGCATGCTGAGCGTCGGGCCGGTCGACGCCGAGCCGGGCACCCGCCGGATCATGCGCCTGGACATCCAGTCGGCGCTGTGCCTGATGAACATCCCGTTCGCGTTGTGCCTGAGCGCGGCCGAGTACCGGCGGGCCGTGCACTCGCTGCGCCTCGACGCGCACCTCATGGCCGTGCTCGCCGACGTCACCGGCGATCCGGTGTTCCGCACCTGGGCGCCGGCGGGCGTCGCGGTGCGGGTCGACAGCCGGCTCGACGTGCCGCGGGCGGTCTATGAGCACGCGGTCGTCTGCGAGTACGCCCACGAGAGGTTGCGGCGGCCGGCCACCGTCCGACTGGTGGCCGGCGCCGCCGGCTAGAGGCGGACGCCCAGCAGGGCGTCGACCGCGGAGGCCATGATCGCCGGGGCCTCGCGGTCGTCGCCCGCGTCGGCGAGCGTCGCGTCGACCCAGGCGTCGACGGCGGCGAGGGCGCCGGGCGCGTCGAGGTCGTCTCCGAGGCGCTCGCGCAGCTGGGCGACGAGCTCCGCGCCCGACGGGCCGATGCCGGCCCGGGCGGCCTCGCGCCAGCGCGACAGGCGCTGCTGGCCGGCCTTGAGGACGTCGTCGGTCCACATGCGGTCGTTGCGGTAGTGGTCGGCGAGCAGGGCCAGGCGCACCGCCATCGGGTCGACGCCGTCGCCGCGCAGGCGGGACACGAAGACGAGGTTGCCCTTGCTCTTGGACATCTTCTCGCCCTCGAGGCCGATCATGCCCGCGTGCACGTAGTGGGTCGCGAACGGCGCCTTGCCGGAGAGGGCCTCGCCGTGGGCGGCGGAACACTCGTGGTGCGGGAAGAGCAGGTCGTTGCCGCCGCCCTGCACGTCGATGGTGTCGCCGAGCAGGCTCTGGGCGATGACCGTGCACTCGATGTGCCAGCCGGGGCGGCCGGGGCCGAGCTCGCCGCCGTTCCAGGCCGGCTCGCCGTCGCGGGCGCCGCGCCACAGCAGCGGGTCGAGCGGGTCGCGCTTGCCGGGGCGCTGCGGGTCGCCGCCGCGCTCGGCCGCCAGGCGCAGCATCTCGGTGCGGGACAGGTTGGACTCGGAGCCGAACCCGGGCGCCGTGGCGACGGAGAAGTACACGTCGCCGGTGCCGTCCTCGAGGGCGTAGGCGTGGCCGGAGGCGATGAGCGAGGCGACCTTGCGGGCGATCTGCGGGATGGACTCGACCGCGCCGACGTACCGCTTCGGCGGGATGATCCGCAGCGCCTCCATGTCCTCGCGGAACAGCGCCGTCTCGCGCATGGCGAGCACGATCCAGTCCTCGCCGTCGCGCTCGGCCCGCTCCAGCAGCGGGTCGTCGACGTCGGTGACGTTCTGGACGTAGTCGACCTCGTGCCCGGCGTCGCGCCACACCCGGTTGGCCAGGTCGAACGCGATCATCGTGGCCGCGTGCCCCAGGTGGGTGGCGTCGTAGGGGGTGATGCCGCAGACGTACATGGTCGCGGGGCGGCCGTCGAGCTCGACGGGGGCGATCTCCCGGCGCGCCGAGTCGAACAGGGCGAGCGGCGCGGCATCGCCGGCGGGGCGGGGCAGCGTGGGCAGCGCCGGTGCGGTCCAGGAGTCCATGACCAACAGCGTATCCGGGCTCACGCTTCCCGAGGGATGTGACGATCGTTGCCCTTGCGCTTGCACTTCCCGTAGCTGGAAGGGGTTCACTGGTGCCCATGACGACGGGCGTCCCGATCGGGGAGTTCTCGCGGCTGAGTCATCTGTCCGCGAAGACGCTGCGGTACTACCACGACATCGGCCTGCTCGTGCCCGCCGAGGTCGACGGGGAGACCGGGCATCGGCGGTACCAGCCGGGCCAGGTCGGCGACGCGCACCTCATCCGGCGGCTGCGCGGGCTGGACCTGCCGCTGGCCGAGATCCGCACGGTGCTGGCCGCGCCCGATGCCCGGGCCGGGACGCTGCGTCAGCACCTGGAGCGCATGGAGGCGGAGCTGGCGCGGACGCGGGACGTGGTCGCCTCCCTGCGGCGGCTGCTGGACGCGGCGCCGGCGGTCACGGTGCTGTACCGCACCCATGCCCCGGCGACTGTCCTGCGGGTCGCGGCCCGGGTCGCCCGCCCGGACGTGGAGGCGTGGTGCGGGGCGGCGTTCGGGGAGCTGTTCGGGGTGCTCGCGCGGGCGGGCGCCGATCCGGCCGGCCTGTCGGGCGCCACCTACTCGGCCGAGTTCTTCGAGCAGGACGCCGGGGAGATTTCGGCCTTCGTACCGGTCGTGCCCGGCGCCTTCGCCGGTGACCCGCGCCTGGGCACGCTGCCGGGGCGGCGGTATGCCGTGGCGGTGCACGCGGGGCCGTTCGGCGACTGTGACCTCACGTACGGGGCGCTGGGCGCGCACGTGGCGGTGCATGACACGGCGCTGGCGGAGCCGATTGTGGAGCAGTACCTGGTCGGGCCGCAGCACACGGACGACGAGGAGCGATTCCGCACCGAGGTGTGCTGGCCGGTCGCCTGAAACGGCCGCTCGGTCGCCTGCACGGCGGCCAGGTCGCCTGAAACGCCGGCCGGGCGCCCGGAACGCGAGCTGGGCTTGCCGGCGAGCGCTGGCCCGTCGAACAAACACCGGCCGAGCGCTGGCCCGTCGAACAAACACCGGCCGCCAGCCGGTCAAGCAAAGCACCGGCCGCCAGTCGGTCGAACAAGCACCGGCGCCGGCTGGCCGCATAAACGCTGGTCGCACGAAAGCGCTGGCCGGGCGCGTCGAGAACAGCGGCCGGTCGAGCAAACCGCCTTACCCCAGGACGAAAAGTCCGACACTCCGTGATCGGACTTTTCGGACTTATGCCCCGTCAGGAGATAAATCCGATATGTCGTGGCGCGCCAGCGCCCGACATATCGTTCGCAACCGAACGAAGGAGAGAGCACCGCAATGCCCGACATCACCCTCGCCAACGTCACCGTCGACTGCACCGGCAGCGCCAAGGACCTGGCCGCCTTCTACGCCGAACTCCTCGGCCGCGACCTGAACCCGGGCGCGTCCGAGTTCTTCGCCACCGCCGGGGACTCCCCCACGCTCATGTTCATCCGCGTGCCCGACCGCACGCCCGGCAAGAACAGCGTCCACCTCGACCTGCACACCGACGACATCGCGGCCGGCGTCGAACGGGCGGTGGCGCTCGGGGCCAGGCACGTGGGGGACTTCGACGAGTACGGCGCGGCCTGGGCCACGCTCGCCGACCCCGAGGGCAACCTGTTCGACATCGGCCGCCCGTCGAAGGACTGAATCGGGCGTATACGAAAAATCCGATATGTCGTGGCGCGCCAGCGCCCGACATATCGGGCCACACCAGCAGCAGGACTAGATGGGCGGCCAGGGAATCGCGTGGCGGTCCTCGTCCGGCGACGGGAACGTGCGCGCCCGCAGCAGGGCGTCGATGCGCACCCAGATCATGGCCACCTCGGCCGGGGTCAGGTGCTCCGCGAACGTCTCGGCGAGGCCGGCGGAGTACTGCGCCCGCAGCTTCTCCAGGACCTCGATCCCCTCGTCCGGGATCGGCTCGCCGGCCCAGCCCCAGATGATCGTGCGCAGCTTGTCCTCGGTGTGGAAGCAGATGCCGTGGTCGACGCCGTGGACCTTGCCGTCCACGGTGTCGATCACGTGGCCGCCCTTGCGGTCGGCGTTGTTCGCGACCGCGTCGAAGAGCGCGATGCGGGCCAGCCGCGGGTCGTCGGCGTGGGCGAGGACGAAGGGGCGGCCGCGCTCGTCGCGGGCCGACATGATCCGGCGCCAGTCCTTCGGGACCTTGTTCGCGGGCACGAACCCGAGCAGCAGGTCGTCGGTCTGCAGCTCGTCGTCGATCCAGAGCTGGCACATGCCGGGGCCGAGCGGACCGTCGCGCAGCAGGGTCGGCGGGACGATGCCCCAGCCGGTCGCCTCGGAGAGCAGCCAGGCCGAGTACTCCCGGCCGGCGAGGGTGCCGTCGGGGAAGTCCCACAGCGGGCGCTCGCCGCTGACCGGCTTGTATACGCACCGGGCCACGGTCTCACCCAGGGTGATGACGCAGCGCAGGGTGGCGTTGGAGGCGTCCATGAGCCGGCCCTCGAGCTCCAGCTCGCCGTGGCGCAGCAGCTCGAGCGCCTCGTCCTCGGGCAGGGCCGGCACGCCTGGCTACCGGCGGTAGCCGTTGTGCCGCGGGCAGAGGTGCCCGCGGGCGTCGAGGGGCTGGCCGCACAGCGGGCACGGCGGGCGGCCGGAGGCGACGACCCGCTTGGCCCGCTCGATGAACGCCTTCGTGGCCGCCGGCGTCAGCCGGACCCGCAGGCGGTCCCGGTCGGCGGTGGCGAGCTCCTCGTCCTCGTCCTCGTCGGGCTCCTCGGTCTCCTCGTCGCCGACCGCGATCGCCTCGATGATGACCGTGGCGCTGTCGACGTCGAACTGCAGGCCGAGGGTGCCGACGCGGAACTCCTCGTCGAGCGGGGTGTCGAGAGGCTCGTTGTCGGCGGTCTCGACGACCGTCTCGGTGGCGAGGTCGACGCCGAAGCGGCGGTGGGCCTCCTGCAGCAGCTCCTCGAGCTTCTCGGCCAGCAGGGAGACCTGCACCTTCTCCAGGGCGACGCTGATCAGCCGGCCGCCGCCGCGGGCCTGCAGAAAGAAGGTCCGCTCCCCCGGCGCACCTACGGTGCCGGCAACGAACCGCTCCGGCGGCTCGAATGCATACACGTGGTGGCTCATGCTGTCACCTCCGCTTCGCTCCGGCGCCAGCCTGAGCTGAATCAATGCCCATGATGAGCGGCCTCTCCGCTTCGCTCCGAACCGCTCATGCTGAGAACTCTATCCAGTCGTGGCGGGAACCGCCGCAGGCGGGCACAAGATCACACCGAACCGCCCGAACCGCCCCCGACGGCGGCATCCGAGGACGGCTCGCCCTCCGTCTTCTCCGGCGGCTGGAACCCGGACAGATCGCCGCCGGTGTCGTTGAGGCGCAGGACGAAGGAGCGCAGCGGGGTGTACCGGATGACGGTCACGGACGCGGGCTCGACCGCGAGGCGCTGGAACAGGTCCAGGTGCATGCCGAGCGCGTCGGCCGCGATCGCCTTGATGATGTCGCCGTGGCTGCACGCGAGCCACACCGCCTCCGGGCCGTGCGAGGCGGCGATGCGCGCGTCCCAGGAGCGGACCGCGGCGATCGCCCGGGCCGACATGGCGGCCATCGACTCGGCGTCGGGACCGGGGAAGACGGCCGCGGACGGGTGGGCCTGCACCGTCGCCCACAGCGGCTCCTTGGCCAGCTCCTTGAGCGGGCGGCCGGTCCAGTCGCCGTAGCGGCACTCGATGATGCCCTCGTCCTCGACCACGTCGGTCACGTCGGGCAGCGCGAGGGACAGGGTCTCCCGGCAGCGCGGCAGCGGGCTGCTGACGACGGCGGCGAGGGGGAGCTTGGCCGCGGCGAGGCGCTCGCCGACGGCGACGGCCTGGGCCCGCCCGACCTCGTCCAGCGCGACGGGCTGGTGCCCGGCGAGGACCCCGGTCGCGTTGGTCGTGGTCCGGCCGTGGCGCAGCAGCAGCAGGGTCGTCACGAGCTCAGTCCCGCCCGCTCCCACGCCTCGGCGAGCTGGCGGATGACGCCGATCGAGTAGTCGGCGTCGCCGAACACGATGGTGGAGATCTCCGTCACGCCGGCCTCCTGATACGCCTGCAGCCGCTCCGCCACGCGCTCGACGGGCCCGAGCAGCGAGGTGCGGTCGATGAACTCCAACGGTACGGCGGCGGCCGCGTCCCGGTGGCGCTTGGCGAGATAGAGGTCCTGGACCTCCTTGGCCGCCTCGCCGTAGCCCATCCGGGTGGCGAGGGCGTTGTAGAAGTTCTGCTCCCGCGAGCCCATGCCGCCGACGTAGAGGGCCGCGTAGGGGCGCACGAGCTCGGCGCACATCGCGACGTCGTCGCCGAAGACCACCGGTACCGAAACCGCCACCTCGAAGCCGTCCATCGTCTTGCCGGCCTTGGCCCGGCCCGCGGCGATCGAGCCCAGCGACTCGCCCGCGTATTCCGGGGAGAAGAAGATGGCCAGCCAGCCGTCGGCGATCTCGCCGGCCAGCTCGAGGTTCTTGGGGCCGACGGCGGCGAGGTAGACCGGCACGTGGTCGCGGACCGGGTGCAGGATGAGCTTGAGCGCCTTGCCGGGGCCGTCGGGCAGCGGCAGCGTGTAGAACTCGCCGTCGTAGTCGACGACCTTGCGGGTCAGGGCGAGGTTGACGATGTCGACGTATTCGCGGGTGCGCTTGAGCGGCTTGGCGAACCGCACGCCGTGCCAGCCCTCGGAGACCTGGGGGCCCGACACGCCGAGGCCGAGGCGGAACCGGCCGCCGGAGAGCTTGTCGATCGTGGCGGCGGTCATCGCCGTCATGGCGGGGGTGCGGGCCGGAATCTGGAAGACGGCGGAGCCCAGCTCGATCCGCTCGGTCTGCCCGGCGATCCAGGCGAGCATGCTCGGCGCGTCGGAACCGTAGGCCTCCGCCACCCATACGCAGGAGAAACCGAGACGGTCGGCCTCCTGGGCGATGGCCAGGTGACCGGCCGGGTCGTTCCATGACGACAGGTAACCGAGGTTCAACGCAAGCCGCACTACTGCCTCCCAGAGGTCCCCCGTGCGACCCTGCACGGTGCGGCACCAGGGTAGCCCCTGCCGCCGACGTGGCCCGCCTCCGCTACGTTGGCGCCATCCGGCCGTATCGTTCCATGCATGCAACAGCGACCGCTCGGCCGTAGCGGGCTGGCGGTATCCCGGCTGGCCCTCGGCACGATGACGTGGGGCCGTGACACCGACGCCGACGACGCGGCGGCTCAGCTCAAGACGTTCCGCGACGCCGGCGGGACGCTGCTGGACACCGCGGACGTCTACGCCGACGGCGAGGCCGAGTCGGTCATCGGTGCCCTGGTGGGCCGGCTGGTACCGCGCGAGGAGCTGGTCATCGCGACCAAGGCGGGCCTGCGCCCGGGGATGACCCGCCGCCGGGACGGCTCCCGCGGCCATCTGCTGAGCGCCCTCGACACGTCCCTGCAGCGGCTCGGGACCGACCACGTCGATCTGTGGCAGGTGCACGGGTACGACCCCGATTCACCGCTGGAGGAGACGCTCTCGGCGATCGACACGGCGGTGAGCAGCGGCCGGGCCCGTTACGCCGGGGTGTCGAACTTCTCCGGCTGGCAGACCGCCCGGGCCGCGACCTGGCAGGCGGCGTGGCCGGGGCGGGCGCCGCTGGTGTCCACGCAGGTGGAGTACTCGCTGCTGGAGCGGGGCATCGAGCGCGAGGTCATCCCGGCCTGCTCGGCGCTGGGCATCGGCATCCTGCCCTGGTCGCCGCTGGGCCGCGGGGTGCTGACCGGCAAGTACCGCACCGGCGTGCCGGCCGACTCGCGGGCCGCGTCGCCGCACTTCGAGCGGTTCGTGGCCCCGTATCTCGACGACCGCTGCGCCGGGATCGTGGAGGCGGTCGCGACCGCGGCGGGCGGCCTCGGCGTGTCGCCGCTGGAGGTGGCCCTGGCGTGGGTGCGGGACCGGCCGGGTGTGGTCGCGCCGGTGCTCGGGGCGCGCACGGTCGGGCAGCTGCTCGGGGCGCTGCAGACCGAGGAGATCGTGCTGCCGCGGGAGATCCGGGCCGCGCTCGACGACGTGTCGGCGCCCACCTCCGGCTACCCGGAGCGGCAGACGTAGACCGAGCGAATACCCTGGTCGGACCATGCTGCGCCGATTGCTGACCCTGGCCGGCGTGCTGTTGCTCACCGCGTGTGACGCCGGCGCGCCCGTCAGCCACCCCGACGCCACGATGCCGACCCCGACCTGGGCGCCCGCGCCGTCCACGAGTCCCGCCGGGACGACGATGGCGGTGCCGGAGCGCCCGACCGGGGTCGCGATCGGCACGACCGTGGCCGCGATTTCCGAAAACGCCGCATTTGTACTGCCTGAGGCCGCCCGATCCCCCGTCGCCGGACCGCCCCGGGGCGTCGTGAGCGTCGCCGGCGGGTTCCGCGTGGTCGCCGGGTCCTCGGTGCACAACCTGCCCGGCGGGGCGACGTGGGCGCTGCCGGGCGTGGGCGGGTCGATCGCCGTGCCCCGCGACGCCGACTGGACCGCCGTCGCGCTGCCCGACCGCGGCGATGTGATCATCCTCTCGGCCGCCGGGGAGGTGCTGCGCACCATCGGCACCGGCGGGCGCCCGGACGCCCTGGCCGCGGACGGCTCCCGCATCGCCGTGCTCGACACGTCGCAGTCCTCGATCACCGTGTTCGACGCCGCGACCGGCGCGCGGCAGGAGGCGCTGCGGGCCGGGGACGGGGCCGTGACGGTCGCGGCCGTCGGCGGCGGGCGGTTCGCGGTGATCGACGCGCGCGACGGGGAGCTGCTGGTCTTCGACACCGGGCCGCTGATCCTGCGCCAGCGCTACCCGGTGAAGGGCGGGGCGTGGGCGGCCGCGTACGACGAGAACCGGGGTGTGCTCTGGGTGACGCTCACGGCCCGTAACGAGGTGGTGGGCTTTCACCTCGGCGGTGGGACGCCGCTCGAGGTCGGGCGGCACCCGACGGTACGGCTGCCGCTGGCCCTTGCCGTTGACCCGGCCTCCGGGGCGCTGGCCGTCGCCGGGTCGGACGGCACCGGGGCGCAAGGGCTGGTGCAGCGCATTGCGGCGTAGCAGTATCGGTGCATGGACTACGAGTACGTGCCGCTGCGGTTGCCGTCGAATGTCGATCGGATGACCGCTAACGCACAGCTGACGATCCAGGCCGAGTACGGCGGCTGGGAGCTGGCGCGGGTCCGGCTCTACCCGGACGGCTCCCGCCAGGTGATGCTCCGCCGCCGTGTCACCAACACCACGCTCCCCGGGCTCAGCACGTAGTTGAA
Organism: Dactylosporangium sp. NPDC000244; assembly: GCF_040300725.1. Lineage (NCBI taxonomy): Bacteria > Bacillati > Actinomycetota > Actinomycetes > Micromonosporales > Micromonosporaceae > Dactylosporangium > Dactylosporangium sp. NPDC000244. The sequence goes on from NZ_JBEPEH010000064.1 coordinate 30,740, forward strand.
CGCCGGCGTTCCGCATCCGCACGACGGAACGTAACGTTGTCAATGCTTGCTGCTGTGTGCGGGGTACGCCAGACTCACCCCGTGCTGCTGGTCTCGGTCACGCTCAGTGCCGCCGCGCTGGCCGCGGCCCTCGCCGGGCTCCTGCCCGCCGGGCTCGCGCTCGCCGTCGCCGGACTCGTCGCCGCCGCCCGCGCCGCCACCCTGCTGCTGCGCAGCGACATCGCCGCCTGGCACCGCCCGGTCTCCGCCGGCCTCGGCTTCTGCGGCGTGTCGACCGCCGCCGCCGGCATCGCCTCCGTGGTCGCCCCCGGCGCCATGCTCTCCGACGTGCCGCTGCCCGCCGAGCTGCCGCTCATCGGCCTGTTCTTCGTCGCCGGCACGCTGCTCGCCGGGCTGTTCCACCTGCCCGGGCAGGCCGCCACCTACGTCGGCCGGGTCCGGCGCCTGCTCGACGGCGTGGGCATCGGGGTCATCCTGTTCTTCATCGCCTGGCTCGTCGTCTTCGAGGCCGCCGGGCTCAAGGGCGCCGCCCTCACCGCCACGCTCGTGGCCGCCGTCGCCGTCGGCGCCGCCGTCGTGGGCACCATGCGCGCCGCGACCGTCCAGCCCGGCGCGCTGCTGCGCGGCCTCGGCGCCCTGATCATGATCGTCGCGCAGACGGCGCTCGTGCTGATCCTCGACTACCACCTCGAGCCCGGCTGGCTGCTGCTCGCCGGCGTGCCGCTCGTCGCCGGCCCGCTGCTCGCCGGCCGGGAGCTGCCGCCGGGCCCCGCCGAGGCCGGTGCGCCGACGACGGACGGGAGTTTCGCGCGGTACCCGCTGCTGGCCCTCCCGCTCGCCGGCGCGCTCGTCGCCGCCGCTTACCACCTCGTCGTCGCCGGCCGCTTCGACACCGTCTCGGCGGTCCTGGCCATCGTGAGTGTCGTGATCATCGCGGTGCGGGAGGCGCTCGCGGTCGCGGATGTGCGGCAGTACGCGCGCTGGCTCGCCGAACGCGAGGCCCGCTTCCGCGCCCTCGTGGCCGGCTCCGCCGACGTGACCATGATGCTCGACGACGCCCTGGTCGTGCGCTGGCAGTCCCCCGCCGCCGCGCGCCGCCTCGGCCTCGCCGACGCCGACGTCGTCGACCGGCCCCTGCTCGACCGCGTCCACCCCGACGAGGCCGCGGCCGTGGCCGCGGCCCTCACCGGCGGCGACACGCTCATCGAGGCCCGCATCGGCGACGGCTTCGGCATCTGGCGCGAGACCGAGTGGAGCGTCAGCGACCAGCGCACCGACCCGTCCGTGCGCGCCGTCGTCGTGCACGTGCGCGACATCAGCCGGCGCCGCCAGCTCGAGCACGCCCTGCACCAGGCGGCCCGCACCGACCATCTCACGGGCCTGGCGAACCGCACCGAGCTGCGGCGCCTGCTGGCCGAGCGCACCACGCCGGGCGTGCTCGTGGTGCTGGGCCTCGACGGGCTCGGCAGCGTCAACCAGCTGCGCGGGCACGAGATCGGCGACGCGGTGCTCGTCGAGGCCGCCCGCCGCCTGCGCGCCGCCCTGGCCCCCGGCGAGGTCGCGGCCCGCCTGACGAGCGACCAGTTCGCGGTGCTGACGGCCGGCGGCGCGGTCCACGCCCAGATGACCGCGAGCCGCCTGCTCACGCTGCTGTCGGACCCGTACCCGGTGCTGGGCGTCGCCTCGCACCTGTCCGCGTCGGCCGGCCTTGCCGAGCACGTCACCGCCGAGCACGTGGCCGCCGAGCACACCGCCGACCCCGGCGGCCGTGCCCTGCGCCGCGCCGAGCTCGCCCTGCAGCGGGCCCGGCAGCTCGGCCCGGCCCAGCCGCCGCAGTGGTACGACGAGGCGACCGCCGCCCAGCTGCGCCGCCGGCTCACCATCGAGCAGGACCTGCCGGGCGCCCTCGCCCGCGGCGAGCTCGACCTGCTCTTCCAGCCCGTCGTCGAGCTCCCGTCCGGCCGCGTGGTCGGCGTCGAGGCCCGCCCCCGCTGGCGCCGCGCCGGCCTCGGCCCGGTCACCGACGCCGAGTTCCTGCCCGTCGCCGACCAGCTGGGCCTGCACCACGAGCTCGGCGCCTGGCTGCTCGCGGCCGCGGGCCGCCAGCTCGGCCACCGCGACGGCGGCGGCCCGCCCCTGTGGCTGGCCGTGCCCGTCTCCCCCGCCCTGCTCGCCGCCGACGGCTTCGCGGACCTGCTCGCCGCCACCGGCATCCCGCCGTCGCGCCTCGTGGTCCAGTTCACCGTCCCGGAGCCGGAGCTGCCGGACCTCGTCGACCGCCTGACCGCGATCCGGACCCTGGGCGCCCGCACCGCCCTGGACGGCTTCGGCGTGCCCGCGACGACGCTGAGCCTGCTGCGCCGCCTGCCGCTGGACCTGGTACGCGTCGACCGGCGCACCTTCGCGGGTGCGGAGACCCCGGTGGTGGCCGCGGTGGTGAACCTGGCGCGGCAGCTGGGCGTGGAGGTGGCCGTGGACGGCGTACGCGACGACGCGGAGCTGGCCACGATCACCGCCGCGGGCTGCCGGCTGGCCCAGGGCTCCCTGTTCTGCGCTCCCTCGGTCCCGGAGCGCCTCGAGGCCTACCTCGACACCCGGCGCACCGTCCGCTAGCCCCGAGCCGGCGGTTTGGCCGGCGGTTTGGTCGGGGCCAGGCGCAGCACCGCCGCGAACTCGGGGGTCAGCCGGTGCGCGACGAGCTCGCCGCCGTCGCCGAACACCGGGCGGACGACCGCCGGGACCGGGATCGTGCGGCCCTCGGTGAGGCGCAGGAAGTCGATGTACGCGGCGATGAGCGCCGACAGCCCCGGACCGTCGGCCGGCGTGACGACCACGGTGTCGTCGCTGGCCGCGGCTTCCCGGACGGCTGCGGCGACCTCGGGATCCACGCGCTCGATCACCCGGATCAGCGCCAGCGCCGCGTCGGCGGTCAGCGCGGTGGGCACCGGGCTGCGGTCCCGCTCGGCGTCCTGCACCGAGGCGGGGCTCACCTCGACGTCGAGGGCGGCGGAGCGGGAGAGCAGGTCCCGCACGCGCAGCAGGTGCAGCCGGCGGCCGCTGAGATCGAAGAACTCCTTGACCAGCTCCGGCCGCGGGCCGACGAACTCGGACCGGTGCCGCCACCACCAGTCCTCCTTCTCGTCGTTGGTGACGATCACGAGGTCCAGGCCGCGCTCCCGCGCCGCCTCGCAGGACTGCCGGAAGATGAGGAAGTCGCCCGTGGCGCCCTCGGGGTGGGCGGTCTTGTCGGCGTCCAGGTATCCGGGCGGCCGCCGCTCGGCGACCCGCCGCGTGCCCTCGGCGACGAGCTCCGACCAGCGCTGCTCGCCGGGGTGTGGCAGCACCCGGCCGGCGAGGAGCACGAGCAGCCGCCGCATCACCGGGTCCTGCTCGACCGGGGTGGCGGCCTGCACGCGGCCGGTCTCGGTCCGCACGATCGCGATGTCGAGGTCGTCGAAGAGCTCCTCGATTGCCTGCTCGTGCCGGCGCAGGTCGGCGTCGTCGAGCGCGACGGTGCGGGCCCACCGCCGCATCGCCTCGGCCGCGGCGGCCCGGCTCTTCCCGAGTTCCTCGCGGGTCTCGCGGGCCACGCCGGACGGGTTGCCGATGGCGCTGATCCGGTTGCGGTGGAACTCGCGCAGGGCCTGGTGCGGCACGACCAGCCGGTCTCCGAGCCGCTCGAGGACCGCGAGGAGGTCCTCGGTCGTGCGGCGGTTGTAGCGGTACAGGCTCAGCAGCACGTTGGCGTCGACCGCGACGAGCGCGGACTTGAGGGCCTGGTCCTTGTCGGCGTCGCCGACGATCCGGTAGCCCTCGAAGCCGTCGAAGAGTCCATGCATCGACGGCCACAATATCCTCGGCACCCGGCGCATCGCGCATCGATGGTCGGCCGATCGGCCACGATCATTGCGGAATGCATGCGCCGAACGGGTGATCCGACTCGCCCGAGCGACCTCCTGCGTTGACCGCGGTCATTACCGTAGGCTCACGGAAACCGGCTTCCCGCGTCAGCCCCGGCGACGAGGAGTGTCATGAAGATCAGCCCCCGTCACGAACTCCTCGACGTGTGGCGGGCGGTGGCCAGGGAATCCATGCGCGACGGCCAATGGGTCTGGGGCGGGCGGGCCGGCCGCAACTGCGTGCACGACGCCGAGCAGCTGTTGTGCATCATGGCGCCGGCCGCCGCGCTGCGCACCTTCGCCCTCGACCGGCCCGACGAGACGGTCGACGACATCGCCGACGCGCTGCGGCCCCTCGGCGACGTGATCAGGATTCCGCGGATGCTGCTCGAGGTCGCCGCCGAATACCTGACGACGTACACCGACGAGGCCGGGCAACCGGCGTTCGGCGGCGGTTCGTACTTCCGCGCCCTGCCGGAGGGCGCCGGGGAGTCGACCGAGCCGACCGAGGAGCAGCGCGCCGTCGACACCGTCGGCGCCTACGCCGTCTCCGTCCGGCTGACCCTGGCCGTGCTGGGCTTCACCCGTGTCTTCCGCCGCTCCGTGAACCGCCAGGACGTGCGGGAGCAGATCGCCCGCACCGAGCAGCTGGCGAGCCTGCGGCTCACCGCGGCGCTGGTCGGCCTGCTGCGCAGCTTCTCCGTCTCCGTCTTCCCCGCGGACTCCCCGCACGGCCGGGTCCTCATGGACGTCGTCAACCAGGCCAAGCTCCCGGACCGGCGGATCCACGCGCTGCTGCAGGACCGGCTGGTCGACATCCGCGCCGTCCTGCGCGACATCTGGCTGGGCCCCTACGTGGACCAGCTCGACAACCCCAACATGCTCTTCGAGTGCGGCTGGTCGTGGGGCGTGCCGATGTCGGCGCCGCCGCAGGCGGACGTCGATCCGCTCGTCGGGCAGCCCGACGGGGTGGCCGTCGACGCACCGAACCTCGCCGCCACCGCCGTCGTGCTCGATGCGCTGCAGGAGCTGTGGTCGGACCGCACCCGCCTGCTCGGTCTCCTCTACGATGACCAGCAGCGTCTGGCCAGCGCCCTGCAGCTGCGCTGGGACATCACGCAACGGTACTGGACCCGGATCGCCTGCTTCGGTGATCGCCGCTGGCCCCTCGAGGACGTGCCGTGGCGAGCCTCGGACGGCATCGAGTCCGACTATCTCAGCCTGCTGGTGTGCTCCATCGTCATCCAGGACCTGCAGCGCAAGCCGGACGCGGAGGCCGCGAACCGGATCGCCGGCGTGCTGGCCGAGCTCGCCGGGCGGGCCCGGCTCACCCGCCGCGCCGGCCCCGGCGAGTGGATGACCCTGCACCATCCGGGGTTCCCGCTGCCGCTGGCGGGCTCCGAGGACTCGGGCGGGCCACGGCTCGTCTGGGACCTGTTCGACTTCGCCCCGCAGCTGCTCAAGCAGGCCGTGCTGGTCGGCGGCGCCGGGCCGGACATCGCGCTGCGGCTGCGGGTCGCCGACCTCGTGGACGAGGTCTGGGGCGAGCACATCCTGCGCCGGCGGCTGCGGCCCGGGCTCTGGGACCAGCCGGCCGGCGTCTACGACGAGTTCGCCTACCGGGCCGAGGAACCGTTCTGGAGCTTCACCGAGCGCGTCGTCAGCGCGCTGATCAGCGTGGCGCAGCTGGTCGCCGGGCCGCCCCTGCGCAGCGGCGGGCTCGCGGCCGCGGCCGCCGACCTGCTGGCCGAGGCCGACCACGTCTACGACCAGGAGCTCTTCTACGGCTCGACCCGGCCCGGCCCGCATCTGGAGCGGCACCTCACGAAGATCCGGGCGACCCTCGACCAGGCGCACGAGCGCTACGAGGAACGGCCCGGCACCGCGCTCGTGCTCGCCATGGCGGCGCTGCGGGACCTCGCCCAGCTCGACGCCGCCCGCCGGCACGACACCGGCTGGGGGGACTGAGTGCTGGCCTTCGCCTGCGCGGTGGACGGCGGCTCCGGCCGCTCCGTCACCGGCGCCAACCTGCTGTTCCGCAGTGCCCTGCAGGGCCGCGACGTCTGCTACCTCGACCTCGACCCGCCCACGGCGCGCGCGCTCTTCCGGGTGGAGGAGCCGCTGGGCGGTATCGACGACTCCGTCCACGAGTACCTCGAAAGCCGGGTGGCCGAGCCGCGGCGGATCGACGTCTGGAGCGAGTCGGAGCGCGAGACGTTGCGACGGCCGGACCGGGGCACCGGACGCATGGTGCTGCTGCCCGGCGGCCGCGCCGACGACGTCGCCGCCCACCCGTGGGCGATCGACCGCTTCACCGAGTTGCTGATGCGCCTCGAGGAGGAGTTCGACACCACCCTCGTGAGTCTTCCCGCCGGTCGCCGCCACAGCCTCGACATGGCACTGGCGGCCACCGCCGGGCCCCAGCTGCGCCGGGTCGAGGCCCGGTGGCTGGTCTTCCACCGATGGACCCGCCAGCACGTCGTGAACACCAGCGACTTCGTGCACGGCGAACGAGGGCTGCTGGACATCGGCGTCGCGCGCGGCCACGACCGCGACGCGTTGCTGCAGGCGACTCGGATGGTCCGCACCGGCGTGACCGAGCCGAGCGGGCCCGAGCTCGCGGGGCTGCGGCCGGCCCAGATCGCCTGGCTGCAGGGCGCCAACGAAAACCTGCAGCGCTTCGCCAGCCGCCGGGGCATCGGGCGGGTCAACCTGCTCGGGGCGGTCCCGCACGACCCCGTACTGCAGTGGCGCGAGCAGATCATCACCGATGACGACGTGAACCTCACCGGCGTGGCCAACCAGGCGACCGTGGACGCGTTCACGCTGCTGGCCGGGCGCCTGGCCGACGACGAGGTCTGGGCGGGCCTGTGAGCCGGCGCCTGGTCAGCATCGCCGTGTCGCGCTTCTCCGGGGGGCTCGACGACCTGCCGTTCGCCGCGCCCGCGGCCGCGAGCCTCACGGACGCGGCCGCGGCGCACGGGTACACCACCGTGTCCGACGGGACCGACCCGACCGCCGCCGAGCTCGCCCGGACCGTGCTCGCCGCCCTCGACGGGGCCACCGGCGAGGACGTGCTGATCGTGCACGTGGTCAGCCACGGGCGCGCGCACGGCGGGTCGGTGCAGGTGTACGGCTCCGACGGCAGGGCCAACTCGGGCACGAGCCTGGACAGCTGGATGGCCGACGCGACCGGGACCGACGAGCACGAGGACCCCTGGCGGCGCACCGACGAGGCCGGGACGCGGCCCTGGACGCTGTTCCTGGTGGACGTCTGCGGCGCCGGGCGGGCCGCGCGCGTGCAGTGGGAGTTCGACATCGCCGATGCCCAGCGACGGGCCTGGGTGATCGCCGGATGCCTGCCGGAGCGCCAGGGCTTCGGGGCGCGGTTCACCCGGGCCGCGGCCGCCGTGCTCGCCGACATCGGCCGGCTCGACATCCATCCCTCGATCCGGCACGTGCCGCTGGACCGCGTCGCGCAGGAGATCCGCGACGAGGTCGACCGGCTCGTCGCCGCCGAGGACGGCCTCGCCCAGACGGTCGTGGCGACCCGGGTGGACATCGCCTCCCGGGTCGCGTGGCCGCCGTTCTTCGACAACCCGCACTACCGGCCGACCGTCGCCGGCCTGGTCCGCGACGACCTGCGCGAGTTCGCGACCGCCGTCGAGGACCTCTTCGACGCCTGGCACTTCATGTCCCGCGCCTCGGGGCACCCGCCGAACGAGGCCCGGCCGATCGCCTCCGGCGGCACCTACCGCGGGCGCGGGCGGCAGCTGCGGGCGCTGAGCGCCTACCTGGAGGGCCGCGCCGGCCGTGCCAACCTGCGGGCCAACCTGCACCTGGTCACCGGCACGCCCGGGGTCGGCAAGTCCGCGCTGCTGGGCATGCTCGTCTGCGCCGCCCACCCGGTGCTGGCCGGCAAGACCCGCGAGCTGTGGTGGGCCCGCCGCGACGACCTCCCCGGCGTCGTGGCCGATCTCGCCGCCGTGCACGCGTACGAGCAGGACATCGTCGCCGTCCTCGGCCAGGCCGCGGCCCAGCTCGAGCTGCCGGACGCGCACCGGGCCTGGACCGTGGCCGAGTTCGTGGCCGCGATCCGCCACCGGCACCGGCCGCCGGTCCTCATCGTCGACGCGGTCGACGAGGCCGTCGACCCCGCGGCGCTCTCGCGCGCCCTGCGCGATCTCGCCGACGCCACCCGCGGCGACGGCACCCCGGCGGCCCGGCTGCTCGTCGGCGCCCGCAGCGGCCGGCACTGGCGGATGACCCAGCCGCTGCTGGAGCGGGCCGAGGCCGGTGGCGAGCTGACCGACCTGGACGACGAGCCCCGCGACGAGCTCGAGCGTGACCTGAGCGCGTACGTCGACGACCTGCTCCGGGCCCACCCCGGATACCGGGTCGACGGCCGCCACGACGTGCGCCGCATCCTCGCCGCGGGCATCGCCGAACGGCTGGCCGCGCCCGTCGCCGACGAGACGCAGCCGCGCTGGGGCGAGTTCCTCGTCGCCGGGCTCTTCGTCAACTACCTGTCCCGGCTCCCGCCGCCGCCCGGACCGGCCGCCGCCGCGGCCGTCGTCGAGATGGTCCCGCGCACGCTGCCCGGCGTGCTGGAGCTCGACCTGGCCGCACCCGAGCACCCGTGGTTCCACCCGACGCTCGTCACCCTGGCGCACAGCTTCGGGGCCGGCATGCCGCGGCGCATCGTCGAGGCCTGCGCCGGCGTCTTCGCCCCGGCCGAGGCCGGCCCCGCGTCGCGGCGGGACATCACCGACGCGCTGGAGCGCGGCCGCTTCTACCTGCGCCGCGACGTCGACAGCCGCGGCACGACGCTGTACCGGCTGTTCCACAAGGCGCTCACCGAGCACCTCCAGCGCGGCAACGGCACGAGCGCGGCGGCCGGACCGGGCCCGCGGCCGGCCCACGCGGCGCTGCTGCGCCGCCTGATCGCCACGGTGCCGGCCGGCGGTGGCTGGGCCGCCGCCGACCCGTACGTACTGCGCCACGCGCTCGACCATGCCGCCGCGGCCGGGGAGGCCGACCTCCTGCTCGCGGACGCCGACTTCATGGTCCACGCCGACCCGGACGTCGTCGCCCGGCATCTGCACCGCGCGGCCACGCCGGCGGGCGCGACCATGGCGACCGTGTACCGCACGTCCTACTGGCGGCACCGCCAGCTCGCCGACCGCCCGGACATCCGCCACGCGTTGCTGCTGTTCGACGCGGTCCGTCACGGCCGGGCCGACCTGACCGACCGGCTCGCCGCCGCGGGGGTGCCCGGACGGCTGGGTCAGTGGCGGCCCGTGTGGGCGACCGCCACGACGATCAACTCGGCGCTGCGGCACACGCTCGTCGGGCACACCGCCGCCGTACGGCACGTCGCCGGTCATCGCACCGCCGAGGGCGCCGATGTCGTGGTGACCGCCGGCGCCGACGGCACCGTGCGGGTCTGGGACGCCGACGACGGCGGCCTGCGCCATGTGCTCGCCGCGCCGGGCCGGACCCCGGTCACCGGGCTGTCGCTCGCGCGGGTCGACGGCGAGGACGTCGTGCTCATGGCCGCCGGCGCCGACGCGCTGGTGTGGCGCATCGCGGACGGCACGCTCCGCGGGGTGCTGACCGGCCATCGCCACCCCCTCGTCGCGGTGGCCGCCACGACCCTGCCGGACGGAACTCCCGTCGCCGTCACCGCCGACGCGGTCGAGGGCCTGCGGACCTGGGACCTGTCCACCGGGGCGCTCCGCCACGTCCTGGACGATCGCGGAGGGGTCGGCGTGCTGGCCCTCGCGACCGTGCACGGCGCGCCGCTGATCCTGGCCGCGTCGACGGTGGACGGCACGATCCAGGTCCGGAACCTGGCCGACGGCGGCAACCATGGCCTGCCCGAGCGCGCGCACGACCGGACCGTCCGCGCGATCGCGGGCCGGCGGGGCCGGCCGCTCGCGGTGAGCGCCGCGGTCGACGGCTCGGTGGCGGCCTGGGTCTCCGACCCCCTGCGCCCGCTCAAGCTCGAGGCCGGCCGCAGCTCCGCGGTGGCGGCCGTCTGCCTCGGCGATGGCCCCGGCGCGGTGGCCGTCACCGCGCACACCGACGGCAACGCCCGGGTGTGGTCGCTCGACGCCGATCGTCCCACCTTCGTCGCGGAGCCGTCAGCGGTGCTGGCCGGGAGCACCGACCTGCTCCAGGCCGTCTCCGGGCTGGAGCTGGAGGACGGGACGCTCCTCGCGGTGGCCGGCGGCGCCGACGGGACCGCGCGCGTCTGGGACCTCGACACCGGCGACGTCCGGCACGTGCTGACCGGGCACACCGGCGGGGTGACCGCGATCGACTGCGCGCGGCTCGCCGACGGGCGAGGTGTCGCCGTGACGGCCGCCGCCGACGGGACCGCGCGCGTGTGGGACCTGGCGGGCCGGCACCGCGAGGTCATGCCGGGATCGGCCGGGCCGGTCACCGTGATCGAGTGGTGCCTGCTGGCCGACGGGACCGCCGTGGTGGCCGGCGCCGGAGGCGATGCGACGGTCCGGCTGTGGAATGCCCGCAGCGGCGAGGCGCTCGCGTCGCTGCCGGGGCACGAGGACACCGTCACCGCCGTCGCGTTCGCCCGCCTCGGCGGCACGACGATCGCGGTGACCGTCGGCGCCGACGGCACGTACCGGACCTGGGACGTGCCCTCCGGAAGGCCCCGGCACGTCTTCCGCGCCCGGTCCGGCCGGCGGGCGTTGCCGCTGGTCCACCGCCGCGCCGACGGCACCGACCTGCTCGTCGTCACCACGCCGGCGCTGACCTTGGAACTGTTCGACCTCGCCGACGGCTCGTCGCGCGGCACCGCCGGCCGCTATCTCGCCCCCGAGGCGCCGTTCGCCGCGCTCACCCTCGCCGACGGCGCCGAGGTCGCCGTCGCCCAGTCCCGCGACGGGCGCGCGCAGGCCTGGAGTCTCGAGGACGGCGGCCGGATCCCGGTGCCGGGGCTGACCGGGCTGCCCCTCGGCGGTGCGACCTGGCGGGCCGGCGGCATGTCGCTCGCGACGATCCCCGCCGGGCGCGACCTCGGCCTCGTGCTGATCCGCGACGGCACGGCCGAGCGGCACACGCTGCCTCGCGCCTCGCGCGACGCGGTGCTGTCCTGCGGTGTCACCACGGGCGGGCGGCCGCTGGTCCTGCTCGCCGACGGCGCGGGCGTCACCACCTGGTGGCCCGACACGGGCACCGCCGAGCGGATCCCGGTGCCGTCGGGCGAGACGGTCGCCGCGGCGGCGCACGCCGTCGTCGACGGGCGCGACGCGGTGGCCATCGCCGCCGGCAACGCGCTGCACGTCGCCGCGCTCACGGGCGACACCGCCGCGCAGACGCTGGTGCTGCCCGAGCCCGTGCACACGGTCACCGCCGGCCCGGACGGCTCGCTGCTCGCGGGCTTCGGCCAGGACCTGTGCCGGCTCGTCCGGATCCACGACCGACCGACGGCGGAGGGGTGAACGGCGATGCGGATGCAGCCGACCGATGAGCTGCTGGCGATCTGGCGCGAGGTCATCAGGAACTCGTACCGGGGCGGTTTCGACTTCGACTGGCGATGGGGCGGCCGCGGGGACTCCAACTCCATCAGCGACGCCGAGCAGCTGCTGTGCCTGCTGTACCCGGCGACGCAGGTGGCCGGCATGGCGCTGGACAGCCCCGACGAGACCACCGACGGGGTGCTGCAGGCCGTCCAGCGCATCGGCGACTCCCGCGAGGTACCGCGGCGCCTGACCACCGTCATGCGGGAGTACTTCGGCCGCCACACCGACCCGGGCACCGGCCAGGCGCTGTTCGGCGGCGACGGGTACCTGGAGGCCGCCGAGCCCGGGGAGGCGGTGACGCCGCGGCAGAAGTCCATGGACCTGGTGTCCTCCTACTCGATCTCGGTCACCCTGTGCCTGGCCGTCATCGGCTTCGTGCGGGTCTTCCGCCAGCACGTCCGGCGCAACGTCCTGCAGCAGGATCTCGAGGACCTGGAGAACCTGGCGTCGCGACGGCTCTCCGCGGCCATGGTGGGCCTGCTGCGCAGCTTCGTCGTCGACGCCTTCGACGACGACTCGCCCGCGGGCGACGTGATGCTGGGCCGGACCAACCAGACCGCCCTGCCCCGGCGCCGGCTCCTCGAGCGGCTCCGCCTCGAGCTGCAGGACACCGCGGCCACGTTGCGCGACTTCAGGATCGGGTCGGGCGCGATCACCGACGAGGCCGCGACGAAGCTGTTCGAGTGCGGCTGGAGCTGGGGCGTCGTCCGGGACGCCCCGACCGTGCCCACCAGCGATCCGGTCGAGATCCAGCCCGACGGCGTGGCCGAGGACGAACCCTATCTGGTGTTCACCGTCGAGGCGATGCAGGCGATCGACGAGCTCGCCTCGGAACGGACCCGCCTGCTCGGCCTGCTCAACGACGAGCAGCAGCGGCTCGCGCAGGAGCTGCGCCGGCGCGGCGACGTCACCCGCGCGTTCTGGAGCACGATGGCGACCTTCGGCGACGGCGCCTGGCCGATCGAGGACGTGCCGTGGCGCACGAGCGACGGGTCCGAGTCCGACTACTTCACCGTGATGGTCGCCTGGCTGACGATCGGCGGCGTCGGTGCCCCGGCGACGCCGAACGGCTGGGCGCGGTTCGGCGCGGTGCTGTCGGAGCTGGCGACCCGTGGCCGGATCAACCGCAGGGCGATGGCCGGCGACTCCGCCCTGGTCCACCACCATCCCGGCTTCGTGGTGCGCCTCCCGGGCGCCGAGACCATCGGCCCCGAGGTCGGGCTGGCCTTCAACGACTACGCGCCGCTGCTGCTGGAGTGCACCGCCCGGGTCGCCGGCGAGACGCAGACCACCGAGCAGCGCCAGCGCCATCTCGACCTGGCCGACGCGATCTGGTCGCACCTGAGCCGGCGCCGCCACGCGGGGCTGATGCGGCTGTGGGACCAGCCGAACCAGGTCTTCGCCGAGCTGCCGGAGCTCGACGGGCCGTCGTGGTTCTACACCGCCCGGGTCGTGCGCGCCCTGGTGGTGACGGCCGGCAGCCTGACCGACCCGCCGCCGCCGAGCGAGCGGCTCACCGAATACGCGGCGGACCTGCTCGCCGAGGCGGAGCGCATGTTCGACCAGGAGATGCTGCGGGCCTCGACCCGCACCCCGGGCGACGTCATGCGGCACGACTTCGACGGCACCCGCAACGGGTTGCGGCGCGCCCGGGAGATCTTCAACGACCACCCCGGTGCCGCCACGGCGCTGATCCTCGACGCCATGCGCCGGCTCGACGCGCTCGGCGTCGCCCGCATGAACGCCGACTCCGACTGACACCGTGCCGTCCCCGAGCCGCCCTGGAGGGAACCCGATGCCGGACCAACGCCGCGTGCTCACCGTGCACGGCATCTCGAACCTGCGCGCCGCGCTGAGCCCGCCGCAGGCCGCCACCGCGATGGCCGTGGAGTTGCAGCCCCGGCTCGCCGAGGGCTACCGCGCCGCGGGCCTGGGGCACATGCCCGTGCCGGAGCTCGCCGCGGCCTACTACGCCCACCTGCTCGATCAGGGTGCGCAGTCGGCCGGCGTACCGCTGGAGGCCCTGGAGCCGCCGGAGCGGGCGATGCTGTGGCAGTGGCTGCGGGAGCTCGGCGCACCGGCAGAGGTCGCACAGGGGCCGGCGACCGCGCCGCTGCGCGCGGCGATGGACTGGCTCGCCCGGCGGCGCAACGTCGGCCCGCAGGCGCTCGCGCGGGTCATGACGGCGGTGCTGCGGGAGGTGTACGTGTACCTGACCCGGCCGGCCGTGCGCGCCCGGGTCCGGCAGGCCGTAGCCGGGGCCATCGAGCAGCACCGGCCGCGCGTGCTCGTCGCGCACTCGCTCGGCACCGTGGTGGCGTACGAGACGCTGCACGCCACCGGGGCCGAGGTCGACCTGCTGATCACGCTCGGCTCGCCGCTCGGGCTCCCCGGCGCCATCTTCGAGGCCCTGGAGCCGGAGCCGGCCGACGGGCGGGGCGGGCGACCGCCGGGCGTCGGCCGCTGGGTGAACATCGCCGACCCGGGCGACCTGATCGCGGTGCCGAAGCGCCTCGGTGACCGCTTTCCGGTGGACCAGCACGAGGAGGCGTACCTCGGGGTCGTCGACTTCCACACCCTGGGCGGCTATCTCGCGTGCGGGCTGACGGCCGCGGCGATCATGCCCTACGCCGGCTGACTCAGGTCAGGGCGGCGGTCAGCCCCGGCAGGGTCGCCCGCGTGACGGTGATCAGGCGGGTGCGCAGGTCGGTCAGCTCGGCCGGGGTCCAGCCCTTGGCGTCGCTCCTCGTCACCGTCAGGACGAGCTGCCACATCAGGTTCGCCTCGCGCAGGCCCAGGATCAGCGTCAGGTCCGTCGCGGCGCGTCTGCTCGAGTCCTTCGCGCGGTAGACGACGGCCTCGTCGCCCAGGCCGGGGGCCGCCTCCGGGGTGTCGTTGTTCTTCGCCTCCTGGGCGACCATCTGCTCGTAGTCGGCCGTGGTCAGCCGCGGGTCGGCGCGGACGGTGACGGTGCCGGAGACGCGCGCGAAGACCGTCGCCCGGGCGTTGCGGCGGGTCGTGGAGCAGTTCGCGGAGCCCATCTGGCCGTTCAGGGTGCGCCGCGGCCTGGGGGCCTCCTCCTCGGTGTCGTAGACGGTGCGCAACTCGGTCAGGTCGAGGTGGGCGCACAGGTCGTCGGGGGCCTTGGTGAAGTCGTAGCGGGCCGCGGGGGTGCTCGGGAGCGGCTGCGGGTCGTCGGGCTCGTTCGTGGTCACGGTCATGTAGGTCGCGAAGGCGGCGAAGGCCACCACCAGCACGGCCGCACCGGCCAGGGCCGCCCGCAGGCCACGGCGCCGGGCGGGAGCCGGGGGCACGGGCGACGGGACGACGACCGTGGGCTCGTCCACGACGTCAGGAAGGCCGGGAACGTCGGGAAGGCCGGGAACGTCGGGGACGTCGCCGGCGACCAGGTGCAGGGCGCCCTCGGCGACCACCAGCTCCGGCTGCTCCGCCACGACCGGGGCCAGGCCGAGGGCCTCGTGCAGCATCGTGGCCACCAGCGGGGTGCGGCTCGCGCCGCCGACCAGGAACAGGGCCGCCACCTGCGCCGGGCGGACGCCCTCGGCCAGCAGCAGTGCCCGGGTCATCGCGATCGTCGGCTCCAGGACCGGGCGGGCCAGCTCCTGCAGCTGCTCGCGGCCGAGCGGGGCCTCGCGGCCCGGAGCGGGGAGCATGACCACGGTGCCGCTGGCGCGCGACAGCATCTCCTTGGCCGAGCGCACGTCGTCCCACAGGCGCCGGCGGTCCGCCGGATTCGTCCACAATGGACCGTACGACCGCGTCAGGAACGCGACGACGGCCGCGTCGATGTCGAGGCCGCCGACGTCGCCCCGGCCCTCCGAGGCCACCTGGCGGAAGCCGGTCGCGGTGCGGCGCAGCAGGGTCACGTCGCACGTGCCGGCGCCGAGGTCGTAGACGAGCAGATGGGCGCCCTCGGGCATCGGCGTGCCGTGCCGGGCGGCGAAGGCGGCGGCCGCCGCGAGCGGCTCGGGGACGAGGTCGACGGCGCGCAGGCCGGCGCGGTGGGCGGCCTCGCGCAGCAGGGCGCGGCGGGCCGAGCCCCAGTCGGCGGGGTGGGTGAGCACGGCGTCGCGGACCGGGCCGAGCGGGCCCAGGACCCGGTCGGCCTCGGTCAGCACGCGGGCCAGGACGGCCGCGACGAGGTCGGCGACGGGCACCTCGGCGTCGGCGAGCAGGACCGTGCCGTCGTCGATGCGGCGCTTCGGGTTGGGCTCCAGGCGCTGCGGCGCGCTGCGGGCGAGGTGGGCGGCGTCGCGGCCGGTGTGCAGGCGGCCGTCCGGGCCGAGCAGGACGGCCGAGGGCAGCAGGGGCGAGCCGTCCAAGAGCAGCTGCTGCCGCCGGCCGTCGGGGCGGTGCAGGACGGCGACGGTGGTGGAGGTGCCGAAGTCGATGCCCAGCCGGGTCATGGATCGGGAGTGTAGGGCAGCCCCCGGGCCGGTAATTTTCACGCGTTTGCGTCGGGTTCGGCGGGTCTGTGACGGCGCATGTTGACCCCACTGTCGAAGCGCATCGACAGTGGTCGTTACAACGAACGGTCGGAAGAAGGGGTCGTACCGCCATGCGAAGAACCCGCACGCTCGCACTCGCCCTCGGGGCCGTGGTCGCCGTCGGGGCGGCCGGGGCCGTGGCCATCGCCCTGCCCGCGTCCGCCGCCGCCGGGTGCCGGGTCGGCTACCAGATCAGCAGTTCCTGGCCCGGAGGGTTCGGGGCCAACGTGACGATCACGAACCTCGGGGACCCGATCTCCAACTGGACGGTCGTGTGGTCGTACTCGGCCGGCCAGACGGTCACCCAGGCCTGGAACGCCACGGTCACCCAGAGCGGCTCCACGGTGACCGCGAAGAACGCCGGGTACAACGGCTCGGTCGCCACCGGCGCCAGCACGTCGTTCGGCTTCAACGGCTCGTGGACCGGCAGCAACCCGGTGCCGTCGAGCTTCACGCTGAACGGGACGGCCTGCACGGGTACCGTGACGAACTCCCCGACGCCGACCCCCTCGCGCACCAGCGCGTCCCCGACCCCCACGCCGACGTCGGGCAACCCCGGCGGCGTGCCCTCCGACGCCGCCTGGGTGGCGACGGGCGCCTGGGACCAGTGGACGAACAACGGGTACACCGTGATCAACGACGTCTGGGGCGGCGGCGCGGGGCCGCAGACCATCTGGGCGCGCACCGGGATGAACTGGGGCGTCGTGGCCGAGCACCCGCGCACGAGCGGGGTGAAGTCCTACCCGCACACCGGCAAGACGCTCAACCGGACCCTGAGCTCGCTGGGCTCGGTGCGCAGCACGTTCAACGTGTCCGTGGCCGCCGACGGCGACTACGAGACCGCGTACGACATCTGGGCGAACAACAACGCCTACGAGGTCATGATCTGGACCAACCAGCACGGCGCGGTCGGGCCGATCGCGGAGTCCTACGACTCCAACGGCGCGGTGCCCAACGCCCGCAACGTGAGCGTGGGCGGGCACACCTGGAACGTGTACCGCGGCTCGAACGGCGCCAACGCGGTGTTCTCGTTCGTGCGGACCGCCAGCACCGGCTCCGGCACCGTGGACGTGCTGGCCGTCATGAACTGGCTGCGCACCAACGGCTGGTGGGGCGATGTGACCGTGGGGCAGGTCCAGTTCGGCTTCGAGCTGAGCGGTACCGCCGGCAGGTCCAACTTCGTCTGCAACACCTTCACGCTCGACTACAGCTGACGCACCGGCCGGTTCCGCGGGGCGAGGACCCGCTCGCCCCGCGGAACCGCGCCGCGCTCAGGTGTTGACCGGGAAGCCCAGGGACAGGCCGCGCTGGCTCGGGTCGCTCCAGCGGGTCGTCACGACCTTGGCCCTCGTGAAGAAGTGCACGCCCTCGGTGCCGTGCGCGTGCACGTCGCCGAAGAGGGAGGACTTCCAGCCGCCGAAGGAGTAGTACGCCATCGGCACCGGGACGGGCACGTTGACGCCGACCATGCCGACCTGGATCTCGCGGCAGAAGCGGCGCGCGGCGCCCCCGTCGGCGGTGAAGATCGCGGTGCCGTTGCCGTACGGGTTGGCGTTGATCAGGGCCACGCCCTCCTCGTACGACGCGACGCGCACGACCGACAGGACGGGGCCGAAGATCTCGTCGGTGTAGACGGACATGCCGGGCTCGACGCCGTCGAGCAGGGTCGGGCCCACGAAGAAGCCCTCGCCCTCGGCGTCGTAGGCGCCGTCGCGGCCGTCGACGACCACCCGGGCGCCCGCGGCCTCGCCCGCCGCGATCGCGGACGTCACCCGGTCCCGGGCCGCGGCCGAGACCAGCGGGCCCATGTCGCAGCCGCGGCGGCCGTCGCCGGTGCGCAGGCTGCGGGCCCGCTCGGCGATCCGCTCGACCAGGTCGTCGGCCGTCTCACCGACGGCGACGACCACCGAGATGGCCATGCAGCGCTGGCCGGCCGAGCCGAAGCCGGCGTTCACGGCCTGGTCGGCGGCCAGGTCGAGGTCGGCGTCGGGCAGCACCAGCATGTGGTTCTTGGCGCCGCCCAGGGCCTGCACGCGCTTGCCGTGGCGGCTGGCGGTCTCGTGGACGTACGACGCGACCGGGGTCGAGCCGACGAACGACACGGCGGCCACGTCGGGGTGCTCGAGCAGGGCGTCGACCGCCTCCTTGTCGCCGTTGACGACGTTGAAGACGCCGTCGGGCAGGCCGGCCTCCTGCCACAGGCGGGCCAGCCACAGGGCGGCGGTGGGGACCTTCTCGCTGGGCTTGAGCACGACGGTGTTGCCGGCCGCGATCGCGATCGGGAAGAACCACATCGGGACCATCGCCGGGAAGTTGAACGGGCTGATGATCACGACGGGGCCGAGCGGCTGGCGCAGGGAGTGCACGTCGACGGCGGTCGAGGCGTTCTCGGTGAAGCCGCCCTTGAGCAGGTGGGGCATGCCGCAGGCGAACTCGACGACCTCGCGGCCGCGGGCGACCTCGCCGCGGGCGTCGTCGAGGACCTTGCCGTGCTCGGCGGTGATGATCGCGGCGAGCTCGTCGGCTCGCTCGTTGAGCAGCTCCCGGAAGCGGAACAGCACCGTGGCGCGGCGGGCGAGCGAGGTCTCGCTCCAGTCGGCGAACGCGGCGGTCGCGGATTTCACGGCGGCGTCGGCCACGGCCCGGTCGGCCAGGCCGACGCGGGCGGTCTCGGCGCCGGTGGCCGGGTCGGTCACCGGGGCGGTGCGGCCGGTGGGGGCCACCTCGGCCCCGGAGATCCAGTGCGGAACGGTGGTCACGTGGCGGCTCCCAGGCAGCGGCGGATGTGGGCGTGGACGGCGAGGACACGTTCGGCGCCGCGGACCATCGCGGGGTCGACCATGCGGCCGGTCGCGGTGACCGCGACGGCGCGCCCGCCGGCCCCGGCGGCGGCGAGG
This sequence comes from Dactylosporangium sp. NPDC000244, assembly GCF_040300725.1. Taxonomy (NCBI): domain Bacteria; kingdom Bacillati; phylum Actinomycetota; class Actinomycetes; order Micromonosporales; family Micromonosporaceae; genus Dactylosporangium; species Dactylosporangium sp. NPDC000244. The sequence continues at coordinate 49,594 of NZ_JBEPEH010000064.1, forward strand.
CTGTCGAGCAGCGCCTGTGCGGCGGCGACCTCCCCCGGGTCCGGGGCGAACCCGGTCAGGATGGGCTCGACCTGCTTCGGGTGGACGGCGGTGCGGCCGAGGAAGCCCATCGCCCGGCCGGCGCGGCAGGAGGCGATCAGGCCGTCGGTGTCGGCGAGGTCGGTCCAGGCCGACATCATGGGCGCGGGCAGGCCGGCCGCGCGGGCGGCGACGACCACCCGCGAGCGGGCCCAGGCGAGGCCGGCGTCGGAGGTGACGCCGAGGTCGCTGCGCAGGTCCGCCTCGCCGAGGGCGAGCGCGGCGACCTGCGGGGCGCGGGCGATGTCGGCCGCGGCCTCGATGCCGACGGCCGACTCCAGCAGGGCGTGCACGGGGACCGGGCCGAGCGCGGCGACGACCCGCGCGACCTCGGCGGGCGACTCGACCTTGGGTACCCGGACCGAGTGCAGCCCGGCGACGTCGGCCAGGGCGGCCAGGTCGTCGTCGCCGCCCGGCGTGCCGACCCCGTTGACCCGCACCGAGATCCGGGCCCGGGCCGGCGGGTCGAGCCCGAGCAGCCAGGCGCGGACCGCGGCGCGGGCGGCGTCCTTGCCGCCGGCCGGGACCGCGTCCTCGAGATCCAGGATCACCACGTCCGCGGGGCCGGCCAGCGCCTTGCCGAACAGCGCCGGCCGGTCCCCGGGGACGTAGAGGGCGACCAGATCGGGCGTCACGATCCCGTGGGGCGGTGCAGGTAGCGGCCGCGCGGCTCGCCGGTGACCACACCGTCGGTGAGCACCCGCATGCCGCGCACGAACGTGTCGGTGACGGCGGCGCTGAGCTCGAAGCCCTCGAACGGCGTGTACTCCTGGGCCGAGAGCGAGTCGGTGGCGCGGATCGTCCACGGGCGGTCGTCGTCGAGCAGGCACAGGTCGGCGTCGAGGCCCTCCTTGATGGCACCCTTCGACGGCAGGCCGTAGCGCTGGGCCGGGTTCCACGCGGTGAGCGCGGCGATCCGGTCCCAGCCGAGGCCGCGCTTGCGTCCCTCGCTGACCAGGGCGGGCAGGAGGTACTCGGCGCCGCCGAAGCCGGACTTGGCCAGGAAGACGTCGTCGCGGTCGGCGCCGAACTTCTGCTCGTCGCGGCAGCAGGCGTGGTCGGAGACGACCCAGTCGAGCTCGCCGGCGAGCAGGTGCTCCCACAGCGCCTCGACGTCCTCGCGCGGGCGCAGCGGCGGGTTCACCTTGCCGCCGATGCCCGAGGCCGTGTGGATGTCGGCGACGAGGTGCCCGATGGTGACCTCGCGGCGGAAGTCGATGTGCGGGAACGTCTTGGCCATGAGCAGGGCGGCCGCGACGGCCTTCGCCGAGCTCAGGTGCAGCAGGTTGATCTTCGGCAGGCCGGTCTCGTGGGCGAGGTAGGACGCGATCGAGATGGCCAGGCCCTCCGAGTGCGGCGGGCGGGAGGCGGAGTAGGCCTCGAGCCCGGTGAGGGTGCCGTCCTCCTCGACCAGCTTCGTGTAGGCCGCCATGATCTCGGCGGTCTCGCAGTGCAGGCTCAGCGAGATCGCCTCGGCCTTGTCGGGGAACTGCTCGCGGGCCTTCTGGATGCCGCGCATCACGAACTCGAAGTGGGCGATGTCGTACCGCTCGCCCTCGGGGGTCATCAGGAACTTCGACTGGTCCGAGGACCGGCCGTGCAGGCCGTGGCTGCCGTAGAACATGAAGATCTTGAACGAGGTGACGCCGTGCCGCTCGACCAGCATCGGGATCTCGTCGATGTGCTCCTTGCTCATCGGGGCGAGATGGAAGGCGTAGTCGATGAAGGCGTTGCCCTCGGAGAGGCCGAGCACCTCGGGGAAGACCTCGGCGTAGGGGCCGCCCTTGTTGAGGTAGTACTGGCCGGTGCGCATGTAGTTCAGGCCGGTGGTGACCCCGCCCTGGGCCGCGGCCCGGCTCTCGACCTCGGTGTCGACGTCGAGCGGGTTGTAGATGCCCCAGTGCTGGTGGGCGTCGACGACGCCGGGGAAGGCGAGCTTGCCGACGCCGCCGACCACCTCGGCGGCGTCGGCGGTGTCCAGGCCCGCGGCGACCGCGACGATCTTGCCCTCGGCGATGCCGATGTCGGCCGGGACCGGCTCGGGAGCGTCGTGGGAGACCACCCGGACGTTTTGGACGATCAGGTCGTAGTGGGTCATGGTTGATGTCCTTCCGGGTTCACGGGTGGAGCAGGGTGCGCACGTCGGCGAGCGTGTCGAGGGCGAGGACGGCGGCGCGCAGCCGCTCGGCCTCGCCGGCCGGGAGGGCCGCGCCGGCGTTGTCGGCGAACTTGCGCCCGACCTCCTCGTCGGTCAGCGGCCACTGGTCGCCGCCGCGGTTGGCGAGCACCTCGACGGTCTCGGTGCGCCCGTCGCGCAGCCGCGCGGTGAGCACGGCCGGGAACTGGTGCGGGAAGATCGCGTCGCAGCGCGGGTCGGCCACGACGCTCACCTTCGCCATCAGCTCGCGGCGGGCCGGGTCGGCCGCCAGCGCGTCGGTGTAGTCCTCCAGCGCCGCGCCCAGGCCGCCGCCGCCGAACAGGCCGACGGTGACCGCGTACGGGGCCGAGAACTGCGCCTGGTAGCCCGTCGCGGGCGCGCGCTTGACCTCGATCGGCTCGCCGATGGTCCGGATGACCGGCCGAGGCACGCCGACCTCGACGGCCTCGACGTCGGCCGGGCGCACGCCGCGGCGGCGCAGCTCGGCGGCCGCGTCGACGGTCGTGTGGGTGAAGTGGTTGGCCGGGTAGGGCTTGAAGAAGATGCCGGGGACCGCCCACCGCTCGCCGAGCCCGTCGGTGACCTGGCCGGCGTCGAACGTGCCGTGCAGGAAGGCCTGGAAGAAGCCGAACCGGCCCTCGAGCGCCGTCGGCGGGCCGGTGAGGCCGCGGCGGGTCAGGTCGGCGGCGGTGACGGCGCTGTGCGCGGCCCACCCGCAGTGCAGCCGCTTCACGGTGCCGCCGGTGCGGTTGGCCTCGATGATGCCGGAGGCCATCGAGGCGGCGACGCCGAGCGCGGACTGGATGCCGTCGGCGTCGAGGCCGTGCAGCATGGCCGCGGCGACCGCGCCGCCGAGCGCGCCGCAGATCGAGGTGGCGTGCTGGCCGTGCTCGAAGAAGGTCGAGTTGCCCGCGACCGGGTCGTAGCCGGCCATGCCGATGCGCACGCAGGTCTCGAGGCCGACCGCCACCGCGGCGAGCAGCGCGGCGCCCGGCGCGCCGACGGCCTCGGCCGCGGCGAGCGCGGCGGGCACGACGCCGGCGCTGGGGTGCAGGACCGACGGCAGGTGCGTGTCGTCGTAGTCGAGGGAGTGCGCGAGCGTGCCGTTGACGAGCGCCGCCAGGGCCGCCGGCACCCGCTCGGCGACGCCGATCGCGGTGGCCTCGGCCCGGCCGCCCTGGTCGGCCACGTAGCCGATGACGGCGCGGCTGGAGTCGAGGTCCTGGGCCCGCAGCGCCAGGCCCAGCGTGTCGAGGACCCGCAGCCGGGTGCTGGCCAGCACCGCGTCCGGCAGCCCGCCCGGACGCGTCTCGGCCGCCAGCTCGGCGATCCGGCGGGAGAGCGTGGGCTCAGCCACGGGAGACCACCGCCAGCGGGCGGACCGGCGAGCCGGTGGCGCCGTACAGCTTCAGCGGCGACAGCACGAACGTGAACCGGTGCACACCGGCCGCCGCGAGGTCGTCGAGCACCATCGCCTCGATGATGTAGATGCCCCGCTCGACCAGCAGCACGCGGTGGGCCGGGAGGAGGCCGTGTCCGGCGCCGGGCTTGAGGCACTCGAAGGCGATGGTGTCGGCCCCGACGGCGTGCGGGCGGTGCTCGGCGAGCCAGGTCGCGCCGTCCTCGCTGACGCCGGGCACGCCGGTGTGCTGCCCGACGTAGGCCGCGTAGTCGTCGAAGTGCCGGCCCCAGCCGCTGCGGATCAGTACGACATCGCCTTCTTGGATCGTGACGCCCTGGACCTTCGCGGTCAGCTCGAGGTTGGCCGGGGTGATCTCGTAGCCGCCCTCGAGGCCCTCGGGCGAGCCGAGCGCGGCCGGGACGTCGAGCAGCACCCCGGGGCGCACCATCGGCTCGATGGTGTGCACGCCGAGCGCGTCGAAGCGGCCGCCGACCGACGCCTCGCGGGCGTCGGACCCGTCGGCCAGCCGGCCGTCCTGGCTCACGTGGGCCAGCGCGTCGATGTGGGTGCCGACGTGCGTGCCCATCGAGATCATGTCGTTCGCGGCCGAGCCGCCGTCGCCGCGGACCATGTCGCCGTGCCGCCGGGGCAGGGCGTGCCAGTACGGCGGGTGGTTGGGCGACTGCGGCATGCCGATGCGCAGCGTGCGGCCGAGGTCGTGGACCTCGACGCCGGCACTGACCGCGGCGATCAGCGGGTCGACGGACACGGGTTCTCCTCGCTCTTCGGGAATCGTCATGCCACGACCTGCCGTTTGCGCAGGTCCGCGACCCGTTCGGGGTCGTAGCCGAGGTCGGCCAGGACCTCTTCGGTGTCGGTGCCGAGGGGGCGCCCGGTGAAGCGGATGGATCCGGGGGACGCCGACATCCGCCACATCACGTTGTGCATGAGCACCGGGCCGAGCTCGTCGTCGTCGACCTCCGTGAGCATGCCGGTGGCCCGGACGTGCTCGTCCTCGACGAGGTCGCGCGCGGAGTAGATGGGCGCGACCGCCGCCCCGGCCTCGGTGAAGGCGCGCACCACCTCGGCGCGGTCCCGCTCGCGGACCCAGCCGCCGACGTAGGCGTCGATCTCGTCGGCGTGCCCGGCCCGGCCGCGGCCGGAGGCGAACCAGGGCTCGTCGATGACCTCGGGGTGCCCGACGAGGCGCATCACCCGCTCGGCGATGGACTGGGCGCTGGAGGACACCGCGACCCAGTGCCCGTCGCGGGTCTCGTACGTGTTGCGCGGCGCGTTGTTGGTCGAGCGGTTGCCGTGCCGGGTCTCCACGACGCCGAGCTGCTGATAGGCGGTGGGGCCGGGGCCGACCGCCGTCGTCAGCGGGCTGAGCAGGTCGAGGTCGATCACCTGACCCTCGCCGGTGCGCTCGCGGTGCAGCAGGGCCATCGTGATCGCCGTCGAGGCGGCGAGGCCGCAGATGCTGTCGGCGAGGCCGAACGCCGGGAGCGTGGGCGGGCCGTCGGCGGGGCCGGTGAGGTACGCGAACCCGCTCATCGCCTCGACGAGGGTGCCGAAGCCGGCGCGCTGCGCGTAGGGGCCGGTCTGCCCGAAGCCGGTGACGCGGGCGACCACGAGCCGCGGGTTGCGCTCGTGCAGCACGTCCGGACCGAGGCCCCACTTCTCCAGCGTGCCCGGGCGGAAGTTCTCGACGAGCACGTCTGCGGTGGCGACGAGATCGAGCAGGACCGCGGCGCCCGCGGGGTCCTTGATGTTCAGCGCGACCGCGCGCTTGTTGCGCGAGATCTCCTTCCACCACAGGGCGACGCCGTCCTTGCTCGGCCCGTGGCCGCGCATGCCGTCGCCCTTGAGCGGGTGCTCGATCTTGATGACGTCGGCGCCGTAGTCGCCGAGGAGCTGACAGGCCAGCGGGCCGGCGAGGATGGTCGACAGGTCGATGACCCGCACGCCGGCGAGGGGGCCGGTGGCCGCCGCGCTCACCACGAGAGGATCCCGGTGCCGAGCAGCCGGCCGAAGGTCATCGCCGGGGTGGCGAGCATGCCGCCGCAGAAGGAGTTGCCCATGAACGCGCCTGAGCCGAGCAGCTCGCCGAGCGCGTAGAGGCCGGGCACGGCGGTGCCGTCGGGGCGCACGACGCGCAGCCCGGCGTCGACGGCCAGGCCGGCGGTCGAGGTGATCGACATGCCCTGCACGCGGATCGCGTAGAACGGCGCCTCGGCGAGCGGCAGCGGCCGGAACCGGCGCCCGAGCGGGTCCTCGCCGTCGCGATTCGCGTTGTACTCCTCGACGGTGGCGACCAGGTTGTCCGGGTCGATGCCGGCGGAGGCGGCCAGCGTGCGCAGGTCGTCGGCGACGTGGAACATGGGGTGGCGCCCGGCGTGCGCGCGCACGTCGTCGGCGCTCCAGCCGGGGATCATCGGCGGCGCCTCGCGCAGCATCCGCCCGTCGAACACGATGTAGCGGCGCAGGTCGGTCTGGCGCAGCAGCGCGTGCTCGCGCACGTCGACGCTGGGCTCGTCCTCGGCCACGAACCGGCGGCCCTCGACGTTGACGTAGATCTCCCAGGGCATGCGCATCTCGGGCCAGTGCACGGGCCGGCACAGCACCGGCGCCGGGAAGTCGTCGTGCTCGAGGACCGAGCCGAACGAGCACAGGTAGAGGTCGTGGTTGCGGGTGTAGCCGCCCGCGTCGACGCCCAGCCGGTGCCCGGCGCCCCTCGCGAAGCGGTAGGAGGCGTCGGCGTACGCCGGGACGCCGTTCATCTTCTCGAACAGCGCGGGGTCCGCGTTGTAGCCGCCGGTGGCGAGCACGACGTTGGTGCCGTGGTGCTCCTCGCCGTCCGCGGTGACGACGCCGGTCACGCGGCCACCCTGCGCCTCGGGGTCCTGGACGAGCCCGACGACCTCGGTGCCGAAGCGGGCGGTGACCGCGCCGCTGTCGATCAGCTCGCGGAACGGTGCGCGGACCGCGGCGAGAATGGAGCGGCCGAGGTCGGGGCCCCAGTAGTACCGGTCCTGGCTGTAGTGCTCGTGGTTCTGGCCCCGCACCGGGTGCTCGGGCAGCACCGGCATGGCGAGGTCGTCGAGGAGCCAGTCGATGGTCGCGGCGGCGTTCGAGACGGCCAGCCAGACCAGCTCGCGGTCGGCGGTGTCCTTGCTGATCCGGACGATGTCGGCGAGGTGCGACTCCGGCGTGTCCTCGATGCCCTTCGAGCGCTGCAGGCGGGTGCCGGCCGCGCTGAGCTGGCCGGTGGCCAGGTGCAGGGCGCCGCCCTCCTCGGGCGCGGCGTCGATGACCAGCACGCGCGCGCCGTTGCGCGCGGCGAAGATCGCGGTGGACATGCCGCCGGCGCCGGCTCCGACGACGATGACGTCCCAGCGTGTCCCTGGGGTGGTGTTCACCAGAACTCCTAGGTCGGGGTGTGGGGGGCCGGGGGGGCCGGCGGGCCCCCCCGGGGTGGGGGGGGGGGGCCGGCGGGGGGGTTTTTTATAGGTTGGGATTTTTGAGCGATTGGTGGGTAGGTTTTTTTTTTTT
>NZ_JBEPEH010000065.1:0-50680 GCF_040300725.1 Dactylosporangium sp. NPDC000244
TTATATTATCTAGTAGTTTTTGGTGTGTGTCGTCTCCCCGGGGGCGCCGGCAACGTGGTATTGCCCCGCCGGGGGGGGGGGGGGGGGGCCCCGCCCCCCCCCCCCCCCCCCCCCCCGCCGGTCACTCAGTTCCCGATCCGCTCCCGGCGCAGTCCCTGGCGGGCGGGACCGGCTGGCGTCGTCGCAGGCGCTGACGGCCTACGGACACCTGGACGAGGAACGCCTACGAGACCAGCTTCCAGGGACCGTTCGCGCTCCCGGGCGCCTGCCCCCGGGTCCACCACTGTGCCTGGTAGACGTGGCCCTGGTACGTGACCTTGTCACCGGCGTTGTAGATCGTGGTGGCGGCCCAGCCGGGGGCGCCGGCGGGCGTGGTCACGACCTCGGCCCACGGCCCGTTCGGGTCCCCAGGAGCCTGGTTACGGGTCCACCACTGAGCCTGGTACAGCTTGCCCTGGTAGTAGGCCCTGTCGCCGGCATTGAAGATCCGCGACGCCGTCCACGCCGGGGATCCGTCCGCCGTCACGGCCAGTTCCTGCCACGCCCCCTGCGGGTCGCCCGGCGCCTGGTTCTGCGTCCACCAGCTGGCCTGGTAGACCTTCCCCTTGTAAATGACCAGATCACCGTTGTTGTAGACGGCCGTCGACTTCCACGCCGCGATCGTCTTGATGGTGACCGGCTGGGACGTTGCGCTGCCGTCGGGCCGACCGGCGGCGCTCGCCGTCACGGTGACCGTAACCGCCTTGCCGGACAGGTCCGGCGTCACCAGCAGCTTGGCGCCGGTGGCACCGGAGATCGCCGCGCCGTTTGCCGACCACTGGTAGCCGAACGCGGTGTTGTCGACGTCCCACGTGCCGGGGTCGGCGGTCAGGACCGCGTTGACCTCGGCGGTGCCGCTGATGGACGGCGCCGTCTGGGCGCCCGGCGCGGGCACGTCGCGGACCGTGACGGTGACGTTCCTGTTGCCCGCCAGGCTGTAGAACTTGGTGCCGTCGCTGGCCGTGAAGGTGACCGTGTAGGTCCCCGCCTGGCTGTAGCTCGGCGTCCACGAGAACTGCTGCGTCGCGGGATCGAAGCTCGCCCCCGCCGGCAGACCGCTGGCCGAGTAGGTCAGCGCGTCACCGTCAGGATCGGTCGCCGCGACACCGAACGACAGCGCCTGGCCCTCGTCGACCGACTGCGACTCGCCACCGGCGGCGAACACCGGGGCGCCGTTGACGAACGCCCCGCGCTGCCACGCGTAGTCCCGCGCGAAGTTCGCGAAGAGCTGCGGCCAGGCGTTGAAGTCGTGGCCACCCGCGATCTTGTCGAACTTGTAGTTGACGAAGCCGTTGAGCGCGTTGAGCTGCGCCTGGGTCACGCAGAGGTTGAGGTTGTCCCACGCCCCGCAGCCCATGTAGATGTACGCCTGCTTGATGTTCGCCGTGGTGGTCCGCGGCGGTGGGGTCCAGCTGAAGACGCCGTAGTAGCCGAAGCGCAGCGGGTTGTTGTTGATGATGTTGATCGTCATCGACGCACCCATCGACAGGCCGGCGAACGCCCTGTCCATCCGGTCCGTCGAGACGTTGTAGTGGCTCTGGACGAACGGGATGATGATGCCCTCGAGGTTGGTCGTGTACGGCGAAGAACCCATGTACGCGGAGTTCGTCGTCACGATGACCGCGGGCTCGGTCTGCCCGTCGGCGATCAGGTTGTCCATGATCACCGGCACGCTGCCGATGTTCAGCCAGTCGGACTGGTCCTGACCGCTTCCGTGCTGCAGGTAGATCGTCTTGTACGGCTGGGCACGGTTGGGGTCGTACCCGGGCGGCAGGTAGACGCCCAGCGTCCGCGTGGCCGTGCCGATCTGGATGGGCACGTAGCTCCAGGTGCCCTTCGCCGTGTCCGGCCGCGGGTTCGCGATCACCCGCTCCGCCAGCGGTGCGTAGTTCTGCTTCGCGGCGTCGTACGGCACGTTGACCCTGTTGAAGGCACGCCGGGACGTGCCCGTCAGGCCGTCCGGGGCGTAGATCGGCGCGTTCGCCGGGTCGGACACCCACAGGTTCGTGTTGTTGTTCACGTAGAACCAGTACTGGTTCGGGCCGGCGGCCAGCGGGACGTCGGTGACCCAGTAGCCGTTGCCGGCGTTGGTCATCTGCACGTCGTACGCACCCGCGCCGCGCATCAGGCCCGGGCGGTACTGCTGGGGTTGGTAGACGGTGGTATCGGTCTGGTCGGCCCAGTTGCGTAACAGGATGTCGGCGACGAAGCGCACACTTGTGGCCGTCGGGTTGTAGTACACGAAGTGGCCCGTGTAACCCGTCGGCGAGTTGGGATCCGCGATGACGTGCGGACCCGGGGTCAGGTCGACCGTGTCCTCAGCGTGCGCCGGGCTCGACATGCTCAGCACCATCGCCGAAACGAGCACGACAGCCGCAACTGACTTGAGTAGCCGGGCGCGACTGCTCGAGGCCCCTCGGGGGTGTCTCCGCAATTGCAGAACGCGTAACAACGTTCCTCCTTGAACGGGCGGTGAGCGCCCAGCGGCGCTCCTGGGGCCAAGTTACAGTCGCTTTACGACGTTGTAAAGAAGTTCTCTACAACGTAGTAGTACCAGCCTGCGCAGGGCGAAGAGCCGGTGCGGTAGACGTCCGGGATCAGCGCGCTGAGGTGCAACCCGAGCAGCCGGGACCTCGTCCTACCGCACGCGCGGGCCGCGGCCTGACACCGCGGCGGCCCGCCGTTCACTGACCGGCCGGCCCCCGGCAGGGCGGGCCGCGCGTGGCGCACGGGAGCAGACGTCAGCGGCTCGGCGCGGTGCTGTGCCGCACGACCAGGGTCGGCGCGATCCGCAGGTCCGGCGCCGGCTGGTCCTCGCCCTCGGGATCTCCGTCGATGATCCCGAGCAGCGCGGCGATGCACCGTCGGCCGACCTCGTCGAAGTCCTGCCGCACCGTGGTCAGCGGCGGGAACATGAACGCCGCCTCCGGAATGTCGTCGAAGCCGACGATACTCACGTCGTCGGGCACCCTGACACCCCGCTCGTGGAACGCCCGCAGCATCCCCAGCGCCATCTGGTCGTTGCCGGCGAACACGGCGCTGACGCCACGCTGCGCCGCCAGTTCCAGCCCGGCCGCATACCCGGATTGGGCACTCCAGTCGCCCGTCATGAGCCTCGGCGCGCTCAGTCCGGCGTCCTCAAGAGTCCCCCGCCAACCTTCGATGCGCCGCTGTGCCTCGATCCAGTTCCGTGGTCCGGACAGGTGCCACACCTGGCGATGGCCGAGCCGGAGCAGGTGCTCGACCGCCAACCGCGCACCAGCGACCTGGTCGACCGCGATGGCCGGGATCTCGCCGCCCGTGTCGGCCTCCGCCGCCACGGCGGCCATCCCCGACGGCAAGCTGCGCAGCGCGGCGGCGGCCGCGGCCTGGGGCGCGATGATCACCACCCCGTCGACCGACTGCTCGGCGAGCGCATGGATCGCGGCCATCACGCGCTCGCTGTCGATCCGTTCGACGGAGGCCACGCTGATGCCATATCCGGCGGCCCGAGCGGCGCGTTCGATGCCCAGCAAGGTCGAGGCCGGGCCGTGCAGGATCGTGTTGAACGAGACCACGCCGACCACCCGCGAGCGCCGCCCGGCCAGCCCGCGGGCCATCGCGTTCGGCCGGTAACCGAGCTGGCGCACCGCCTCCAGCACCCGCTGCCGAGTAGCCACCCTGACGTTCGGATGCTTGTTCAGCACCCGCGACACCGTCATGTGCGACACGCCGGCCAGTCGCGCCACGTCAGCCATGACCGCCTGCCGCCCCTGCGTCATCACCCGTACCAACCTCCCGCCCGAAGAAACAAGCAGGTCCGCTGGATGGCGGCCTACCATCGCGGCCGCTGACCTCGCCGCGGCGCTGCCGAGGACGTGTCTAGAAGCCTTGGGCCAACCGGTAGTACGCGTTGTTCCAGCGCACCTGGTGCTCGAAGCCGCGAACGGTGGTCTCACCGTCGATCAGCAGGAGCTCCGTCTCCACGATCCGCGCGAAGTCCTCGAACATCTCGGCGGTCGCGGCGGTGGTGAGCACCGTGTGATGGGCGGCACCCGCCGTCAGCCAGGCGGTGGCGCTGGTCTGGAAGCTCGGCCGCGGCTTCCACACCGCGCGGGCAACCGGGAGCTTGGGCAGCGGTGCGGGCAGCGACACGACATCGACGACGTTGGCCGTGAGCCGGAACCGGTCCCGCATGTCGCTGAGCGCGACGACGAGCCCCTCGCCCGGGTCGGTGTCGAAGACGAGCCGCACGGGGTCCTCGCGGCCGCCGATGCCGAGCGGGTGTACATCGAGTCGCGGCCTCCCGGTGGTCAGGCTCGGGCAGATCTCGAGCATGTGCGCGCCCAGGATCATCTCGTCGCCCGGCGTCAGGTCGTAGGTGTAGTCCTCCATCAGGGACGCGCCACCCAGCAGCCCCGCGCCCATCACCTTCGCCGCACGCACGAGGATGGCCGTCTTCCAGTCGCCCTCCGCGCCGAAGCCGTAGCCGTCGGCCATGAGCCGCTGGACCGCAAGACCGGGGAGCTGACGCAGCCCGCCGAGGTCCTCGAACGTGGTGGTGAAGGCCGCGAAGCCGCCCGCTTCGAGGAACGAGCGCAGCGCGAGCTCGATGCGCGCGCCGTAGCGCAGGGATTCGGCGCGGTCGGCGCCGGGCTTCAGCTCCTCGGCGACGTCGTACGCCGCGAGGTACTCGTCGATGAGCGCGTCGACCTCGGCGTCGGCCGCCGCCTCGACCCTGGCGACCAGGTCGTTGACGCCCCAGGTGTTGACTGAGACGCCGAAGCGGTGCTCCGCCTCCGTCTTGTCCCCTTCGGTGACGGCGACGTACCGCATGTTGTCGCCGAAGCGGGCGAGCTTCAGGTGACGCACCGCATCCGCTCCGCACGCCGCGCGCACCCAGGACTCGACCTGGCATTGGACCACGGGGTTGGAGGCGTGGCCGGCGACCGTCTTGCGCGGGACGCCGAGGCGGGTCTGGATGTACCCGAACTCGCGGTCACCGTGCGCGGCCTGGTTCAGGTTCATGAAGTCGAAGTCGATCTCGGCCCACGGCAGCTCGACGTTCGCCTGCGTGTGGAGGTGCAGGAGCGGTTTCCGGAGGGCGTCGAGGCCCTGGATCCACATCTTGGCCGGGCTGAAGGTGTGCATCCACACGACAAGGCCCACCACCTCGTCGGCGGCGTTGGCGTCGAGCGCGGCGCGGCGGATGGCGTCGGTCGACGTGAGCACCGGCATCCACTCGACCCGCACCGGGAGCGCGTCGTCGAGGAGCGCGGCCACCTGCCGCGACTGCTCGGCGACCTGGCGGAGGGTCTCGTCGCCGTAGAGACCCTGACTGCCGGTGAGGAAGCGGACGACCTTCGTGGCGAGGTCGGGGACGATGCTCGTGGTCATGTGGACTCCGTCCGATGGTCTGCCAGGATGTCGACGAGCGGCGTGCGAACCCGGCAGTTCGTGAACGCGAACGTGTCCGCGAGCCGCTCCGCCTCCTCGGGACCCACTCCGGCGAAGCACCCGGCGTAGTCGTCCACCATCGCCTCGGCGAGCATCACGTGGCGCACATGGCCGGCGATCCACCGCTGAGCCCCCCACGGGTACGGCGCGAAGGCCGGGAACTCGCGCGCGACGAGGTCCTCGACCGGTTGCATGATGTGCCGGATGTGTTCGTCGGTCGAGCCCCACGAGTCGACGCCGAGGCGGGCCTTCTTCGCCACGACCGGCGCGATCCTGCCCAGGTACGCGGAGTCGGGGCGCGCGTGCACCAGGCCCTGCAGTCCGATGTCCTTGTACGTCCACAGCGCCCAGCTGGCGTCGTGGCGGGCGAAGATCTCGAGCTGATCCTGCAGCAGGCGGTAGCGCTGCTCATCGCGCCCCGGGTCGCCGGTGTACACCGGACCGAACTCCCCGACCCAGATCGGCGTGCCCGTTTCCCGCATGTAGGCCGTCCGCGCGAGGAACGTTTCCTCGACCTGGTCGCGGTCCACGTACTCCCCGCGCGAGACGCCCGGGTATGGGCCGCCGTCGACGAATCCGGGGAGGGCGTAGTCGTGAGCCGTGTAGACGGTGTTGGGCAGAGGGTCGCCGAGCTGATCGAACTGGGTCGAGTACCGGTTGCCGTCCAGGAACAGGATGTGCTCGGGATCCACCGCCCGGATCGCCGCCTCGAGCCTGCGGTAGAACGGCCCGATCGTGCTGCCTTCGGCGTCGGCCGGCTCGTTGACCGGGTTGTATCCCGCCACCCACGGGTTTGCGCGGTAATGCTCGGCGAGGTGCTCCCAGAGGTGGACGACTCGGTCCTGGAAGTGCCGGTGCGCCCAGAACGATGCCCATTGCGTCGGGTTGTCACTGTGCCAGTGCTGGTTCTGAGCGCCGGGTACGGCATGCAGGTCGAGGATCGTATAGATCCCGTGCCGGGCGCACGTGTCGACCACCCGGTCGAGCAGGCGGAAGCCCTGCGGCTTGATGGTGAAGGGCTCGCCGTCGTCCTCGAAGTGGCGGTAGTTGAACGGGATGCGCAGCGAGTTGAGGCCGAGCGACGCGAGGTACGCGGCATCGTCGTCGGTGAAGAACACATCGAGGAAGCGGTCGAAGAATCGGTCGTACACCTCCCGCCCCATGGTCCGCAGCAGCGCCCGACGCATCTGGGACTCCGCTCCCGGGTACCCGGTGATGAAGTTCTCCATGTTCATCCACCCGCCCAGGCCGAACCCGCGGAGCAGGACCGGGCCGTCCCCGGCGGTGATCGCGGAGCCTTCGACGCGGAGGATGGCGCCGCCGGTCATCGCAGCGTCACCGCGGTCCAGGAGACCGGTGGCAGCGTGATCCGCAGCGTGTCGTCGCCGATGGAGTGCGAGGTGTTCGGCGTCAGGCCGACGCGCTGCGGATCATCGAGCGTGTTCTTCGCGTGGATGTCGTCGTCGTGGAGCGTCCGCGCGTCGACGACCGCCACCTGGCCGAGGTTGCTGACGTCGACCGACAGCTCCACCGCCTCGGTGAGGCTGCGGTTGACCATGAAGACCGCGGTGTCGCCCGTGCTCGCGTCGTGCGTCGCGACGGCGTCCACCACGCTGACCTCACCGTGCAGGGCGGTGTCGTAGGTCGGGCTGTCCAGCTTGAGCTCGAGGGTCACACCACGGGCGAGCTGTGCGGTCAGGGCGAACGGAAAGAACGTCGTCTGCCGCCAGGCCGGTCCCCCGGGCTCGGTCATGATCGGCGCGATCACGTTCACCAACTGGGCGAGGCTCGCGGACGTGACCCGGTCCGCGTGCCGCAGCAGGGAGATGAGCAGGCTGCCGACGACCACCGCGTCGGCGACCGAGTAAGCGTCCTCGAGCAGGCGCGGGGCGACCGGCCAGTCGTCGATCCTGGTGATGCGGTCGACCTCGGCGTAGCGCGAGTGGTACCAGACGTTCCATTCGTCGAACGAGACGTTGATCGTCTTGCTGCTGCCGCGCACCGCCTTGACGTGGTCGGCGGTGGCGACGACCGAGTCGATGAACCGATCCATGTTCACCGCGGACGCCAGAAAGCTCGCGTAGTCCCCGTCGTGGGGCTCGTAGTAGGCGTGGCACGAGATGTAGTCCACATCGTCGTACGCCGCCTCCAACACGATGCGCTCCCAGGTCGCGAAGAGCGGCATCTGCGCGTTCGAGCTGCCGCAGACCACGAGCTCCAGCGTCGGGTCGAGCTGCCGCATCGCGCGCGCGGTCTTGACCGCCAGCTGCCCGTACTCCTCCGGAGTGCCGTGCCCGAGCTGCCAGGGACCGTCCATCTCGTTGCCCAGGCACCATATGCGGATGCCGTACGGCTCGATCGCGCCGTTCGCGATGCGCTGCTCGGAGAGCGTGGTGCCCGAGCGGATGTTCGCGTACTCG
This sequence comes from Dactylosporangium sp. NPDC000244, assembly GCF_040300725.1. Taxonomy (NCBI): domain Bacteria; kingdom Bacillati; phylum Actinomycetota; class Actinomycetes; order Micromonosporales; family Micromonosporaceae; genus Dactylosporangium; species Dactylosporangium sp. NPDC000244. The sequence continues at coordinate 7,896 of NZ_JBEPEH010000065.1, forward strand.
AGCACGTCGAGCGCTTCCTGCACACCGCGCGTGCCGAGATTCACCGCATACATGAGCTCGCTGCCGACCTTCTTGAGCCAGCTCGCGAACTCGTCGAGACCGATCTCGTTCGTCTCCGTGGAGTGCCAGGCGAGATCGAGACGCTGGGGCCGGTGCTCGCGCGGGCCGACGCCGTCCTCCCAGCGGTACCCCGACAGGAAATTGCCTCCGGGGTACCGGACCGTGGTCACACCGAGCTCCTTGACCAGCTCGATCACGTCGCGCCGGTACCCTTCTTTGTCGGCGTCGGGGTGCGACGGCTCGTAGATGCCGTCATATACGCATCGCCCGAGGTGCTCGACGAAGGAGCCGAAGAGCCTGCGGTTGATCGGCCCGACGACGAAATGCGGGTCGATGGTGAGATGCGCGGAGATCAAGGTGTCCTCATTTTCCTTAGCGGCTGGTCGATGTCGGGCAGGCGAGCGGGCTATTTCAGTGCGCCAACGGTCAGCCCTCCACGCCAGTAGCGCTGAAGGGAGAGGAACGCGATGATCAGCGGGATGATCGAGACCAGCGAGCCGAGGATGATGATGCTCCACAGGTTCGTTCCGGCGGCGCCGTAGGTGGATGCGGTGGACTGCCAGAGCCCGATCCCGACCGTCACCGGGAAGAGCCGGTTGTCCACGAGCATCGCGAGCGGCAGGAAGTAGTTGTTCCACGACGACACGACCGACAGCAGCAGCACCGTGACGATCACCGGCCGCATGAGCGGCAGCGCGACCTTGACGAACGTCCTGAACTCTCCGGCACCGTCCACGCGTGCGGCATCCAGCAGCTCGTCGGGCACCGCGTCACGGGCGTACAGATTCACGAGGAACACGCCGAACGGGTTGAGCAGGGTCGGCAGGATCACCGACCAGATCGTGTCGGTCAGTCCCACCTGGGAGAACAGGATGAAGGTCGGGATGACGAGCGCGGTCGCCGGGACCATGACCGCGCCGAGCAGGATCGAGAACCCGACGCGGCGGCCCACGAAGCTGTACTTCGCGAAACCGTATCCGGCGAGCACCGCCAGCACCGTCGCCCCGATGCCCCCGGCGAACGCGTAGAGGGCCGAGTTCGCCAGCCAGCGCGCGTAGAGGCCGCCGTTGTAGGTGAAGAGCTGCTTCAGGTTCTCGATGTAGTTGATGTCGGAGGCGAACCAGAGGGCGTTGGTGCCGCCGAACAGCCCGGCCGAGTCCTTCGAGCTGTTCACGATGACCCACCAGAACGGGATCAGGAAGTAGATCACCAGCAGCGCGAGCACGATATGCAGCGGGATGTGCCGCGGTGTCCGACGAGCTCGTCTGCGCTCGATGTCGGTGGCGCTCATGACAGGAAGTTCCCTCGCTTGCGGGTGGCGAACATGAAGATGTACACGCAGATGAATACGACGGCGCCCAGCGCGAACGAGATCGTCGAGCTGTAGTTGCTGTTCGCCAGCGTGAACGCCTGCTGATACGCGTACATGTTCGGCGTGAAGTCGTCCGGGATGGCGCCGGCGGCGAGCTGCTGCAGGATCTTGGGTTCGTTGAAGAACTGCAGCGTTCCGATGAGCGCGAACACGAGGATGAGGACGAGCGCTGGCGCGAGCAGTCGGATCTTGATCCGGTAGATGATCTGCCACTGCGATGCGCCGTCGATGCGGGCCGCCTCGTAGAGACTCGGATCGATACCCTGCAGCGCGGCGTACAGGATGATCATGTAGTACCCGGCCCATTGCCAGGTCACGACGTTCAGCAGGCCGGAGAAGATCAGGTTGCTGCTGAGGAAGTCCGGTCCGGCTGCGCCGAAGGCGCCGAAGATGTCCGCGATGGGACCGAAGTTCTTGCTGTACAGGAAGCCCCACATCAGGGCGCCGATGACGGTGGGGATCGCGTACGGCAGGAAGATCATGAGACGCGAGAACCGGGCGAACTTGCTCGTCACCGTGTCGAGGATCAGCGCGATGGCCAATGAGATGGCCATCTGGACCGGGATGAGCACCAGCGAGAACCGCACGACGAACCACACGCCGCTGATGAAGGACGGGTCGCCGAAAACCTTGAGGTAGTTGCCGAGGAAGACGAACTTGGTCCCGAGGATCAGGCTCTTCTGGAACAGGCTCAGATAGAGCGCGTAGCCGATCGGGAGCACGAGGAGGGCGAGGAAGATGATGCCGAAGGGGCCGACGAAGAGCCACCCGGCCACGTTCTGCCGCAAGTTCGTGCGGCGGCGCTTCCGCGTTCGCACGGCGTCGGTGGTCGGGGCGGTCGTGATGTCGTCTGAGAGGGGCGTGGTTCGGCGGCCCCCTCTCGTTGGCGCGGGGCCGTTGGTCGAGGTGGTCATCATGTCTCCGGGTCTGGGACGGAACGACGGAGGGCCGGCCCATGGGTTCTCACGGACCGGCCCGCCGGATCAGGTCACTTGACAGTGAACGATTGTTCTTTCGCGTACCCCACGACATCCTGTTGCAGCGCGTCCGCGGCCGCGGACCCGGTCTTGGACCCGTTGTTGATCGCGGCGATCTGCTTCGTGAAAGCCGAGTAGAAGTACTGTCCGATCGGCGTGTACGTCATGCCCTGGTAGGCATTGGCGGCCGGGACGTACACCTCCTTGTTGGCCTGCTGGCCACCGAAGAACCCGATCTTGGCGTCGACGAACTCCTGGTTCTTCAGCACGCTGACGTTGAGCGGGAAGATGATCTGCTTCTCCCAGCCGTCCCGCAGCGACGCGTCGTCGGCGTAGACCCCGAACGCGACCTTGGCCGCGAGCGCCTTGTCCTTCGCCTGGGTGGTCACCGAGAAGGCGGAGCCGCCCCAGTTCACCGAGACGGGGTTGGCCGGGTCCCACTGCGGCAGCGGGGCCGTCGCCCACACCTCCGCGTCGGCACCCTTGCCCACGCCCGCACCCTGCAGGTAGCCCGGCGCCCAGGCGGCGGAGAGGTAGGTGGCGTACTTGCCGCCGATCACGCCCGAGATGTAATCGGGAGTGAACTGGTCCTGCGTGCCGACCAGGCCCTTCTTGACCAGCCCGGCCCAGTAGTCGAGCACCTTCTTACTAGCGTCGTCGTTCAGCTTGATGCCGATCTCGCCCTTGTTGGCGGGGTCGTACGTGAAGGGCTTCGCGCCGTTCTGGTACAGCAGCGCCGTGACGTAGGCCGGCTGGTTCGCCGGGAAGTCACCGAAGAGCGGGCCGCCGGCGTCCTTCACCTTCTGCGCCGCGGCCTCGTACTCGGCCCAGGTGGTCGGCGGCTTGATGCCGTATTTGTCGAAGATGTCCTTGCGGTAGATCATGCCCATCGGCCCACCGTCGATCGGCGCGCCATAGACGCCGCCGCCGACCGAGACGTCCTTCCAGGCGCCCGCGCTGAAGTTCGCCTTCACGTCGTTGTACCCGAGGCTGCTGAGGTCCACGAGGGCCTTCTGCACCTGGTAGGTCGGAATGCGGTCCGCCTCGAGCATGACCACGTCGGGGGCACCCTTGCCGGCCGTGACCGCCGTCTGGAACTTGTCGTACTCGTCGCCACCGGCACCGGCGTTCGTCCAGCAGACCTGGACGTCGTCGTGCTGCTTGTTGAAGTTGTCGACCACCAGCTGCGTGTTCGGGTACCAGGCCCAGAGCGTGACAACAGGCAGGTTGGCCTTCGGGATGCTGTTGGTGCAGTTCGTCGCTTGCTTACTACCGCCGTCATCTCCGCCCGAGCATGCGGCAAGTGCGCCTGTCAGCAAGAGGGCCAGCGACGCAGCGAGGCCTTGCTTCGCCTTCACTGTCATTCCTTTCAGATGCGGGGTGTCATCTCAGATGCGGGGTGTCATCAGCGCAGGCGTATCCGGGGACGGGGCGACCGCGACCTGGGAATTCGCTGACCCGCTCCGCGTCCTGGACGCTTTCTCACGTTGTATTTCTAACGTTGTAGGACCGACTATCGCGGAGAGCATCAGCGCTGTCAAGACTGCGAGTTGACCATCAGATGTCCGGCCGTGCCGGGTCATCAGCCGGGTCGTCGAGGACGTCAGTCGGCGCGCCGCAGGTTCCGGACCGTCCCCGACCCCCGCACCGCGTACCATTCGTTCCCACGGCGTCACCACCGAGCCTCAGCGGCGTGCAGCGTGGCCTTGCACATGAGGCAACGGCTGTCAGCCCCCGGAGGCATCGACGTGGGGGAAGCGCGACTCGCTTCTCGGTCACCGGACCGCCGGGCCACACCACTACACTCATTACAAGACCATTTTTTTCTGCGGACGCCGCGCGATGAGGGGAGATGGCGATCGCCGCCACCATGCATGACGTTGCGCGCGTGGCCGGAGTATCGGTCAAGACGGTTTCAAACGTCATCAACGACTATCCCTACGTGCGCCCCGCCACGCGCGACCGGGTGCGCTTGGCGATCGCCGAGCTGGACTACCGCCCCAATCTCACGGCGCGCGGGCTGCGCTCGGGCAAGACCGGGGTCATCGGGCTCGCGATCCCGGAGCTGCGCCAGAACTACTTCGCCGAGCTCGCCGACGCCGTCATCCGCGCGGCCGAGCGGCAGAACATCGCGGTGCTCGTGGACCAGACGGGCTCCACTCGCGAAGGCGAGATCGCGGTGCTGTCCGGACATCGATGGCGGTTGACCGATGGGCTCCTGTTCAGCCCGGAGCAGCTCGGTCAGGAGGACATGGCGCTGCTGCAGGTGCCGTTCCCGCTGGTGCTGCTCGGCGAGCGCATCTTCGGCGGCCCGACCGACCACGTCACGATGAACAACGTCGGCGCGGCCCGCGCGGCCACCGAGCACCTGCTCCAGATCGGCCGCCGGCACATCGCGGTGATCGGCGCACACCCGACGCATCAGGACGACATCCGGTCCGCGAACCTTCGCGTGCGCGGATACCGGGAGGCGCTGGCTGCGGCCGGCATCCCTTACGACCCGGCGCTCGTGCGGGTCGCCGCGCCGTGGCATCGCGAGAACGGCGCCGCCGCGATGCGCGATCTGCTCGCCGACGGCGTCGAGTTCGACGCCGTGTTCACGTTCAACGACACGCTCGGGCTCGGCGCGCTCCGCACGCTGGGACAGGCCGGAATTCGCGTCCCGGAACAGGTCGCGGTGATCGGGCTCGACAACATCGACGAGGCGCGCTTCTCGGTCCCGTCGATGTCAAGCGTCGATCCCGGCCGGGACCAGATCGCCGAGGTCGCCGTCGACCTGCTGATCCAGCGGATCAACGAGAAGGGCGACCCGTCGCCGCCTCGGCAGGTCCTGGCCGACTTCAGGGTCGCGGCACGCGAGTCCACCGGATTCCTGGACCCGGAGCCGGCGCTTACCTCGGCCGTGAGTCCATCGGTGTTGGCGGAGGACGCTACCAGCGGGACGTAGCGCGTGGTGTCTCCGGATGGTCCGCTGCCGAGGCCACCGTCGCCGCTCCCTTCGCGCCGGCCCGCCGGACAGCGAGATCGTGCTGTCCCCCACGCGCAGACGGGTGATCGCGGAGCCGACCTCCTGGACCACGCCCGGACGTCCCGTGTGCCGTGCCACGCAACCGCTTTCACCGCGTTCCCTCCCAGGCGGCGCGGCGTCGTCACCGCTTACCCTGTCGGGCTCGTGAAGTGGGTTTGGGGCTGTGACGTGCAGCTCTTTGTACGACGCCTGCCGCGTCAGGAGCGCTAACGATGGGTCATGACCGCTTCGCTGGTGTACCTGCTCCTGCGCCAGATCCTGCAGATGCTCGCCCAGCTGGCCCGCGACGGCGGTGCGAAAGACGTCGAACTGCTCGTATTACGCCACCAGGTCGGGTCCTACGGCGGCAGGTCCACCGCCCCAACCTGCAGCCCGCCGACCGCGTGGTGCTGGCCGCGCTGTCGCAGCTGCTGCCCCGCCAACGGTGGTCGGCGTTCTTCGTCACTCCCGCCACCCTGCTGCGTTGGCATCGACAACTGATCGCCCGACACTGGACCTATCCACACGCCCGGCCCGGACGGCCACCCATCAACCGGGAACTCCGCGACCTGATCCTGCGCCTGGCCGCGGTGTCCTTGGCGGCCCCCGGGATCGTGTTCGTCCCTCCCGGGTGTCAGCACGTCAGGACGAGCGTCTCCAACTCGGCGAGTGCCGGCTGCTGGCTCGGGCTGAATTGCGACATCCGCTTCAGTTCGCCGAGCCGTCCGGCCCACAGCACCTTGGCATCCGCGGTGAGGTGCTTGATACGGCTCAACGGGAACCATTCTGTCTTCGGACGCTCTTTGGTGAGGATCTCGTCCAGAGAATTTAGAACCGCGATGTTGGCCTTGTCGACCGGTCCGTCCTCGAGAGCCGCTCCGAGTAGCATCAACAGTTCCGTCACGTCCGGCAACTGCTCCGACGCGTCCGACAGCGTCACCTGGACCCGTGCCTCCGCATCGGGGGCGTCGAGGAACTGGTACGCGAGGTCTACCTGCTCGATCCGGGCCAGCAGGACGACCGCTTCATACACCCACGTGTCGCCCCTGACACCCTGCGGCGCCCGCGCGCTGCCGGCTGGTGGTGTCCAGTCAAGGAAGCGCCCACCGCCAGCCGCTCACCTTCGGTAGTGCGTGGCGATGCGGGCCAGTTCGTCTCCCCGCCCGTTCATGTACCGCTGCCGGACCCAGAACCTGAAGGCGGCGAGCGCGGCCGGCGACGAGCTCGGCGACCACGCCTCCTCCTTGGTCAGGTCGAAGTAGGTGAGCAGCTTGAGGTCGGGGTACGCGCCCGAGCGCAGCGTCGTGTTCATGTCCCTGAGCCACTGCGCCTTGTCGCCGCCGTCCTCGGTCGACGCGAACTCGCCGATCATCACCGGCCGGTGCGGCGCGACGGCGCGGGCCTTGGCGTATGCAGCGGAAAAGGTCTGGTCGAAGGTGGTCCAGTGGTCACCGGCCGGGTCCCACGAGGGGCCGAATCCCCAGTTGTAGCCGTCGATGCCGACCCAGTCGACATACGCGTCGCCGGGGTAGGCGGCCGCCGGGTCGTTGTAGGGCGCATCCGGTGACGAGCCGTTGTTGAAGGCCCACACCCACTGCACGTTGCGCGCGCCGGCGGCCGCGACGAGGTCGTGCACGTGCCGGTACGCCCGCACGTACAGCGTCGGGTCGGCGTTGTTGTTCGCGATGCCCCACGGGTACCAGTTGCCGTTGAACTCGTGGCCCCAGCGGACCAGGATCGGCAGGCGCACGGCGGCGAACTCCCTGGCGCGGGCCGTGATGTAGGCGTCCCACGAGCCGTCGATGATGTCCTGCAGGTGGATCTGTGCGGGGTCGTTCGGGCCGAGGGCGGTGTCCCAGGGTTCCCAGGTGTAGTGCGGCATGATGCCGTGGCGCCAGAGCGTCTTGGCTTCCGCCACCGGGAAGGGGCTGCCGCTCGCCCAGCTGTCGAACCACATCACGCTGGCGGGGGTGACGCCGTAGAGGCTTCTGACGTTGGCGGCGATCGTGGTGGGGTCCTCCTCCCGAAACATGCCTAGGTAGCGGGTCGGGGGTATGTCCCGGCCGGCTCCGGCGGCGGCCGCGCTGGCGCTCGCTCCGGCGCCGGTCAGCACCAGCGCGACGGCGGCAGCCACCGCGCACAGCCGTGTTCGCATCCGCATGTTGCCTCCTCATCGACGTTGAGAGCGCTCTCTCGCACGGTACGGCATCGACAGTAGCGATTGGTAGCGCTTCCACTCAGAAGCTAGTAGGTGCCGCACTTGGCGTAAAGAGGCGGACCTCGATCCTTGACAACTGTGGTGGTGCGTCACACGCTGTCATCGACGCCGCCGGTTCAGTTCGACTGGAAGCGCTTCCGGTTTGCGTGCGGGATCCCGCCAAATCCCCGTCCGCCGTGCGTGAGCAGCGGCTCCGCATGGCTTGTATAGAGTGGAGACGCCACATGTTGAGGACTCGATTGACCGCGTTGGTCCTCGCCACGCTCGGCATCACCGCGATGCTGAGCGTGCACAACGCGGAGGCCGCCATCGGACCCAGCTTCGTCGACAACTTCGACACATTCGACACCGCCCGCTGGCACAAGGCCGACGGCTACAGCAACGGCGGCATGTTCAACGCCGGCTGGCGCGCGGACCACATCTGGTTCAGCGGCGGTGTCATGGGCATCAACCTGGACACCGCGTCCTGCCCGGGCGGTTGCTCCGGTAAGCCCTATGCCTCCGGCGAGTACCGCAGCAACGACCTGTTCTCGTACGGGCGCTTCGAGGTGCGCCTGAAGGCCGCCAAGAACCCCGGCACCGTGACGTCGTTCTTCACCTACACCGGGCCCAGCGACGGGCAGCCCTGGGACGAGATCGACGTGGAGATCCTCGGCAAGAACACCAGGCAGCTGCAGACCAATTACTTCACCGGCGGCACCGGCGGGCACGAGACCGTCATCAACCTCGGGTTCGACGCCTCGGCCGGCTACCACAACTACGCCTTCGAGTGGTGGAACGGGGGCACCATCAACTGGTTCGTCGACGGGGCGCTCGTGCACCAGGAGACCGGCTCACGCGGTCCGCTGCCCACCCACCCGCAGCGCATCATGATGAACCTTTGGCCCGGCACCGGCGTGGACAACTGGCTGCAGCCGTTCACCTACCCGGGTCGGACGCTAACCGCCACCTACGACTGGGCGAGGTACACCAAGTACTGAACCGGGGTCAGGCCGTCTCCCGCACGACGATCCTCGTCGGCAGGATGAGCGACGCCGGTTGGGCGCCGTCGAGCAGCTCGACCAGCATGCGGGCGGCCTCGCGGCCCAGCGACTGCACCGGCTGGTGCATGGTGGTGAGCTTCGGGTCAGTGTGCAGCGCGATGGGCATGTCATCGAAGCCCACCACGGCCACGTCGCCGGGAACCGCACGGCCGGCGTCGCGCAGCACCCGCATGGCCCCGGCCGCCATGTTGTCGTTGGCGGCGACCACGGCGTCGAGGTCCGGCCGCGCGCTCAGCAACGCGCGCATGGCCTCGGCGCCGCTGGCCTCCATGAAGTCGCCGGCAGCGGTGGCGTACGGCTCGAGGCCGGCCAGGAGCAGCGCCTCCGCATAGCCGCGCAGGCGTTCCCGGCCCACGGCCGTGTCCCCGGGCCCGGTGATCATCGCGATGCGCCGGCGGCCGCTGCGCAGCAGATGCTCGGTCGCCGTCCGCGAACCGCCGACGTTGTCGACGTCGACGTAGTACGGCGGCGTCCCGCGCACCGGCAAGCCAATAAACACCGTCGGCAGCCCGGACTGTGCGGCGATATCCACCAGGGGGTCAGTGCCGCGCGTCGCGACCAGCATCACGCCGTCAGCCCCGCGGGTCTGCAGGAAGGTCCGCAACCGCCGCTGGCCGTGATCGTTCGTGACCAGGCTGAGCATGAGGTGCAGGTCGGTCTTCTCCAGCGCGGCCGATGCGCCGACGATGACCTGCGCGAAGAATGGGTCCCCGAAAACCTCAGGCCCATCGCCGGACACCGCCAGCACGACCACACCGGTCTGCCGGGTGGCCAGCGCCCGCGCGCTGCGGTTGGGGGTGAACCCGAGCTCCCGGATCGCCTTCTCGACCGCGTCCCGCTTGGCCCGGCTCACGTTGGGCCCGTTGTTGATTACCCTGGAGGCGACAGTGCGGGACACACGGGCGCGCTCGGCAACCTCATCGAGGGTCGGCGGTCGAGACGGGACCGGTGACGGCATGCGTGGTCCCTCCGCTCACGGTCCAGCCATGGTAGGTAGCCCCACGCAGACCTGTAAAGCCGGGCTCGGCGGTACCCCGTTACCTTTTTGATCGTCCCCAGTTGGGGACTGCCCGGTCGCTCGGTTCGGTATGACTTAGCCCTGATCCACCGATGGGATTGATGTGAGTACGAGGGGCTGGATGTGATGATGCCCCCGCGAGCTGGAAAGATAGAGGTTCTTCAGGCTTCTATCGTCCGGTTCGAGAGGGCACCGTCGGGGTGAGATTACCGTACGGCGCGGCACGGGTGCGTGCCTCGTTCGATAATCCGAATCTGGTGTCGTGTGCTGGTCTGGAACCGGTGATACGGCTGGCTGAAACATGCGGGCTGCATGACATCCTCGCTGCTCGGCTGCGCGTGCCCACGGACAAGGGCGCCAACGCCTCGGCAAAGATCGCAGCGATCGTGGCGGGCATGGTGGCCGGCGCGGACTCGATCGACGACCTGGACGTGCTGCGTCACGGCGGGATGCCGACGCTGTTCGGCGGCGTGTACGCGCCCTCGGCCCTGGGTTCGTTCCTGCGCGCGTTCACCCACGCCATGTCCGGCAGTTGCAGGCCGCCGCTCGACAGTTCCTGATCCGGCTGGCCGGACGGGCGCCGCTGCTGCCCAGCGCCGGCGCGGTCACATTCGTCGACGTGGACTCGCTGCTGCGGCGGGTCTACGGCAAGCAGAAACAGGGTGCCGGGTTCGGTCACGCCAAGGTTGGCGGCTACCAGGTGCTGCTGCCCGGCCTGAACCCCCTCGTCGCCACGATCAGCACTCCGGGCGCGGCGCCGCTGATCGCCGCGACCCAGCTGCGCGCCGGCAACGCCGGTTCAGCCCGCGGTGCGGCGGCACTGATCGCCGAGGCCGTCGCCACCACCAAAGCGGTCATCGCAGCCCGGCCCGCCACCGCTGCAACGACAGCCGCAGCAGTGGCGGCCGAGATCATCGTCCGTGCGGACCCGGCGTTCTACTCCCGCGCGGTGATCACCGCCTGCCGGCGGGCCAGAGTTCGGTTCTCGGTCACCGTCCGCATCGATGCCAAGGTCCGCGCGGCGATCGCCGCGATCAGTGAGGACGCCTGGACCGAAATCCGCTACCCGCAGCCGGTCTGGGACGAAGACCAGCAGCGGTTCATCTCCCGCCCGCACATCGCCGAGACCACCTACACCGCATTCGAAGGCACCAGCCACGAAGTCACCGCCCGGCTCATCGCGCGCCGCGTCCCCGAGCTGAGAAATCCACAGTGGACAATCAAGGTGAACTGTTCACCGTCTGGCGTTACCACGCCGCGTTCACCAACAGCCCGTACGCCCTCGTCCAGGCCGAAACCCAGCACCGCGGCCACGCCATCATCGAACACGTCTTCAGAGGCCCGACCGTGCTCGACGAGTCGCCGCCGTTGCCCGCCGCAGTGCAGGACCAGGTGACCTCTGCGTGCAACCTGCGGTGCGCTATGTGCCTCGTCCAGCACCGACCTCCGGTGAACAAGGTCACCGGCGCGATACCGCTGTCCACGTTCCGCCGGCTGCTGGACGACCTGCCGCACGGGCGCCAGGTCACGTTGCAGGGTCTCGGCGAGCCGCTGCTCCCGCCGGACCTGCTCGAGATGATTCGGTACGGCAAGAGCCGGGGCGTGAGGGTCGGATTCAACTCCAACGCCACCCTGCTCACCGCCGCCCGTTCCCGCGAGCTTGTCGAGGCCGGTCTGGACTGGTTGCGCCTGTCGCTCGACGGCGCCGGCGCCGGCAGTTTCGAGGCGATCCGGGAGGGGCGCCTCATTCGAGCGGGTGGTGGCCAATCTGCGCCCCCTGGCCGAGGTCAAGCGCGAGGCCGGCAGCGTCACGCCGTGGATCCGCGTGGTGTTCGTGGCGATGCGCCGCAACGTCGCCGAACTGCCCGCCCTCGTCGAACTCCGCCGCCGCGTCGGTGTGCCGGAGCTGCGGGTGCAGAACCTGTCGCACACCTTCTCCGACACCGACCTCGTCGGCGCCTACGCCGGAGCCGCGACGCACGCTGAGCTACGGCTTGCGACCGTTGATCACCAGGGACGATCGATCTCACGGTGTCAACATCACGCGGCTGAATCCAGGACGCAGCCGCAGCATACGGCCGTCACCTCCAGTCGTGCAGCCTGGTGGCGAGCGTGCGCCGGGCGCGGTACAGGTGGCTGCGGATCGCCGGGACGGTACTGTCAGTGATCGCGGCGATGTCGTCGTAGCTGAGCCCCTCGAACTGGTAGAGGACCAGCGCGACGCGTTGGGCGGCGGGCAGCCCGGCGACGGCCTCGGTGACCGCGACGGCGGCCAGGTGCTGTTCGGCCTGCTCCGCTGGGCCACGGGCCGGATCGGCCGGTTCGGGCACCGCGTCGAGCGCGCTGGTCCGGGCGGCGCGGGTGCGCCTGTTCAGCGCCCGCGTGACGACGATACGGTGCAGCCAGGTGGCGAAGCTGGCGTCGCCCCGGAAGGTGGGCAGGGCGAGCCACGCGGCCAGCAGCGCCTCCTGGGTGACGTCCTCGGCATCCTCGCGTCTTCCCACCACGCCGAAGGCGACCCGGTAGGCGCGCGGGGCGTGGCGTTCGACGAGGACACGGTATGCGTCGAGGCACCCGTCCCGGGCGCGCCGCACCAGCAGCGTGTCGTCGGCGGAGTCGGCCGCGGTCCGGGCCGGCCGCCTGACGTCCGGGGAACGGGGGCCCATGCTCGCTGTTGTGCCCGCGAGCGCACAGAGAAAACCTGCCGTCGGCGCGCGAGGTTTCGCCGGCTCGGGTGTCTAACACAGGACGGTGGCCCTCGATTACGAAGGAGCGCACGTCTCATGACCCAGACCCAGAACCCGGCGAGGACCAGCGAGACAAGGCCGACGGCCCGCGGCGGCACGGAAGTCAAGGGCCCGATGCAGCAGAACCGGCTCGCCACCGAGGAGGGCAAGATCAGCGTCGCCGAAGGCGTGGTGCAGAAGATCGCCGGTATCGCGTGCCGGGAAGTCACCGGCGTGTACGCCATGGGCGCCGGCACCAGCCGCGCGTTCGGAGCGCTGCGGGAGAGAATTCCGGGCAGTACCGGGCCCAACGTCGCCCAGGGCGTCGGCGTCGAGGTCGGCGAGACGCAGGCGGCGGTCGACCTGGACGTCGTCGTCGAGTACGGGGTCGGCATCGCCGATCTCGGCCGTGGCATCCAGCGCAACGTCAAACAGTCCATCGAGCGGATGACCGGGCTGGAAGTCGTCGAGGTGAACATCAACGTCGACGACGTCCACCTGCCCGAGTCCGACGAGGCATCCGGCGAGTCGCGGGTGTCATGACGACCACGTCCGCCTCGCCGCCGGCCGTGGTGCACGGCGTCGACGTGGCGGCGGTGGCCGCCGCGGTGGCTGCCTGCCCCGCCGTCGCCGGCCTGGTCACCGGTCCCCGCGGCGGCCCGGCGACCTATCTGCCCGGGCAGCAGGTCGACGGTGTGCGAATCAGGCCGCGCAGGGTGGAGATCGCGATCCGGGCCCGGTGGGGCGTGCCCGCCGCCGAGGTCGCCGCGCAGGTTCGCGACGCGCTGCGGACGCTCGCGCCGGACCGGCGCGTCGACGTCGTCATCGCCGACCTGACCGAGCCACCGCCGGCAGTTGCCGGGCCGGCGGACCGGGAGGCGGTGGAGTGGAAGCACTGAACGATGACCTGCAGCGGCGGGCGCGGCGACGGGCGTTCATCCGGGCCCATCATCCCGACCTCGGCGGCGACGCGGCGGTGTTCGTCGCCGGCTTGGCGGCGTTCGACGAGCCTGTCGCGCCGGGAGCGTCCCGGCGGGTCCGGGTGACTGTCGTGCGCCGTCGGCCGTTGCTGGTCCGGCTGCTGCGGATCTTGGCCCGGCATCGCCGGCCGGCACGGGTCCGCTAGCCGATCCGCCCTTTCCGCAGAGATGCCTTCCCCAGGGACGTGAGGGTATGAACCGTATCGCCTTCGGCACCGCGATAGGCATGGCGCTGGGATTCGCGGCGGCCTTCGGCAGCTTCGGCCAGATGCTGATCGTCGCGGTGTTCACCGCCCTCGGCTATGGCGTTGCCAAGGTGGTCGCCGGCGACGTGGACCTGCGCAGCTATCGCATCACCCGCAGCGGCAAGTGATGCTGAGCGACACGCAGCTCGGTGCGGTCGAGCAGCCGCCCGGCTCGATCACCATCGCCGAGAAGGTGGTGGCGAAGCTTGCCTCGCGTGCGGCGCTGGAACTGCCCGACGCCGCGGCCGCCGCGCGGCGCGGCCTCGGCCGGTCCATGCCCAAGGCATCGGCTCGCGTCGAGGGCGATGTCGCCGTCATAGACTTGGAAATCGGCGTGCGCTGGCCGGCTTCGGTGCCGCGGGTCACCGCCGCGGTTCGCCGTCACGTGCGGGAACGGTTGACGTCCCTGACCGGCCTGACTATCGCCGAAGTCCGCATCGTCGTGACCGACCTGGCCACGGGAATCCCGTCGTTGCGGGTGCGGTAACGGCCACGGGCAGGAGGGCCCTGTGAGACTGGTCAACCGGCTGCTCGCCCTGATCGTCAGCCTCGCGCTCGTCGCGGGCGCGGTGGTGATCGTGGTCGACGTCGTCGCGGTCCTGACGGGCCACCGGCCCATCGCCGCGGACTGGCTCGCCGCGTACCGGTGGGGCAGCCACATGACGTGGGCCAGCGGTGAGGTCCGGCTCATCTGCGTACTGCTCGGGGTGGTCGGGCTGGCTCTGCTGGGCATGGAGCTCAAGCCACGCCGTCCGGCCAGGTTGAGCACCGACAGCGACAACCCCGCCACCGACGCCGCGTACACCCGCCGCGGCGTCAGGCAGGCGGTCCGGGATGCGGTCACCGACGTCGACGGCGTGGACGACGCTGCCGTCACCGTCCGGCGCCGGCACCTCCACATCCGCGCGAAGTCCATCGCGCGCGAGCCGGCACCGGCGTCGCTGCGCGACAGCGTCACGCAGGCCGCGCGATCCCGCCTCGACGCGCTCCAACTGCACCGGTCCCCGAAGGTGACCGTGCGAATCTCGGCCAAGGCGCACTGATGCACGCCGACCGCGTCAACCGCGTCGCGCTGGCCGTCCTGGGACTGGTCCTGCTGAGTATGGGCGTGGCCGGACTGCTGCTCGGGGCGGGATTCTTCGGCGGCGGCGCGGCGCACCGAACCCTGGTGGACAACGACGTCGTCCGCTTCGTCATCGCGCAACGCGACTGGCTGTGGCCGGTCGTGGCGGTGTTCGCGGTCGTCGTCGCGCTCCTGGCGCTGCGCTGGCTGCACGCCGTCCTGTTCTCCACCGGGCGGCTCGCCGGCATCCGCGTGGCCGGCGATCGCGCCGCCGGTCGCACTACCCTCATCTCCGCCGCCCTGCGCGACGCCGTCTCCGGCGAGATCGAGCAGTACCGCGGCGTGCGCTCCGCCCGCACCCACGTGGAAGGCAACGCGGCCGACCCGCGGCTGACCGTCACCGTTCACGCCGACCGCGACGCCGACCTGGCCGCCCTGCGCCACAACATCGAGGACAACGCCCTCACCCACGCCCGGCACGCCCTCGACGCGCCCGCCCTGCCCATCCGGCTGGACGTCACCACCGCTAGACGCCGCGGCCCACGGGTCACCTGACGGCCACCGCCCCGCGCCGGAGAGCGGCGCAGATCGCGGAGTGCGTCGAATGGGAACACGAACGTCGCCGGAGGTGGCGCCGGTCCCGCCGCCGCGCACACCCTCGGCCCGCAGGTTCTCGCTGCCGCAGCAGGAGCGCGCTCGCCGCCGGGAGCTGCGCAACCGGCTGCGCTGGCTGGGGTACGCGCCGCTGTACGACGGGCTGTGGATCTCGCCGCACGCGCTCACCGACCTGGTCTCGGTCCAGCTCGACGAGGTCGCCCCCGAGGCGATCACGGTGTTCCGGGCCCGGCACGCCGAGTTCGGCGCGGCGACCCGGCGCGATCCGCTGCAAGCCTGGGACACCGCGGCGATCGCCGCGCACTACGACACGTTCACCCGGCGGTGGCGGCCACTGCTGCACCGCTTCTCCGTGCTCGATCCCCGCCTGCCCGTCCGGCTGCTGCCCCCGGACTGGCCCCGGCCGGCGGCCCGGGACGTCTTCACCACCGTCTACGACGGACTGGCCCGGACCGCCGAGGAGCATGTGCGCGCGGTCGCGACCCGGCATGCCGACGGGTCGATGCCCGCCGTCAGCGCGCACACCGTCGCCGAAATTCTCGCCGGCGTCAGGGCGTCATAGCTCGGGACGGCGAAACCTCGGGATCCCGCGTACCGGCCCGAGGATTCTTTGCCCGCCGGTGGGTATCACACGGCCATTGTCCCAGCTCCGACACCGTCAGGTCGCCGGCGGGTTCACGCCCGACCACGTCCGCCTGGCTACGACCACCGCCGCAACCGTCGGACGTCGCGGTCATGAGTGAGTGAGGCCGACCATGGGGATGTCCATCGAGACGCGTGACGTTGCCGACGGCCTGGCCGTGAGCATCGCTGGCGAGTTGGACGTTGCGGTCGCGGACGCGGTCCGGCAGACCCTCGATGCGGCTCTCGCGCGCCGGCCCGAGGTGCTGCGGGTCGACCTGGCGAAGGTCCGGTTGCTCGATTCCACGATCATGACCGTGCTCTGGCGGACACAGAAGGTCGCCTCCGCACAGAACACCAGGCTGGTCCTGCGGAACCCAAACGAGTTCGTCGCGCACGTGCTGGAGGTGGCCGGCCTGCTCACTGTGCTGCGGGTGGAGCGTGAGTACGGCGGTGGGGCGGTCACTGGCTGAAGTCATCCGGTGTCATCGTCGAGTGACGACGGCACCGCCAACACATTTGCCCCAGGACGGCGCGCGGACAACGACATCAGATGCCAGCGGGTCCGCGAACCTGGGCCGCGTTCGGGCGATGCGTTCACGGCAACCATCCTCGATGCGGGCGGGAAATCCCCACGCCGCGTCGCCCCCCGATGGGTATGTTCATTTCGTATTGTCCGGCAGGAGGTAACGCGATGACCTATGCATCGATCTCTGCCGACGTCCACGTGACCGGCCGCCGCGTGGTGGCCACCATCGTCGACGCGGTCCTGCTCGGCTGTCTCGGTGGCATCGTCGCGGAGGTGACCGGTGTCGAAACCACAGCCTCGGGCTTCAGCTCCACCCGGTTGTCGAGCGGCGGCAGCCTCCTGTGGTTCTTCCTCGTGGTGCTGTACTACGTGCTCCTGGAGGGACTCTTCGGCCGCACGGTCGGCAAGCTCGTTACCGGCATCCGCGTCGTCGACGCGGCTACCGGCGCCTCGCCCGGCATCGGCAAGGCCATCATCCGCACACTGCTGCGCATCATCGACGGCCTCTTCGCCTACCTGGTCGGCTTCATCGTCGTGCTGTGCTCGCGGCGCCGCCGACGCCTCGGCGACATGGCGGCCCGGACCCTGGTCGTGCGCGCCTGATCCGTAGATGCGCTCCTCCCGGTTGCAGCGAGGCGAGTTCCGCGGGCCGCTGGGCGGTGTTGCCGACCGGGACGCGGCCGGCCCTCATAGGCGCCGAGTTCTGTCACCGCCATGCTTCGCCGGCTCGCCACACGGACGGTTGACTATTTCGGGTACTGGCGAAATAGTGAGGTCGTGGATGTCGACGAGCTGCTGCGGGCCGTCGCGCATCCGGCGCGGCGCGAGATCCTGCGGCTGTGCAGCCCCGGCCGCCAAGCGGCGGGGACGCTCGCCGACGCCCTGGGCCTGGCGCCCGCGAGCACGTCCGAGCACCTCAAGGTGCTGCGCAAGGCCGGCCTCGTCGAGTTGGAAAAGCAGGGAACGTTCCGGTGGTATCGCACGAACCCAGCCCCGCTGCGCTGGCTCGCCCGCTACTTGACCGATTTCTCGGATATTGGAGGAATATCGCAATGAGCAGCCCGATCGTGCACATCGACATCCACGGCGGCAACGAGCCCGCCCAGCACCGCTTCTACGCCGAACTGTTCGGCTGGCACGTCGACGCGAAGGGGCCCGGCTACGCCCTGGTCCGCACGCCACCGGGCGGCCCGGACGGCGCCCTGGTCGAGTCCGAGCACGCGCCCGGCGTGGTGTTCGGCGTCGCGGTTGACGACCTCGACGCGGCGGTCGAGCGGGCCGCAGCCCTCGGCGGCGCCGTTGTCATGCCGCCGACCGACAACGGCTGGGTGGTCAAGGCCCAGGTCACCGACCCGGCCGGCAACCGCGTGACACTCATCCGATCGACACCGACGGACGCGAGCTAACTCGCGCAACTAGGTCCCGTCCGGGCGATCCGGACATGTCGGGGACGGGAACGGCACGGGGTCTATCAATCGTTGGACTTCTCTACGCCCGGTGACCGACAGGACGTCCCCGCGCGCGTGCTTCCATCATCGCTGGTGAACCTTTGTGCGGCAGACTTCCCGGCGTCGTCACCCGTTCGGGGTGGACTTCGACCCGCTCATCCGCTGGGCTGTGACCGCCGCCGTGTTCCAGATCGGCTGGTGTTCGAGCCTCCCATCGAGGCCCTGGTGCACGGCTCGGGCCATGAGCAGATCGCTGGTCCGGGCTGCTCGGACGCCAGGGTCCGCCGCCGGCTCGAAGCCTCGGCGGCGGCCGGTCTCGGCGAGCGGATGCACGCCTTGGTCCTGGCCGTGTTCGACCTGATGATCGGGGCTGCAGCTGGCTGACCTGGCCGCAGACGGCTGCCGCCCTAATGAGAGGCTCCGCCAAACCGGGGGGGAACTCAGGGCCTCGGTGACGCCGGCGTCTGAGCCGCGGCTTGGTTCAGGGGCTGCATCATTGGTGGATCTCCTGCGGCTGGGCTTGTCGCGATCAGGGCTCTGGAGTGCTGCGGGCTGGATTGTGGCGGCCACGGTGACGTGGGCTGCTGGAACGGCGTCGCAACACCTAGAGGCCTTCCGGAGGGTTCGACGCCCATGGCCCGGCGAACTGTTGCGTCTCCACGCCGATGCCTACGCAGGGGGACGCAGCAGGCCACCGAACTCAGCAAGCGCATAGTCATCGATCGAGCGAGGGAAGTACGTGGGCACGAGGTTCCAAGGAAAGACCGGGATCGTCACCGGGGCCAGCCGGGGCACTGGCCGATGTGGGCGGCGCTGGGCGCGCTGCTGGTGCTGACGGTCAGCGGCCTGGCCTACGAGCGCTACGGGCCGAGGCGGGCGCGGACTCCCGGCTCCCCCGCCTCCGCGGAGGACGCGGAGGACGGAACAGCAATAGCGCCCGCCGGTCAGGACCGGTCTCCCGCCCGGCTCAGGTCGGACAGGACGGCGGCGCGGATCGCCGCCGGATCGGCGCCGAGCGCCCGCGCGAGCACGGCCGCGGTGCCGGCGCCGTCCTCCAGCGCGGCCGCCACCAGGTGCGACACCCCGGTCTGAGGATGGCCGGCGCCGTCGGCCAGGGCGACCGCCCGGTCGACGGCGTCGACGACCTCGCCGGTCCACCCCGGCCCGGCGACCACGGTGATCTCCCGGATCTGGTCGGCCGCGACGACGTCGCCCGTGGACGGGCGGGCCCGGAGCGCCTCGATCAGATGCTCGAAGGTCAGCCCGTGCGCGGCCAGCATGTCGGGGGCGCCGTTGAGCGGCTCCACCGCCGGGCGCAGGTGCCGGCCCGCCAGCCGGAGCTGTGCACCCATCGACGCGACCCCGAGCAGCAGGTAGCCGGACGTGACCGGGCCGCCGTCGAGGCGGACGGCCTGCCGTACCACCTCCCTGAGCAGATGCCCCACGACGACGCCGCCGTACCGGCTGCCGCCGGCCGCGAGGCGCCGCCACCGCCGGTCGAACCAGCCCGGTACGCCGGTGCGTTCCTCGAGCTCCCGGTCCACCCGCAGCTGCCCGACCAGCGGCGTGTGCGGCCGGTCGGACGCGCGCCACGCCGGGTCCGCGCGCAGCGCCCCGGCGACGTCGTCCCGCTCGCCGCGCAGGAGCGCCGCCGCCAGGTGGATCGGCCCGGCGTAGGCGACCCCCGCGTCCCGCGCCTCGTCGAAGGTCGCTCGAACGGCCGCGATGGCCGACGCGTCGTACCGGACCAGGCCGGGCCGGGCCCGGTACGACGTCGATGCCGACCAGCGCAGCTCACGCAGCAGCTGTGACGCGGCGTCGGCCCCGATGATCACCTCGGTGGCGGCCCCGGCAACGGTCGTCGCCGGCAGCCGGACGCGGCTCAGCGTCTGCCGCAGGCTCGCCGGGAGGCCCGCCGCCGCGACGGTCATCGGATCGAGCAGTCCGGCGGAGTCCACCACCAGGGACTCCCGGCGCAATCCCGTAGAGGTCCCGAGCTCCAGCATCTTGACGGCCTCCGCGCCGATGCCGGGTGTCGTTGTCGACGTAGCACGCTCCACCGGACTCCCCCTGTCAACAGTCGTGCATGAAGAAGCCCTGGGCGAACCGGCCGACCGCGGTCCAGTTGCTGTACGGACCGGTGGTCGAATGCATCCCGGCGCACCGGAACCCGATCATGGCCCGGATGTGCAGGTCTCGCCAGGTCCACGGCCCGGTCTTCTGGATCGCCCAGCCTATCCTGCCCACGCCCCACATCTGGAGCCGGCCGAGGCCCCGCATCCCGGCGTTCCAGACGTAGCGGGCGCCGCCCCACCACTGCCCGACGGCGGTGGCGATCCGGTTGCCGGCGCGCTGCAGCAGGGCTTTCGTGCCCGCCCACGGGTTCCAGCGGTTATAGCGGGACGGGCGGTTCTCCCGGCCGTCGAGGTCGGAGTTGTTCTGCGGGTCGGCGCACGTGTAGTCGTACCGGCCGCAGCTGCCCCCGAACACCGGGTCGACCGACAGGAAGCGGCCGATGGTCGGCAGGTAGAGCCGGACCCCCATGAGGACGACGCCCGCCGGGGTGTCCGCCGCCCGCTGTTCGGCGCCGAGCCAGCCATACCGGCGGTTGCCGGTGTCGGAGGCGTTGCGCTGGGTGCCGAACTCGGTGGAGCCGCCCGCCGTGGTGAGGCCCGCGTCGGTGTTGTGGACGGTCGCCACGATGTTGCCGCGCAGGTCGGTGAGCTGCCAGTCGGTGTCGGTGACGCCGAAGGTGGTAGTGAGCGCCGCCATCCCGCCGACCCCCGCCACGACGCGGTTCCACGCGCCGCCGGCCTCGTCCGTCCACGCGGGACGGTCGGTGTCGGCGGTGTAGTGGTTGGTCTTCGTCGTGGTGGTCGTGCCGTCGTTGTCGGACCAGCCGCGGATGCGCTCCCCGGTCGCGTCCAGGGTGTAGGTGGTCGTGCGGCCGGCGTGGGTGATGGTGCTGACCAGGTCGGTCACGTGGTAGCCGGCGGTGAGGTTGCCGCCGCCGGCGTTGCCGGTGTCCACCGCCGGGACGGTGGTGGCGCGGCCGAGGCTGTCGTAGACGTAGCCGGCGCTGGTGAAGCGGCCGGAGGTGTCGTACGACCAGGTGCTCGTGCTGGCGGCGGTCGTGGTCTGGCAGGCGCCGCCGGTGCCGGGGTTGTAGGTCGCCAGCGACGTGCGGTCGGTGGCCGTGTTGTAGGCGTACGCGCGGGTCGTGCACGCGTTGTTCACCGTGTCGCTGACCGTGCTCAGGCGGCCCGCGTTGTCGTAGGAGTACCGCTGGCTGGAAAGGCTCGAACCCCCGTCGCGCTGCTGGCCGTGGGCGGACGAGCGGACGGTCTCCGTGAAGAGGGTGCAGTCGGACTGGCCGCAGCCCGGCTTCGTGTAGGTGATCGAGCGCTCGGCGCCGGTCTCGTCGTAGCCGGTGGCCACGACGACGCCGTTCGGCCAGGTCTGGCCGGTCAGGCGGCCGTCGGCGTCGTAGCTGCCGCCGAAGGTGCCGGCCTGGGCGTCGGCGACGCCGGTGGCCAGGCCGCGGCGCTCGCTGCCGCCGTCGTAGCTGTTCGTCCGGGTCGCCTTGCCGTCGTTGGTGGTGGCGACGCGGCCGAGCAGGTCGTAAGTGGTGCTCGAGGCGTTGCCGTCGGCGTCGGTGTAGGCGGTGGTTCGGCCCAGGGTGTCGTAGCCGCGGATGTTCTCGGCGGTGACGATGCCCGACCCGTCGAGGCTCTGGGTCCGGGTGTGCCGCCCGGTCGCCGCGTCGTAGACGTTGCGGCGGGTTGGGACGGCCTGGCCGGTGCCGGAGGCGCCCGTCACGGCGACCGTGAAGGCCCGCCCGGCGCCGTCGTAGGTGGTGGTCGTGGTGCGCAGCACGCCGCCGGAGGTCTTCTCGACGACCGTGCGCGGCTGGTTGTACAGGTCGTAGGTGGTCACCGTGACGGGCAGCTCCGGCCCGGAGGCCGCCTGGCCGCCCGGCTGGTAGCGGCAGACGAGGTTGGCCCACTCGGGGTGGTTGTCGCACTCGCTCTGCCCGGAGGCGGTGCCCGCACGGTAGTACACCGTGGTGCGGGTCGCCGGGGTATTGGTGGTCGCGCCGCCGGCGGGGGCGGTGACCGAGGTGGTCAGGCCGGTGCCGGCGTCGTAGGTGGTGCGGGTGGCCAGCGCGAGACCGCCGGCGTCGAGGGTGGAGACGGTGGCCAGGCGCAGGGCCCAGTCGTAGGCGGTGGTGGTGGTCCGGGCGTCGGCGTCGACGTCCGTGCCGGCCGCCCCGGTGTACCTGGCCGTGGTGGTGCTGGTGGTCACCAGGCGGTACGGGCCTCCGGTGTTCGGGGCGCCCTGGTCGTAGACGTTGACCGTGTGCTTGCGGCCGCGGACCACCGCCCCGCTGTTGAGCACGAGCTCGTGCTCCGGGCCGAAGGTTTCACGCAGCTCCTGGCCGTCGGTGGAGTAGACGTTGACGGTCGACAGGCGCGCCGCGAGGGCCGCCTCCGCCGCCGCGGTGTCCGAGGCCGACGCGTCTAGCGCCCGGGCCCGGTTGCCGGCGGTCAGCGTCCGCACAGTGTTGCCGAAGGCGTCGTACCACGTGGCGGACGTGTGGCCGCCGGGCGTGACCACGTCGACCGCGCGGCCGTTCGGGTCCAGGTAGGTGACGGTCGCGCGCTCGTACGAGCCGGGCAGCGTGCCGGCGGCCTGGTCGCCGGTCGGCACCTGGGCCGGGGTGAACACCGCGGTGGCGTCCACCGGCTGCTCGGCCTGGCCCCAGCGGGCGGTCTGCGTGGCCGACAGGTCGTACGCCGAGCCCGTTCCGGACACCGGAACCTTGTAGACCACGGTGTGCCGGGCCGTGCCGGCCGTCAGCGCGGAGCGGCTCACCTGGGCGAGGCGGCCCTTGCCGGGGTCGCCGGGGACGGTGGTGTAGCTCAGCTGCCAGGGCTCCTCGCCGCCCTTCGGGGTCACCGTGGTGACGATCCCGTCGGCGTCGTAGTCGTACGTGTCGGCGAGGTGGTGCACCGACGGGTCCGTCCAGTCCAGCCGCGGGTCCCACGTGGCGCGCAGGCGGCCGTTGCTGTCGTAGGAGTACCGGGCCACGACGACCGTGCGCATGGCGGCGGGCGACGCGTCGGGGTCCCACGCGGTGAACGAGATCTGGCTGACCCGGCCGAGGTAGTCGCCCCACTGGGCCTGGCCGGTGCCGGTTGCTGTGGTGGCGGTGGCGTAAGTGAAGTCCAGCGCCCGGCAGCCCTTCACCAGCGTGGCGCAGGCGACGCCGGTCGGCACGGGCGCGAGCGCCCGCGTCGGCCGGATCACCTCGCTGCCGGCGATCATGACCTTCTCCCAGCCGATGGTGGTCGTCTGGCCGGAGCCGGGTGTGCTGACCGCGGTCGGGCTGTAGACGCCGGCCGAGGCGCCGGCGACCCGGGTGAAGAGCACGACGTTGCCGTCGTAGTCGCGCAGCGTGTACGCGTCGCCAGAGGTGGCGTAGCTCAGGGCGAGCTGCTCCAGCCCGGTCTCGGAGTCGTACGTCTTCGCCGACGCGGTGGACGTCTTCTGGGTGAAGCCGAGCGTGTCACCGCCCGGCAGGCCGACCTGGACCAGCGAGCCGGTCACCGTCAGGTTCGTGTAGGGCGCCTCGGCCTCCTCGACCACGACGCCGGAAACCCAGCCCGGACCGAACATGCCCGCCTTGTCCACTGCCGCCGGCCGGCGGGTGTTAAACGCCCGGGTGACAGTCAGGTCCGAACCGTAAGAGTCGACCGACACGTCGGTGTCGCTCAGCGTGTAGTTGCCCGTGAGCAGGTTGACCGTGCCTGGGCCGACGGCGCTGGTCGCCGCGCTGGCCTGGTTGCGGTCAAAGCTGATCTTCACCGGGGCGGAGGCACCGCCGGTGAACAGCGCTCGGACCTGCAGCGGTCCGTCGAGCGGGTCAGGTCCGGCCTCGGCGGCGTTGACGGTGGTGTCGAGGTTCCAGTTGAGCTTGGGGAACTGGCCGGAGGTCTTGGTCAGCGGCCAGGTAATGGCACCGCCGCCTGCGGCGAGGGATACGTCGGCGAGGGGGATGGTCTGCCAGGTGTCGGTGTCGGCGCGGCGCCACTGGTAGCTGACGCCGGTCGCGGCCGGGCTCGCCGTGGTGGTGAGGGCGACCTTGCCGGCGGTGATGTCGCCGGCCTTCGGGCTGGTGAGGCCGCCGTGACCGACGTTGAACTGGTAGGCCGTGATCGGTGACTGGTTGCCGGCGCGGTCCTGGGAGCGCACGTAGAGGGTGTGCGGCCCGTCCGAGTCGGGGGTGATCGACACGGTGGCGTTGGCGCCGAGGCTGGGCGCGTTGACGACCGTGGTCGGCGGGTTGGTGTCCACGCCGTACTGGTACGACGCGACGTCGGTGACGCCGGCCGGGGTGAAGGTGAAGTTCGCGGCGGTGCCGGCCGAGACCGGGGCCGTGCCGGCATTGTAGGTGAACACGACCGCGGTGTCGTTGTTCAGCGAAGGGGTGTGGAAGGAGTACTGCGTGGCGGTCGTACCGTCACCGTTCTCGACCCCGACGAGCGCGGCGGAGCCCTGCTCGAAGGCGTTGTCGATGCCGGAGTAGTTCAGGGTGACAGTGCCGGAGGTCTCGGAGAACAGCACCTCGGCGTTCTGCCGGCGGGACGTGTTGCCGAACTGGTAGGGGTTGTTCCACTCGACGAGGAACTGCCGGTTCGGGGCGGTGCCCAGCGTCGCGGTGCGGATGCTCGCCGAAGCGTCGACGATCAGGTCCTGCGCGAAAACGTAGACCGCCGCGTTGGGGGCGGCGCTGTTCGGCAGCGGCACGATGTCGTCGGGATGGGAGCCGTTCGGGTTGACGAACGACAGCATGCCGTTGGTGTCGACCCAGGCGGTCGAGTAGGTCTGGCCGTAGTAGGTGATCGGGAACGGCAGCGTGATCTGCCCGACGGCGTCGTCGCCGCTGAGCGGGACCGTGGTCGTGCCGTTGACGTACGGGGTGGCCGCGGTGCTCGCCGTGTAGCCGGTCAGCTGCCCGGTCCAGGCGCCGGCCGGGAACGTCGGCGACGAGACGCCGGGCGCGCTGCCGGGCTCACCGGTGTCGACGGTGAACTCGCACCAGGACCCGTAGGCGCCGGTCGTGCCGCCGTCGGTGCCCCGCACCCGCCACGAGTACGTGCCGCCGTTGGTGAACGCGGCCGCCGGTACCGTCGCCTCGAAGCTCGTGCCGGAGGCCTGCGGTCCGACCGTCGTGGAGCCGATCATGGCCCCGCCGGTGGTCCACCACTCGAAGGTCGCTGACACCGGCGAACCCTCGGGGTCGGTCACCTGCGCGCGGAGCTTCGGCTGCACGGTGCGCACGTAGGGCCGGTTCGCGCCGGACACGCACTCCGTCGACGGGTCGGTCGACTGGCTGGTGACCTGCGGGGTGGCGTTGAACGTGATCGTCGCGTACGGCGGGTTGCTGCCCTGCGCGGACGAGAACCTCTTCCAGCCGTTGTGGTTGGTCTCGCTCTGCGCCTTGAGCCCCATCGTCGTGGTGGCCCAGCCGCTGCCGGCGCCGGTCTGGAACAGCGCGGTCGCGTTCGCCGAGACCCAGCCGTCGTTGCACGCGGAGCTGTAGCCCTTGGTCTGCGTCGAGGACCCCTGCGGCGCGTACCACGTCGGCTGCGCGTTCCACCGCGTGCCGGTCCCGGCCGCCGAGGTCGTCCAGATCTCCCAGGTCGCGGCGGTGCACGACCACGAGTGGGTCTCCCACAGGTTGACCGTCGCCGAGTTGACCTGGGCGCCGGACAGGAACGCGGTGTCCCAGTTGATGAACGACCGGGCCGTGAACGAGCCACCGTCGTCGGAGTAGCCGAGCTTGAGCTCGCTGCTGCCGGACTGGTCGGTGGTGAAGTTGTTCTGCACGAACGTGTCGAAGGTGAGCGTCACCGACGGGTCGATCGTGATCGGGAACGTCAGGTCCTTCATCGCCAGCAGCGCCGGGTCGGGCGTCAGCTCGAGGGTGATGTCCCGTCCGCGCTGGCTCGCGGCCAGCCCCACCGCGCCGACGTGCAGCGGGTCCAGGGAGTGCTCGCCCCGGGCGGCGTCCCACATCGCCGGCTGCGGGATCCGGCCCGCCTCGCGGCCCTTCTTGTCCTTGAACAGCAGCCCGCCGTGCCCGTCGGGGGTCGCGGTCAGGCCGGGCGAGCGGAACTTCAGGGTCAGCTTCCCGGACCGCGACAGCGCCTCGCGGGTCTTGACCACGTAGTACTGCTCGTAGCCGCCGCGGGTCGACTCGATCACCAGGTCCACGCCGTCGGCCACGTCGGCGTAGGTCGCCTTCGTGCCCTCGATCCGCGGCTTCGGCAACCGGCCCTGCCACAGCAGCCCGACCGCGTCGTCGCCGGAGCCGAGCCGGACCACCTCGTGCTCGCCGTCGCCGGACTGACCGGCCAGCTTCAGCCCGCGCGGGTGGGCCTTCGCCGACACGCCGCCGTCCGCGTCCGCCTGCAGCGCCGGGTCGACGGTCATCCAGCCGTTCTTCGCGTCGCGCATCCGGACCGGGCCGGCGCTCTGGTCGGCGGTCAGCGTGCCGTCCGGGTTCGCCCACAACTGGAGCGTCTCGGACTTCTCGCCGGTCACCTCGACCTTCGCGCCGCACAGCCGGGCCGCCGCGGACGCCGACACCCGGTCCGGGCGACCGGCCGGGCAGGCCGGCTTGGCGGGCGGTGCCGCGACCGCGGGCTCCGGCGCGGCGATCGCGGTGACGAGCGACGCCGCGAGCAGGACCGGCATGGCGTAGTTGAGCAGGCGACCACTTCCTCGGCGGCAGAATCTGCCGACCTGCGTGATCGAGCCTGGATGATGACGCCACAGGACATGGCGCATCGGCGACCTCCCCGTTTAGGGCCGATAAGTGAAGGCAGACCCTACGGATCGACGGGGACGAACGTCAATGTGCGAAATCTGCGTCAAGAAGATTCGGGAAATAGGGCAGCGGCCGTTGACCACGAAAGATCACCGTACGTCGGGAGGTTACGTGCTCCATCAGCACATACTCATAAATCAGACATTAGCCACTCTAACGTAAATACCCCATCGTATATGAAGTTAGGGGCGCATCTACCTGCGAATATACGACCACCCGACCGAACCGTACATCGCGACTGTACGTATCGGCAGGCGCTCCCGTCGGCATTCGACTACGCAGAGCACCGACAATCCGGGAGCGTTCACAGCACCTCAGCCAGCACGTCAGTATTACTGAAAGCTATTTTTAAACACCTAGGAATTGCGGTTGAATGAAGACCGAAAGGGCGTCCCAGCCTGCCGGATTCGGATGCACGCCCTCCTGCCGGAAATGCTCATTCGCGCTGCGCAGCCGGGTCACCTGCACGAACCAGGAGCCGGCGACGACATCACTCAGCTTCGCACCGAACGAGCCCAGGTCGTTGCGCAGCAACGCAACCTCGCCCCCGGCGGCCACACCACGACCGGCCCGGCGCCGCCGATATCTGCACCGGCTGCTGCCGCTGCTGGACCAGGCCGAAATCCGGACAGCCCTGCCGGCCGGGCCGGAGCAGCCGCTCGGCCATGGGGAGCCGTCCACGGTCGTCGCCGCCCGCGTGGCCGCCGCCCGAGCCGCCTCAGCGGCCCGTTGACACCCCACGTCACGGCCACCCAACCACGACGCCATCCTCCAGCGCAGTGTCGCCCGCATCCGTTCGGCCGACCTGGCGCCGCTGCGCGACGCGCGTGCCGCCGGGACCGTATCGGCCCGCGGCGCCACCCACATCCTGCGTCTGGCCTGGAGTCTCGCGGACCTCGCCGACCGGGGCCACCCGGGCCCCAACGAGCTCACCGAAGCCATCACCATGCTCGACCTGGCCGCCACGAACAACACGGACGGCACTGAGCACCGCTGAACGCCGGACCTGGCGGATGCCTGGCTGCGTCGATTCCCTGTCCCGCACCGGCGGCACGGACCGGTGACGGCCGGTCCGCAGACCGACATCGACGCCGGCGCAGGTCCCGGCAGCTATCACGTAGCACTCGACCATGCCGGACGAGCCGAATACCTGCACCAGTCCCGTCAGGTCGAGCAGGAGACCGTAGCCGCCGACCGCGATGAATGGATCGCCGCCTGGCAGCGCATCGCCGGCATCGAACGCTACCTGGTCAGGATCTGGCCAGCCACCTAGACGATCTATTCCAAGGTTTTAGAGTTCCTAACAAAGATGGTCGATGACCCGCTGGTGTCCTTTGTGGAGGATCGTCTATCATGCTGGGCTGTGCGGCGTGGTGAGCAGCCGCCGTGGATCGTGCCAGATGGGTTGTGGCAGCGGATCGAGCCGTTGCTGCCCAGACATGTCCCACGCGATCCGCGGCGTCCCGGTCGGAACCGGATCCCGGATCGGCAGGTGTTGTCCGGGATCTTGTTCGTGCTGCACACCGGGATCCAGTGGGAGTTCCTGCCCCAAGAGCTTGGCTTCGGCTCCGGAATGACCTGCTGGCGGCGTCTGGAGGAGTGGAACCGCGCCGGGGTCTGGCAGCAGTTGCACGAACTCCTGCTCGCCGAACTGCAGGGCGCGGGGAAGCTGGACTGGTCCCGAGCCGTCATCGACTCCTCCCACGTCCGCGCCGCTCGCCGCGGCCCAAAAGCGGTCCGAGCCCGGTCGACCGCGCCCGCGCGGGCTCGAAGCACCACCTCCTGACCGGGGGCGCCGGCATCCCCCTGGCCATCTCCTTGACCGGCGGCAACCGCAACGACGTCACCCAACTCCTGCCCCTGATCGACAAGATCCCACCGGTCCGAGGCCGCCGCGGTCGGCCCCGCCAACGCCCCGACGAGGTGTTCGCCGACCGCGCCTACGACCACGACAAGTACCGCCGAGCCGTACACGCCAAAGGCATCAAGCCCCGCATCGCCCGCCGCGGCACACCCCACGGCTCCGGACTCGGCGTCTACCGGTGGGTCGTCGAACGCACCATCGCCTGGTACCACGGCATGAAACGACTCCGCATCCGCTGGGAACGCCGCGACGACATCCACGAAGCCTTCCTCGGCCTCGCCACCTGCATCATCACGTACCGACACGTTGTCCGACTTTGTTAGGAACTCTTAGTGGTCGTAGGCGATCAGAGATCGCATGGTCGGTTGGCCGGTGTGCCAGTTGTGCCAGATCGCGGCGGTCATGGCCAGGACGCGTTGCAGCACGCGGATAGCGACGCCGGCGGGGGTCCGCCCGCCGTGGCGTTCGAGGTCGAGTTGGCCTTTGAGGGTTTGGTTGACGGACTCGATGTTCTGCCGGACGGTGCGCAGGAGTGTCCGGCCGGGGCGTGGCGGTTCGGTGTGGTATGCGGGTCGGACGACGTCGATGTTGTTGTCGTTGAGCCAGGTTTCGGTGATCCGGTCGCGGTAGCCCTTGTCCACGACCAGGATCAGTCCATCGGGGTGGTGGAACATGTTTGGCTGCAACGAGATCAGATCGATGAGGACGTCACGTTCGTCGGTCTTTGGGTTGGTGAGGGCGAACGCGACGGGCAGGCCGTGGACGGTGGTGACGAGGTGCAGGCGCAGTCCCCAGAACAGTCGGGAGTGGGAGGCGCAGTAGCCGTAGCCGGCCCAGCCGGCGAGGTCGGAGCGTTTGACGGTTTCGCGGGAGGTGCCGCACTGCACGGGGGTGGAGTCGGCGATGCGGATCGGGTGCTGCCACAGGTCGGTGTCCGCGGCGAGGATGGCGATGAGGTGGGTGAGTTGGTGGCCGAGGGCGCGGAGGCGTTTGTTGTAGCCGGGCTGTTTGGGTAGGTACGGGAAGAGATGCCCGATGTCTTTGCGGGCCCGGCGCAGCCAGCGGTTCTCGTTGTCGTGGCCGAGGAGAACCTGCAGGACTGCGACGGTGATCAGTTCGGCATCGGTGATCTGTGGCGTGATGCCGATCTTCGGCCGGTACGGGCTGAGCTCGGGTGAAGCCTTCAGTTCGTCGTCGATCTTCACGTAGAGTGCGGTGGCGAGGGTGTCCAGATCGACGTGCACGTGGCCTCCATGGTCTCGTTGCTCAGCAACGTCGATCCTGGAGGCCCTCGCCTTCGTTCGCAGCCCCATACCCCTTGGAATAGATCGTCTAGTACTCCAGCCGGACTTCCGTGCTTGACGTCTTGCCTGCTCAGCAACGGTTTTGGTGCTTGATCCGGGTCACGCCACGAGTGTTGATCGTCCTATGTAGACTGCCGCTCGTGTCGGTCGACGCGGTACCCGGCTGGATGTCGGCGTGATGATCTCATGGCGGTCCTGGCGCCTAGGTTCGGTCGGGTGGAGCCACGTCGGCAGGCCCGAAGCTATCTGCTCGGGTTGCTATCGCCGCTGGCGGACAAGAACGGCTGGACCCTGGCCGAGGCGGCCGGTGACCGGACTCCGGACAAGATGCAGCGGCTGCTCAACGCGGCCCGCTGGGACGCCGACACGGTCCGCGACGACCTGCGCGGGTATGTGGCCGGTCAGGTCGGCGACCCCGATGGGGTGCTGATCGTCGACGAGACCGGGTTCATCAAGAAGGGCAGCAAGTCCGCCGGCGTCCAGAGGCAGTATTCCGGCACCGCTGGCCGGGTCGAGAACTGCCAGCTCGGCGTGTTCCTGGCCTACGCCAGCCCGCACGGCCGAGTACTGCTGGACCGGGAGCTGTACCTGCCTCGCACCTGGTGCGACAACCAAGAACGCCGCCGTGAGGCCAGGATCGGCGACGAGGTCCGCTTCGCGACCAAGCCGGCGCTGGGGCTACGGATGCTCGCCCGCACACTGGATGCCGGCCCGCCCGCGAAGTGAGTCACCGCCGACGAGGCCTACGGGCAAGGACGGCAAATTCCGGCTGTGGCTCCAGCAGCGCCACGTCAGCTACGTCCTTGCCGTGCCGAGCAACCAGAAGATCCCGACCGAACGCGGCAGCGCCCGCGCCGACGTCCTCGCCGCCGCCGCGCCCGTCCCGGCCTGGAAACAGCGCAGCTGTGGCGACGGAGTGAAAGGACCTCGGGTCTGGCCACGCCGGCCGGGCTCTGCGCCGGCAGGGTGGCGTCGTCCGACTCGCGGTGCGACTGGGCGGTTGCCCCTTCGAGCCCTCACCAGCGGACAGGCGCTTCCACGCCTGCTCGGGAGCGCCCGCGACGAGGGTGTCGGCGCGAGCAGTACCCGATCCGGTGTGGATCGACTGGCTCCGTGGAATGGCCACCACGTAGCCGATCCCACGCAGTCCCAGGAACCGGCGGAACTTCGAGTCGCGCCCGGACGCCTCATCCGCGGTCACCTCCACGCAGCTGGTGTGTCGGCATCCAACGCCCGGCCCAACATCCGGGCGGCGAGCACCGGCTTGGTGGCGAACTCGTACTCGGCCGGAACCTCGGCATCGTCCATCCTCGGCCGATCATCAGTCCAGGACTTGGGCAGGTACAACTCCCGGTCGATCAACGCCCAGCCATTCACGGTGGCATAGGCACAGAAGACGGCCAGCCGACAGTTCTCCACCCGCCCCGCCGTTCCCGAGTACTGCCGCTGGACACCGGCGGATCTGTTGCCCTGCTTGACGAATCCGGTCTCGTCCACGATCAGCACCCCGCCAGGGTCACCCAGATGCTCGACCACGTACGCGCGCAGATCATCGCGGACCCCATCCGGGTCCCAACGAGCTGCGTTTAGCAGCCGCTGCATCTTGTCCGGCGTGGTATCCCCGGCCGCCTCGGCCAACTGCCAGCCGTTCTTACGCTCCGCCGGCGCCAACAACCCGGTCAGACACGCCCTGGCCTGACGACGCGGCTCCACCCGACCAAACCGGCCGGCCACCTGTGCAAACAGCCCATCAAGCCCAGCCACCCACGCATCGAGATCCGCACCGACCACAGTGGACACCATCAAAGCGGACGGTCTCAAACCACCGTTGTAGAATTGGTCGGATGCTGGTGGCCACGCTGATGGCCCTTCACTGTCGCTTCGAGCACGCAATTGGATTCGCTGTCCTCGGTGGCCGCCGCTGGCGATGCCCGCCCAGTCCCGGGCCAGCCGGCTGGGCTCCCGGACCGAAGCTGCCGTCACCATCCCGCGGCACGGTGATCTCGACCGCGCCGACACCGGTCAGGACCGTCTTGGCCCGGGACCCGTTGCGGGAGTTGCCGCCGTTCTTCCCGGCCGGATCGTGCTTGTCATAGCCCGGGTGGTCAGTGATTTCGCCGTCCAGCGCGGCCTCGATCACCCGCTTGGTCAACTGCTGCAACAGACCACCTTCGCCGGTCAGCTGCAGACCCGCGGCACGGGCCTGCTCGACCAGCCGGCCCACCAACTCGGCATCCACGCC
The DNA here is from genome assembly GCF_040300725.1 of Dactylosporangium sp. NPDC000244. Lineage (NCBI taxonomy): Bacteria > Bacillati > Actinomycetota > Actinomycetes > Micromonosporales > Micromonosporaceae > Dactylosporangium > Dactylosporangium sp. NPDC000244. The sequence goes on from NZ_JBEPEH010000065.1 coordinate 40,124, forward strand.
CTCCGGCGTGACCGCAACTTACGAGCGCTGGACAGCGCAACCCCCAGCTCGTGCGCGATCGCTGTGTTACCCAACCCGTCAGTCGCCGCCAGGACGATCCGCGACCGCATCACCAACCCATTCGCCGTCCGCAACCGGCGGGCCCACGCCATCAACTGCGCGCGCTCAGCATCGGACAACACCGCAGCAGCAGCGACCGGATTCGGCATCCGAACACGACAACAGATAGCCGCGAATTCACGACTCAGGACACGAGACGACGACGACGGCGAGTGAGGTTGCTGGGGGATGAACTGCTCGAGCTCGGCAGCCGCCCAGTCCTGAGGGATACTTGGCGACGCCGCACACCTCGCGGCCCCCAACGGCGACGCGCCAACCCAGCCCTGGTCGACGGCGCCGAACTGGGCAACGCCATCGCCGCGCACCCCGACGACATCAAACCGCGCTCACCGAATACGAGCAGGCCATGTTCCTCACCGGTCACGATCGCCGGAGCCGGTCTGGGCGGCCTGGTGCTGGACCGCGTGCGGCCAGCCTGCGCCAAGCGCTTGCTTGGCGCAGGCTGCCGCCGCGCGCCAGGCGACCCTCCTCTCCCCCGGTCCGCTACCGGATCCCGGGACGGATCAGCCCGGCCTCGTAGGCTGCGATGGTGGCCTGAACCCGGTCGCGCACGCCGAGCTTGCTGAGGATGACGGCAACGTGGTCCTTGACCGTCGACGTGCTGATCCCGAGCGCCGCCGCGATTTCGGCGTTCGAGAGCCCGCGGGCCACCTGATGCAGCACCTGCGTCTCGCGTGCGGTCAGCCCGCGCAGGCGCTCGGCGTCGGCCGGGCCGGGGCCGGTCGCGAAGCGGTCGATGAGCCGACGCGTGACACCGGGGTCGAGGATGGCCTCGCCCGCGGCGACGACCCGGACCGCTTCCACGACCTTAGCCGCCTCCGCATCCTTGAGCAGGAACCCGGCGGCACCGGCGCGCAGGGCCGCGAACACGTACTCATCCAGCCCGAACGTCGTCAGCATGACGATCCTGGTCGCCGGCTGTCGTCGGCCGATCAGCTCGGCGGCCGCGAGACCGTCGGTGCCGGGCATCCGCACGTCGAGGATGGCCACGTCGGGGGCGGTGGACGCGGCGATCGCGGCAGCAGCCTCGCCGTCGGCGGCCTGCCCGACGACGGTCATGTCGGGCTCGGCGTCGAGGATCGCGGCGATGCCGGCCCGCACCACCGTCTGGTCGTCGGCAACGATCACGCGGATCATCGCAGCGTCTCCGGCAACCAGACGCGGACCGTCGTGCGGTCGGTGTCGAGCGTCACGGAACCGCCGGCGGCGTCCACCAGGTGCCGCAGCGGCCGCATCAGGTCGCGGCCCGGGGGCGGACGGCGGCGAACCTCCATGCCGAGGCCGTTGTTGGCGTACGTCACGACGACCGTCGCACCGTCAGTGATGAGCGCCTCGCCGGCACGGTGCGCGACCACCTCCAGCGGCGCCGGCAGTGGGCGGGGCGCGCCAAGGTAGCGCAGCGAGGACCGGCGCCGCGCCGCCAGGTCGGCCAGAGCGGCCACCGCCGGTGGTGGATCAGGCGAGTCCTCCGGCAGCCCTTGAAGAAGCTTCCGGAGCGCATGCAGGCCGGCGCGGGCCTCTTTGGCGACCTCGTCCAGCCGGCCGGCCTCGGCCGCGGCGACCGCCGACAGCGCGTGCCCACGTGCGCTGCGGCGCAGCCCATCCCCGATGCGGAACCGCTCGTGCCGCGCGGCGCTCTCCGCCCGGCGCAGCAGAGCCTCCCGTTCGCGCTGCTCGGCTGCGGCTTGCCGCGACCGACGCGCCGCCACAAACCTCCCCACCAGCCACGTGACCATCAACGGAGCCCCGAGGATGGCCGCCAGCACGGCCGCGGCCGCGATGCGGTTCCCCGTGATGTCCGGGCCGGCGCCCAGCGCTACGCCGCCGACGGCGGCCACCGCCAGCGGCGCACCGAGCGCGTAGCGGTTCGCGGGCCGATAGGCAGCCACTGCGTACACCAGCGCGAGCTCGACCCACCAGCACCACAGGAACGTCTCGGCCGGGTCCCGCCGGGTCCACCCCGCCGCGGTACACCCCAGCCAGGCGAGCAGGATCGCCAGCGCCGCGCTCAGCGCGTGGCCGGGCGCGAGCCGACGCCACGCCAGCGGCAGCGCGCGCAGGGTCAGCAGCGCGACCAGCAGCATCCCCGGCACGGGCGCGGCCAGCGGATCCGGGTCGTCCCCGCTCGGCAACAGCACCGCACCCATCGACAGGCCGAGCGCGAGGACGACCAGCGCACGGTCCCGGATCACCCCGCCGGCCACGTGCAACGCCGGGGCGCCCGGTGCCGGGTCCGAGCGGGTCGGTAGCCGCGCATGGACCCGCCAGCCCGGTCCGGCCGGTCCAGCCTCCAGGCGCCCGCCGACCGCCTCGACGCGGGCGCGCAGCCCGGCGAGGCCTCGCCCGGCGCCGAGGTCACCGGCGGCCGAGGCGCCGCCGCCGTCGAGCACGTCGACGCTCACCCAGCCCTCGCTGGCCGCGATCCGGACCGTCGTCGCGGCGCCCTCGGCATACCGCATGATGTTGGTCAGCGCCTCGCGGACGATCCGGTACGCCAGGCCCGCGACGTCCGGCGACAGGGCCGCCGCGGTGTGCTCGTACCGGACCGACGGGTGTCGGGCCACCAGCGCGTCGATTGCCGCGATGCCGGCCTCGTGGTCCGGCTCCGTTAGCACGACCAGGCGGTCCAGGTCCTCGACGGCCTGCCGCCCGGCGTGCACCGCGTGCTCGACCGCCTCCTTCCGCAGCGCCGGGTCCGCGAGACGCAGCGCCGCACCGGCAGACACGACGATCGCGGTCAGGCGGTGCGCGGCCACGTCGTGCAGTTCGGCGGCGAGTCGACGGCGTTCCTCCGCCGCCGCGAACGGCCCGAGTGCGTCCGAAGCCGACCGGAAGGCCGCCGCCGCGTCCCGGTCGACGCGGATCCGCCGCCCCAGCCGCCCGACCGCCCACACCGCGCCGCCCACGGCGCCGAGCAACAGCGCGGCACCGGCGGTCGCCCGCAGCGAGGCACCGTGCAAGGCCGCCGCCACGGCCAGCCCGAGCACCGCGGCCGCGACGCCGACCGCCGAGACCACCGCGGTACGGTGCACCACGAGCCCGTACGACGTCAGCACCACCGCGACCGGGCCGGCGACCGCGACCGTGGCGAGGCCCGCGCTCAGCGCCGTGGCGAGCACGGCACACAGCAGCGCGAGCTCGGGCGCGCGGTGCCGGTACAGCAGCGCACCGAACGCGACCACGGCGACCGCACAGACCCCGGCGAGCGGGCGCGCGTCCAGGGCGACGCCGAACCACCACGGCCCCAGCGGCCACCACAGCACCTGCGCCAGGACGACCGCCGCCGGCGCTCGCAGGTCGCGCCACGCCGGCGCCCACTGACCCATGCATCGAGCGTACGGGCAGGCTTTCGGCGGGGGCCGGCCCCCGCCGAAAGAGGGGGTGCCAGCCCCGGGCATCCCATCCGCGGGCACGACGAGAACGCCCGGCCGGCCGCTCAACATGATCCTCATGGTCCGTACCTTGCTTCGCCGTTGCGCCGGCGGCGTGCTGCTGTCCGTGGCCGTCGTCGCCGCCGCGACCGCGGGCGCCGCCGGCTTCTTCGCCACCGCCGCCGCTACCGCCTGGATCCCGCTGCTATGCGCGGCCGGGCTTGTCGCCCTGTCCGCCGTCGCCTACCTGCTGGCCCGGCCAGCGTTCGCGCTCCTCGGACGCCGGCGACAGCGGCGTGCGGCGACCCTGTTCGCGGCCGGCGTGGCCGTCGCCGTCGGCGGGCTCGCCACGGTGACCGTGTTCCGGCCCGGGCCGCACCCCGCTGCCCCGGCGCCGCCTGCCGGCGTGCGGTTCTGGAACCTGCCGACCGGGTCTCGCATCGCCTACGTCCACGCCGCCGCCACGGGTGCGCCCCGGCCCGCGCCGGTGATCTTCCTGCACGGCGGCCCCGGCACCCCTGGCGAAGGCATGCCCGCGGCCGGCACAACGCTCGCGGCCGACGGCTTCGAGGTGTACGCCTACGACCAGCTCGGCGCCGGCCGCTCCACCCGGCTCGACGACGTGACCGGATACACCGTTGCCCGGCAGGTCGCCGACCTCGACGCGATCCGCGTGACGCTCAGCGCCGACAGGCTCATACTGATCGGACAGTCGTGGGGCGGCTCGCTCGCCGCGCAATACCTCGCAGCGCACCCTCAGCACGTCGCGCGGGCCGTCTTCACCTCCCCCGGGCCCATCTGGCCGGGCGCCTACCCGGACGGCGGGGGCGGCGACCCGTGGGCCCGGCTCACCGCAGAACAGCGCAAGCGCCGCGACGACCTGTTCAGCTCACCGCGTGTCATCGCCGCGTCGATCCTGCAGACCGTCAACCCGAACGCGGCGCACGCCCTCGTCGGCGACGATGAGGCCGACGCGCTGCTGCACACCGTCGCGGTGCTGGGCAAGGACGCCGCCAACTGCCCAGGGGGGCCACCGGCGAAGGTCCACGACAACCACCAGGGGTACTACGTCAATCAGCTGACAGTCGAGGACTTCGCGCACGTGCCAGACCCCCGGCCGGCGTTGCGACAGCTGCAGGTGCCGGCCCTCATCATGCGCGGCGAATGCGACTTCGTGCCGTGGGCGCAGACATATGAGTACCGGCGCACATTCCAGCAGGCGACGCTGGTGTACCTACCACACACCGGACACAACCTCGAAAGCGGTCAACCAGACGAGTACGTCGCGCTGCTGCGCGCATACCTGCGCGACGAGCCGCTCCCGCTGCCCGCATACACCTCCGCCGACCCACCCTCGTGAACCATACCGGGGCACACCGGGACTACCGCCGGCCGAGCGGGCGGTGCACCAACGCGGGCGGGAAGTTCGCCTACACCAGCGGCGTGCGCTCCAGCGTCTGGAACCGCGCCCTGAGCTCGGCGGCGAAGTCCCGCGGCAGCTCCGGACGGAGCGGGCCGGTAGCAGCGCGCCGGCCGCCCCGGGCTCGTCGCCGACGACCGGCGTGCCGTTTGCGGATGCGTCGGCTGGCCGGATCCGCCCCAACGGTCTGCCACGATGCGATCGGGTCACACCCGGGCCGCCGAGCCTCATGCCCGTACGGCGTCAAATGCAGCGCCGTCCGCTCCGCCCGACCTCCCGTGCGGCGGCAGCCCGACAGCGGAGCGCTTTCTCGCGTACATCAACGCTTCCGGACCTGGCGCGCCGCTCGTGCAGATGCTCAACGACGCATCACAGATCACGGCAGACGCGCTCGTCACCTCGTGCCAGGTCATCGTCCTCAACAGGGACGAAGGCGCTCGGCCGGGGACACGTGCGGGCGCGTTGGGCACGCTGCGGTGCTCTACCGGGCCAGGTGCGACCCGCGCGCCACGGTGCGGCAGTCATGACCCGGTGCCGTCGCCGCCCTGGGCGAGCTGCTCGTACCGCTCCCAACCTCGGCCCTCATCGACTAGAAAGCGAATCTTCTCCTGAGATTTGAGTCATCCGGAGCTTCAAGGCCGTACTGCTGGCCTCGCCGACCATCGGCTCATCGAATGGAGGCCAGCCCGATGAGGTGCGTGCGGGCGTATTTGATCGCGGACGGCGTATCCGGGAAGATCAACCCTTCACGGCGCAGTTGCTCGGCGACGCCCAGCGTCGCAAGTACCTGGTCGTGGCCGGCCACGATACCTGACAGCAGCACGGTGGTCCCGCGCCGCTGCAGACGGGTGATGGCGTCACCCAGAACGCGGGCGCCGGTCGCGTCAATCGTGGACACCCGCGACATCCGCAGGATCACCACACGGACGTCGGCGACCTCGGACAGTTCGATCAGGAAGTGGTGGGCGGCTGCGAAGAAAAGCGGACCGTCGAGGCGGTACGCGACGATATGCTCCACCAGCAGTTGATGCTCTTCGGCGCTGTGATCACCAGCTTCCAAAGGAACCTGCTCCAGCCGGGCAGTACGTGCCACCGCCCGCAGCGCGAGCACAACCGACACACCGATGCCCACCAAGACGGCCGTGACCAGGTCAAAGACGACCGTCACTACCAAGGTGAGGGCGAGCACCACAGCGTCGCCGCGCGTCGATCGGGCCAAGGCGATCAGGGCGCTGGCCTCGACCATCCGCACGGTCGTAGCCAGCAACACCCCGGCCAGGGCGGCAAGCGGAATCCGGGACACTAGCGGCGCTGCGGCCAAGACGATCGCGGCGAGCGCCACCGCGTGGGTGAGTGACGCCAGCTTCGACCGCGCCCCGGCTCGGACGTTGACCGCCGTCCGGGCGATCGCGGCGGTCGCCGGGATACCGCCGAACACCGGGGCAGCCAGATTCGCCAATCCCTGGCCGAAGAGTTCCCGGTCTGGGTCATGCCGTTCACCAACGCTCATCCCGTCAGCCACTGTCGCCGACAGCAGGCTCTCCAGCGCGGCCAAGGCCGCGACAGCCAACGCGGACGGCAACAGCGTCCCGACAGCTGCGGGATCCAGAAACTTCAACGATGGCGCCGGCAATCCGGCCGGGAGGGTACCGATTCGCGTCAGCCGAATCGGTGCCCACTCAGCCAGCGCGGTTGCCGCCGCAACCGCCAGCAGCGAGAACGGCACCCCGGGACGCCACCGCGCGCCGAGCAACATCACCGCCGCAACACCAACGGCAACCGCGACGGAAGCAGCATGAGGGTGGTGGATGAACCGTGCCAGCGCGTCACCGGCGACCGCCCATACCTTCTCGCCATGCGCATCGGCGACACCCAAGGCCGCCGGCACCTGCTGCAGGGCAATCACAATCGCGATCCCCGCAGTGAAGCCTTCGATCACCGGCGTGGGCAGATATCGCACGTACCGACCGAGGCGCGCCACCGCCAACCCGAGCAGCACCAAACCCGCCATCACGCCAACCATCAACACACCAGCCGCGCCGAACTGCTGAATCACCGGCACCAGCACCACGGTCATCGCGCCGGTCGGCCCGGACACTTGGAGGTTCGACCCCCCGAACACCGCGGCGACCGCACCAGCCACCACGGCAGTGACCAGTCCGGCCTGCGCACCGAGCCCAGACGTGACACCGAAAGCCAACGCCAAAGGCAACGCCACCACAGCCACTGTCAGCCCAGCAACGAGATCGGCGCGCGGGCTACGTCGCACCGCTTCCCAATCCGACCGCTTCGGCAGTAGACCGGTCAACCGCGCAGTGGCCATCCGGAGCGTCTCAGCGGTCACCAGTCGAACCCGCCCGCCTGCACCTGAACCGACAGCCCGCCGTGGCCGGCCAGCGCCAGGTGCAGCACCGACGGTTCAACCATTAACGGTTCGGCAGCACCGGGCCTGCTGTGCATTGACGGAACTGGCCCTCTATCTCGCAACGACACCGCCGACTCCGCTGTCCGCACCATAGCCACCAAGAACGCACGCGCCAGCATCGCCCACCCCGCCCCTCCGCTTCGCGAGCAACGACTTTAGCAGTTGCGAATATTGTACATTCGTTAACTGCCTGCTTTGCGGTGCACGAGGACCGCCGCCATCGGCATCTCCTCGAAGCGACCACGGCATGGGCAGATCAGAACCTGAAGCTCTCCCGGCGTCTGGGCCGGCGCACAGTCCAATCGCAGTGGCTCTCAACGGCCGGCGGCCGCGGCCAGCGCGTCGACACCCTCGCCGACAGCCCCGACGCCAGGGCGGCTTCCCCCGTCGCCGCGATGCATCTCGCCAGCTGCGGACTACTGCTCGACCGCCGATGCGATCATGCCTTGGAAGTCACTGATGCGCGTGATGACGCCGCTGATGTCGTGGAATGCCGTGCTAGCGGTGGGAGTGTCGTTCCGGCCTCGGTGGCCACGACGGTGAAGCCCTTACCAGCTTCACCAGGTACCGGTGGGCAACGCCCTGCACCTCAACCGGCGCAACGGATCGGGCGCAATCGGACCTTGACGCCGAGCCGTTGGCAGATACCTGCGCGCCGATAAGGCCGCAGCCGTTTCGGCGGCAGCCCGCCGCGGCGACGGAGCAGGCATCAGACCCGCTGACAGGAAGCCATGTCTCGTAGGGGCGTGGCATCGACACGCCTCCTGCGGCAACGCGAAGTCATAGCCGCCGGAGGATGGCAATCTCACCGACAGTCGATTCACGCGCGATGCTGTGTCGCCGCAACGCGCCGAAATAACCGTGCGGTCGAGTTCTCGGTCCACACGGTCGATACGGACGACACAGGCCCCGGGGGCTGATGCGATGACCTGCGTCACCTTGAGCGCCACAGGGCATACCGGGCGCTCCGTACCGCCACTACCTCGTCGAAGGCAGTGAGGCCGATGCGCGGAGATCTGCCAGCAGTCCAGCCTGGCCAGACAAAACGCCTGTCAGGATCTTCCGAGCCACAGCGAGCAGCTCAGCCACGTCAGGGCTGGTTAAGGCATAGAAAACCGTTGAGCCTTCCTTGCGGGACACGACGAGGTTGGCCCGACGCAACACGGCCAGTTGCTGCGACAGGTGCGCTGGCTCGATTCCGACTTCGGGCAGCATCTCCGATACTGCATGTTCCCGTTCACTGAGCAATTCCAGCACCCTGATGCGGGCAGGGTGAGCCAGCGTCTTGAAGAATTCGGCCTTCAGCTGATACAGCGGCGGGCTTGCCACATTCACCCCTTCGCGGCGCTTGGACGCGGTCCGACCAACGGGCCACCGTCAGCTTGTTCATGGGCAGCGGTACAACCCGATACGAAGTCTAGCAAGTCATCGTCAAGCCGCCCCACGACGAGAGCGCAGGTAGAGCGCCTCGCGTCGCCGCCGATGCAGCGCCCTGGAACCGCCGGATGGCGAGCCAGCACCAGCGACTCGCGCTTCGCGCACGCCGGGCAACGTTCCGCAAGGCACGGGCCAGGCCCCCCATCAGCGTACTTCGGAATGTTAGCAGTTGCGAATAGCGGCAAGTCGTGCTGATATACCAACAGATCCGACGCTTGCCGCCGCCTAGCACCACCGTGTCCGGCAACCCACCAAGCACACCGATAGAGATTGCGCACAGGGCCAAGGTGCCGCCGGCGGGCTTTAGCTCGCAGGTGACACTGGCCCACCGACCGTCAGCGAGCAAGGTCAACTAGTCCTGCCCAGGACAGCGCCACAGCGACTGGAGGCTCAGCATGCCCGACCTGGACGTCGCCCTCAAAGCGGCAATGCAGATCGAAGGCGCGATCGGTGCAGCCGTCGTCGATTGCACCAGCGGAATGGCACTCGGCACCGCCGGCGGAGGCAGAGACCTCGACCTCACCGTCGCAGCGGCCGGCAACTCCGACGTAGTCCGGACCACGCTCCGCGCTCAGGAAATGCTTGGCGAGCAGAGCATCATTGAAGACATCCTCATTACACTGGGCGAGCAGTACCACCTGATTCGGCCACTGGCCAGGCGTGCAGGCCGCGACCTGTTCGTGTATCTGGCCTTGAACAGGCGACGTGCGAATCTCGCCATGGCCCGCCACCAGCTGCGCGACATTGAACAGACCCTAGAGCTGTAGATGGCGTAGCGTCGCACCTCCGGCGCCGAGCCGTCTCCCCCTGGCGGGAGCTCCACAAGTGCGATCGACTGATCGTGGGCAGGAGAGCTCCCGTGGCCAAAGCGGGGCGTACGAGTCGTCATCCCTTGGTAGTGCTTGCCTCGAACCCCGTGCAAGCACCACCGACGAGAAGCGGCCCCAAAGTTGTCTGCTGTTGCCGATCAGCCGGTCGCGGAGAGAATCGGCGACGACGGGGTCTGGGAACAGCGGAAACCCAGTCCTACGGTGCGCGGTTGGCAGTCCGGCGGTGCTGCATGGTGACGGTGCGGCCTCAGCCATGTGGGCGGTGCCACGGTTCGTGAGTTCGCTGATCGAGGCGGGTGTCGCGGGTGCCGCCCGGCCGGCCTGCCCCCGTTGCGGCCGGGTGGTGCGGCTGCAGAAGTGGTACGAGGGGGTGCGCATCTGCCCGCGCTGCGACCAGCTTCGCGCCGTGCCGTGCATCCGTTGCGGACCGGTCCGCGAGGTGCACGGCCGCGACGCCGAAGGCCGGCCGATCTGCTCGACGTGCCGCCGCCGCGAGCCAGGCCGGGGCGAGCCGTGCAAGGGGTGTGGCCGCACCCGGGCGGTTAGCGTTCGCACCGCTGACGGACCGAGGTGCTCGTCCTGACGACCGATCGCCGTCGGTGTCTGTGCGTTGTGCGGGCGGACGGCGCCGTGTAAACGGTCGGTGCTGACCGGACGCCTGCGCTGCCGGGCGTGCACCGCCCGGCTACGCCGGTGCGGCGGGTGCGGCGAGGTGCTGCCGATGCACGGCGGCACCGCGGACGATCCGCGGTGCGCCATCTGCACGGCGGCCGACGCCGGACTGCCGCCGCGGCGGTGGCAGAATTGCCCGGGCTGCGACCAGCGCGGCGTCGCCGCGGGCCTGTGTGCCCGCTGCCACCTAGTGCTCCGAGTCGCTGATTCGTTGATAGATTGACGGTATGGGTGACGGTCGTGGTCCGAAGTTGGCGGTGCTGGAGCTGACCGCTGAGGAGC